>NZ_CP051627.1:1518055-1821666 GCF_023208015.1 Thermobifida alba | reverse complement strand
GCCACCGCGTTCTACCGGGCCGCCCACGCGGGCGAGGAACTCGCCGACACCCTGCTGCGCGAGTTCTACGACCCGCTGGTCCGGCTGCGCGACCGCGTCCCCGGATACGCGGTCTCCCTGGTCAAGGCCGGGGCGCGGCTGCGCGGAGCCGACGTGGGCGGGGTGCGGCCGCCGTTCGTCGACCCCGACGAGGCCGACCTCGCCGAACTGCGCGCGATCATCGACACCGGACTGGCCCTGGTCAAGGAGAACTGACCGGGCATGCGGATCAGCGAGATCACCGCCGAGGCCCACCGGCTGCCGCTGCACCGGGCCTGGGACGGCGGGGTGGACCGCAACGACGTGGTGGTGGTCCGGGTGGTCGCCGACACCGGGCAGGTCGGCACCGGATTCGCCTGGACCCCGCTCATCGGCGCGGGCGCGGTGCTGGCGCTGCTACGCGACGACTGCCCGGCCGCGCTGCTGGGCCGCGAGGTGAACCCGCCGGCGCGCTGGGACGAACTGCGCTGGCACCTGCGTGAGGCGGGCACCAGCGGGTTGACCCTGATGGCCGCCGCCGCGGTGGACATCGCGCTGTGGGACCTCACCGCGCGGGCGGCCGGGGTGAGTCTGGTCGACCTCGTCGGGCGGCGACGCGACCGCGTGGCCGCCTACGGCAGCGGGGTCAACCTCGACTACTCCCTGGAGGAGCTGCTGGAACAGGTGCGCGGCTGGCTGGCGGCCGGGCACCGGGCGGTCAAGATCAAGGTGGGCTCACCGGAGCTGGACCGCGACCTAGAACGGGTGGCGGCGGTGCGGGAACTGATCGGCCCCGACCGGCTGCTCATGGTCGACGCCAACCAGCGCTGGGACCTGCCCACGGCGGTCCGGGCGCTGGCCGCCCTGGAACGGTTCGACCCGTACTTCGTGGAGGAGCCGCTGCCCGCCGACGACCTGGCGGCGCACGCGCGACTGCGGGAACGCACCGCGATCCCGTTCGCGATCGGGGAGAACCTGCGCACCACCGCCGAGTTCGAGGCGGCCCTGCAGGCGGGAGTGTGCGACATCGCCCAACCCAACGCGGTACGGGTGGGCGGCATCACCCCGTTCCTGCGGATCGCGGAGCTGGCGGCGCGGCACAGCGTGCCCGTCGCACCGCACCTGCTGCCGGAACTGTCCACGCAGCTGGCACTGTGCGTGCCTCGGGCGGGGATGGTCGAGGACATCGACCGGGCCTCCTTCGCCGCGCTGGGCGCGCTCGCCCGCCCCAGCGGGGTGGAGATCACCGCCGGGTGGGCGAACGCGGCGACCGGTCCGGGCCACGGCCTGGAGTTCGCGGCGGACCTGGCCCCGATCGGCTGACCCTCCACCCCACGGCCGTGCCCTTTCCACCGCTCCGATCGCGGGGGAGGGCACGGCCTTCCCCGGGCCGCCGCGCGGGGGCGCGGCGGCCCGTTGCGCTTCTGCGCGGCCGACTCCCCGAGCCGTCCGGAAGCGAAGCCCGGTGGAGCCCTCCGCGGCGCGCTCGTCCCGGTGCCCGGAAGGGCCGTCGCCGCCGACACGGAAGGCGACCGGGAAGACGCGGACCGCCGCGTGGCGGGCGTCCTGCACCGCCCTCGTGCTCCACGGGTATTCCGACGGTTCTGCTGACCTGCGGGACAGGTCCACCGCGGCCGACCGAGGGGGCGAGGAGCCGGGTGAACCTGCGCGAACCCGCGCCACGGAGCCCCACGGGACAGGAGCCCCGAGCCCGAGGAAGGCCTGCCCGTCACGTCCACCCTGAGCACCAGGGCGTGGACAAGCCCTCGCGGAAGGCCAGTCGCGGGTCCTGCGGACCACGGGGTACCCCGTGGTCCGCAGGGGACCGGAGGAGAGCCGGGCCCACCGCTTCCGCGAGTTCTACGAGCGCAACGGGTTCCTCCCGCGGTAGCCGTTCCGCAGGAAGAGGAAGGACCTCGGCGCGGTCCGCCACACGGTCGGACACGTGCGGCCGGTCGACGAGGCGGACCAAACGGCCTCCGAGGCCGACCGCCGCGCGGCTCGGAGCGGGTCAGCGGGGCCGCTCGACGTCGACCGGCTCCAGCGGGCGGGTGGCCGGACCGTGCACGACCCGACCGTCCACACCGAAGCGGGAACCGTGGCAGGGGCACTCCCACGCCTCCTCGGCGGCGTTGAAGGCCACGATGCACCCCAGGTGGGTGCAGCGCGCCGACACCGCGTGGACGTCGCCCGAGTCGTCGCGGTAGACGGCGCAGCGCCGCCCGTGCACCCGTACCACGGCACCGCTGCCCGGCGGGATCTCGTCGACCGAGTCGACGTGCGTGGTGGCGACCCGGTCCCCGATGAAGTGCCTGGCCACCGACGCCTGGAGTTTGAAGAACGCGGGGGCGTCGCGCAGGCCCCGCAGCCGCCGCGGGTCGTACAGCTCGGCCCAGGGCGCGGAACCGCCGGTGATGAGCGAAGCGAGCAGCCTGCCCGACATGACGCCGTTGCTCATGCCCCAGGCCCCGTAGCCGGTGGCGACCCACACGTGCCGGGTCCCCGGGTGGAACAGGCCGACGTAGGGCACCCGGTCGGTGGTGTGGTTGTCCTGGGCGGCCCACCGGTGGGTGATCTCCTCGACGCCGAAACGCTCGCGGGTCCACTCGGCCAGCCGCAGATAGCTCTCCTCGGTGTCGCCGGTGCCCGGCTTGAACACCTCCCCGGTGACGATGAGCAGCCGCCGCCCCCCGTTGAGGGGGGCCGTGCGCACCGAGCGGGTGTTCTGCTCGGAGGTGAGGTAGGCGCCGCCGGGAGCCCGGTCGGCGGGCAGCGGGCCCGCCACCACGAGTTCGCGGTGCGGTTCCAGGCGGGAGAACATCAGCGCCCGGTCGAACACCGGGTAGTGGGTGGCCACGACAATGTCGCGGGCGGTGACCGTCGCCCCGTTCTCGGCGGTGACCCGGCACGGGGAACCCTCGTCCAGGCCGACCACGCGGGTACGTTCGTAGACCTGCCCGCCACGGTCGAGGAGGTCGGCGACCAGCGCCAGCAGGTACTTGCGCGGGTGGAACTGGGCCTGCCCGGTCACCCGGACCGCTCCCGCCACGTCGAAAGGCAGTCCGGTGTCGGTGGTGAAGGAGGCGGGCAGTCCGGCCTCACGCGCCGCGTCGACCTCGGCACGGACCTGGTCGACGCGGTCGGCGGACTCCACGTAGGAGTAGGCGGGCACGTGCTCCAGGTCGCAGTCGATGCCCAGCTCCGCGGAGACCTCGGCGACGTGCTCGACGGCCTCCTGCTGGGAGCGCGCGTACAGACGCGCCCCCTCCACACCGTGCGTCCTGCGCAGCCGGGCGTAGACGAGGCCGTGCAGCGCCGACAGTTTCGCCGTGGTGTAGCCGGTGGTGCCGGCAGCCACGCGGTCGGCCTCCAGGACCGCCACGGAACGCCCCTCACGGGCCAGTTCCCAGGCGGTGCAGAGGCCGGCGATACCGCCGCCGACCACCGCGACGTCGACCTCCACGTCGCCGTCGAGCGCGGGGTGCGGCGTGGGCGGGACCGTGTCCATCCAGTACGACTCGTGGGTTCCGGGCAGCGTCGTCATGGCGGGCCCACTTCCCGTGTTCCCCGTCAGCGACACATACCGGGAACGGGGCCCGGTGCGGACTGTCGCGTCTCAGCCGGTGCCGGAGCGGGCGACGCGGAACCCGACGTCGTCGGTGCGGAAGGTGGGGTGGCTGCGGCGGCGTACCGAGACCCGGCAGCTCCAGTGCTCGTCGAACCAGCCGCCGCCGCGCAGCACCCGGTAGTCGCCGTAGACCTCGGGGTCGTAGCGGTCCCAGCACCATTCCCAGACGTTGCCCAGCATGTCGTGCAGGCCCCACGCGTTGGGCCGCCGGCCGCCCACGTCGCGGATCCGCTCCCGGGAGTTGCGGCGGTACCAGGCGATCTCGTCGAGGGGGCCGTAGCGCGGGCCGCTCGTCCCGGCCCGGCAGGCGTACTCCCATTCGGCTTCGGTCGGCAGCCGGTACCCGTCGGCGGAGGTATCCCACGCGACGTCCTCGGCGTCGTCGTCCAGGCGGTAGACGGGCGTCAGCCCCTCGGCACGGGACAGGGCGTTGCAGAAGCGGACCGCGTCCCACCAGGAGACGCTCTCCACGGGCAGTCGGTCGCCCCGCGAGACGCACGGCTGTTCCCCGGTGACCTGCGCGTACCGTCGCTGGGTGACGGGGACCACGCAGATCCGGTAGGGCGCGAGTTCCACCGGCCACCTGCGCCGCGTGCGTCGGTCCGACAGCATCACCCGTCCGGCGGGGAGGGCGACCATCCTGTGCGCTGAGCCCGTGTCCACGGGGGTCGATCCTACGCGTCCGCCGGTTCCTGCCGCGCTGTCTTGTCCGGGAAGGACCCGCCGTGGCCGGTTTCGGCCGTGGCGGGCCCTTCCCGGTGGGGCCGGGGAGGGCCCGGTGAGGAGTCAGCCGATCCGGTCGCGCAGGGCCTCCAGGAAGCGCAGCACCGCCACCGAGCCGGGGTCGGGTTCGCCGACACTGCGCTGCCCCACCCAGGCGGCCCGGCCGCGGGCCGAGGCCAGGTTCCGGGTCTCGGAGACGGTGCGTTCGGCTGCGGCGACGGCGGCTTCGGCGGCCGTGCGTGCATCGGTGGTGTCGGACAGGGCCTCGGCCACCGCCAGCAGCACGTCCAGGAAGGTCTTGTCGCCGCGCCGGGCACCGCCGCGCTCCTGGACGCGGTGGGCGACGGCCTCGGTGATCCGCGCGGCGTCCGCCGCCGTGACCCCGTCGACGTCGTCGGTCTCGGCGGCGGCGTGCAGCAGCCCGGTGCCCACCAGCGCGGCGAACGTGGAGGGGTTGGCGGAGGCGAACGCCACCCCCGCCGTCCGCAGCAGGTCGGCCGCGTGCACGTCCGCGGGCAGGCCCAGCAGGGCCTCGCGGACCGCCGTGGCGCCGGTGGAGACGGTGATGCCCAGGTCACCGTCGCCCAGGCGGGCGTCCAGGGCACGCAGCTCCTCGGCGTGGGCGGGCAGCTCGGCCAGGGCGTCGACGAGCAGGGCGCGCAGAGTGCTGGTGCGGCCGGTCCGCCGCACCCGCGCCCCGCCGGAGGAGTCCGTCCGTTCCACGGGAATGTCGGCGGCGGGGACGGGCGCGACCGGTGCGACCTGCCCCTGGGCGAAGAACGGGGAGGCGGCGGGCGCGTCCAGCAGTTCGGCCAGTTCGTCGTCGAGCAGCAGCAGCGACAGGGACGCCCCCGCCATCTCCAGGCTGGTGGCGAACTCGCCGATGTAGCGGCGGTGGATGGTCACCCCGCGTTCGGTGAGGACGTGGTGGACACGCCGGTAGATGAGGTAGAGCTCCTCCAGCGGGGTGGCGCCCAGCCCGTTGACCAGGACCGCGACCCGCTGCCCCGGGGCGGGGTCCAGTTCGGCGAGGATCTCGGTGAGGAACCGGTCGGTGATCTCGTCGGCGCTTTCCAGCGGGCCCCGGTGGCTGCCCGGCTCGCCGTGGATGCCGATACCGACCTCCATCTCGCCCTCGGCGAGGGTGAAGGTGGGCTCGCCCGCGGCGGGCAGGATCGTCGGGGACAGGCCCACCCCCATGGTGCGGGTGGCGTCCACGGTGCGCTGGGCGATCTCCCGCACGCCCGCCAGGTCGTCGCCGCGGTCGGCGGCGGCGCCGGCGGTCTTGTAGGCGAAGAACAGCCCGGCCACCCCGCGCCGGGTCGACTCCTTGCCCCGCGGGGCCGAGAGGATGTCGTCGGTGCCCAGCACGGTCGCCGTGGCGATGCCCTCGGCGGCGACGATGTCGGCGGCCAGGTCGAAGTTGTAGATGTCGCCGCCGTAGTTGCCGTACAGGTAGAGCACGCCCGCCCCGCCGTGGGAGGCGCGGGTGGCCGCCGCGATCTGCTCGGCAGAGGGGGAGGAGAACACGTTGCCGACCGCGACGCCGGTGGCCAGGCCCTGACCGACGTAGCCGAGGAAGAGGGGCAGGTGGCCGGAGCCGCCACCGGTCACGATCCCGACCCGGCCAGGCACGGGCGCGTCCGCACGGACCAGCGCCCGCCGGTCCGCCGAGGCCGCACGCAGCCGGTCGGGGTGGGCCAGCAGCAGCGACTCGGTCACCTCGTCGACGAAGTCCTCCGGGTTGTTGATGATCTTCTTCAGTGCCACGTCGCTCACTCGCTATCTCGCTGGGGGCGTGGCGGACGGCGCTCCGCCCGCCACGCCGGTGGTGGTCGGTCCGTCGTGGGCGGCTCAGGCCACGGCCGCGGCGGTTGCCCGCAGTTCCGCGAGGTCGGCGGCGGAGACGGACGCGCAGCTGACCCGGGGCGGCCCCGCCGGCAGGCCCCGCACCTCCAGTCCGGCCTTGAGGTGGGCGATGTTGCCCGCCTTGACCGCGGCGACCGCCCGCTCCACGAGGGGCTGCGCCGCGGCCGCGGCCGCAGCGTCACCGGTGCGCAGGGCGTCGCGCAGGGCGATGAACGGCTCGGGGAAGACCGAGGAGACCCCCGAGACCACCCCCGTGCCGCCGGAGCGGACGAGTTCGGCGTAGGAGACGTCGTTGCCGGAGAAGAACGCGAAGCCCGCGGGCGCCTCGGCGAGGAACGCCGCGACGGACTCGTCGCTCTCCCCGCTGATCTTGACGCCGCTCACGCCGACGTCGGCGAGGCGGCGCAGCACGGGCGGCGCGGCCGGGGTGGTGGAGCGCGCCTGGAACAGGTAGGCGAACACCTGGGCGCCGTCCGCGGCGGCGACGACCCGCTCGAAGTAGCGCAGCAGCGCGTCCTCGGGGGCGGGCAGGTAGAACGGGGTGATGGCGGCAACCTTGCGGGCCCCGGCCCCGACGGCGGCGCGGGCGAGCCGCTCGGCCTGCCGCGGAGCGGCCGCGCCCACGTGCGCGTAGGTGCGGTCGGGGCCGAACACCTCCAGGGCGACGCGCAGCACGGTCAGGCGCTCGTCGTCGTCCAGGGCGGTGAACTCGCCGGTGGTGCCCGCGGCGAAGACTCCGTCGACACCGCTGTCGCAGATCCGGGTCGCCACGGCGATCAGGCCGTCGGTGTCGAGCCGTTCGTCGGCGGTGAACGGGGTGGGCAGGGCGGTGATCAGTTGTGCTTCGGACATGCGCGGTCTCCTCGGGTCGGCAGGGGATCAGGGGGAGGGGGCGGCGGTTTCGGCGGGGCGGCGGCGTTTCCACGCGGCGCGCAGCGGCGGGGCCAGGAGGGCCAGCAGGCTCACCGTCAGGATCGCCATGGCGAGCGGGCTGGTCAGGATGTTGGACACACCGCCGATCTCCAGGGCGCGGCGCAGGTTGCTCTCGGCGAGTTTGCCCAGCAGCAGGCCGAGCACGACCGGGCCGGCCGGGACGGAGAAGCGCCGCAGGAACAGGCCGACGAGACCGAAGAGCAGCATCACGCCCACGTCGAAGACGCTGTTGTTGACGGCGTAGGTGCCCACCATGCAGAAGATCAGGATGACCGTCCACAGGAAGTGGCGCGGCAGGTCGAGGAGTTTGGCGACGCCGCGCATGCGCAGCAGGCTCAGCCCCAGGGCCAGCAGCGTGGCGGTGATCATGATTCCGGCGATGCTGTAGACCAGTTCCGGTCTGTTGGTGAACAGCGACGGTCCGGGTTGGATGCCCCAGACGATCATGGAGCCGATCATCACGGCCATCACCGAGTCGCCGGGGATGCCGAGGGCCAACGAGGTGGTCGTGGAGCCGCCCAGGGTGGCGTTGGAGGCGGTGTCGGCGGCGGTGAGGCCCTCCAGGGAGCCCCTGCCGAACTTCTCCGGGTGCTTGGAGGCGCGTCGCGCCTGGTCCCAGGCGAGGATGCCGGCGATGTCGCCGCCGGTGGCGGGCACCACGCCGACCACACCGCCCACGCCGCTGCCCACGGCCAGCGGTTTGATCATGGTGCGCCAGTCGGAGCGGCTGGGGAACCACTTGCCGAACTGGGTGATCGGCGTGACGCCGCTGTCGGCGCGGTGGGTGAGGATCTGGTCGAAGACCTCGGCGATGCCGAACAGGCCGATGATGGCGGCGATGAACGGGACGCCGTCGGACAGTTCCAGGACACCGAAGGTGAAGCGGGGGTCGCCGGTGATGGGGTCGCGGCCCACCGTGCCCAGCAGTAGTCCCAGCGCGCCGGCCATGAGGCCCTTGACGATGCGGCCGCCCGAGACCCCGATCATCATGGTCAGACCGAAGACGACCAGGGCGAACATCTCGGCGGGGCCGAACTGCAGCGCCAGCCGCGACAGCGGGATGGCCGCGACCATCAGCAGCAGCAGGCCGGCGAACGTGCCGATCGCGGAGGCGAACGCCGACGCGGTCAGCGCCAGCCCGGCCCTGCCCTGTTTGGCCATCGCGTAGCCGTCGAAGGTGGTGGCGATGGACGCGGGGGTGCCCGGGGTGTTGACCAGGATCGCGGGGACCCGGTCGCCGAAGTTGGAGGACACGTAGATGGTCAGCAGCACGGCCAGGCCCGGCAGCGGGTCCATGGCCAGGGTGAAGCCGCTGGCCAGGGCCACCGCCATGGTCGCAGTGACCCCGGGGAAGGCGCCGACGAGCATGCCCAGCACGGCTCCCACCGCGATGCACAGCAGCACGGCGGGGTCCAGCAGCGAGCTGAAGCCTTCGACGAGAGGACTCATCGGATCGTCGGGGCCGCCCGGTCGGCTGTGGGCCGCGGGAACGGTCCCCTCCCTCCTCTCCGGGATGCGGGACGGGTGTGCGGGGGCGGCGACGGGCAGCGGCCCGCCGGGGCGGCCGAAGCGGTCGACGGGGCCCCACCGGAGGGCGGGGCGGGCACTCGCGGACGTGGCAGGCGCATCAGATCGGGACCCTCAGCAGTACGCCGAACAGCAGGTAGAGGACGGCGGTGACCACGGCGGGGAAGACGAGCAGCGCCTTCCAGCCGCGGCCGCCGCCCAGGTAGACCAGTGCCACGAGCAGCACGGCGGTGGAGACCCGGAAGTCCACGAAGTACCAGAGGACCCCGTAGCCGAGGATCGACAGCAGCATCGCGGTCAGGCGGAGCACCCCGGCGCGGTTGGCCGCGTCGGGGAGTTCCTCGGCGGAGCGGGGACGCAGCAGCGCCAGCGCGGCGTGCAGGACGCTCAGCCCCAGCAGCAGGTACGCCAGCGCCTCCGGCCACCAGCGTGGGCTGAAACTGGTCAGTCCGGTCTTCTCCGGGACCTGGGTCGCCAGCGCCAGGGCGCCGACGGCCACGGCGGCCCCGGCCAGCGCCGGGACCAGTTCACGCAGCGGTGTGGAGGGGCGGGCCGCCACCACGGGGGACGGCCCGCCGGTCTCGGGAACGGGTGCTGTGGACAACGCAGGTCAGCCCTGGTCGCTCAGGAGGCCCTCGAAGCGCTGGGTCTCGCTCTCCACGAACGAGGCGAACTCGTCGGCGGGGACGTTGACCGGGATGTTGCCGGAGTCGGTGATGATCGCGGTGAACTCCTCGGAGGAGGCAGCGGCGGTGAACGCCTCCTCCAGGGCCTGCTGCACCTCGGCGGGGATTCCGGCGGGAGCGCCGATGCCGCCCCAGCCGCCCATGACGACGTCCACGCCCTCCTCGGCGGCGGTGGGCACGTCGGCCAGCGACGCCGACGGTTCCTCGTCGAACACCGCCAGGACGCGGAGCTGCCCCTCGGCGTGGGCGGGCGCGGTCTCGGAGATTCCGGCGATGACCGCGTCGACCTCGCCGCCGATGGCGGCGGTCACGGCGGGCGCGCCGCCGTCGAAGGGAACCGGCTTGAACTCGGTGCCGGTGGCCTCGCCCAGGGCCGTGGTGGTGGCCTCCCAGATGGAGCCGGCGCCGGAGTTGGAGACGGTGATCGTGCCGGGGTCCTCCTCGGCGGCCTGGACCAGGTCGTCGAGGGTTTCGTAGGGGCTGTCGGCGGGGACGGCGACGGTCGCCGGGACCGACACCATCTGGCCGATCAGGTCGTAGTCGGCCGGGTCGACGTCGTAGCCCTGGAAGCCCAGCATGACCGTCTCCACCGGCAGGTAACCGATGGTGTAGCCGTCGGCGGGCGCGTTAGCCAGGTGCTGCAGCCCCACCGATCCCGCGCCGCCGGTGCGGTTCTCCACGATGATGCTGGCGTCGAGGTGCTGCTCCATCTGGTCGGCGAGGGTTCGGGCAGCCAGGTCGGAGGCGCCCCCGGCCTGGTAGGGGACGATGAGGGTGAGGTCCTTGCTGGGGTAGTCAGCGGCGTCCTCGGTGACCGCGCCGCGGTCGGCGCAGCCCGCGGTGGCCACGAGGGCGGCCAGGGCGAAGACACCGCCCACGGTGCGCAGGGTGGTGGGGCGCATGACGCCTCCTTCGGTGTGAAGAGTTGCTGTGGTCGCTGTGCGGTTGTGGGCAAAGATCGGATGATGGGAGGTGTTAGGGCGGATGTGCCCCTTGTGGGGGCGTTGTGCGGGCGGGGCCGCTACTCCTGTTCCGGAGTCGCCTCCTGCTCGGCGTAGGGCTTGCGGAGTCTGCGTCTGGCGTTGTCCAGGTGCTCGTGCAGCTCGGCGAACACGGCCTCGGTGTCCCCCTCCTCGACCAGGCGGGCCAGCAGTTCGTGCGCCCTGACCGAGGGGGTGAGATCCGTGTAGCGCTCGTTGGACGCGAGCAGCAGCATCTCGATGGTGGGCCGGTACTGCGCCCACACGTCGCCCAGCCTGCGGTGCTCGGCGGCCTCGTAGAAGACCGAGTGGAAACGCAGGTCGGCCGCTGTGAAGGCGGTGGGGTCGCGGTCCTCGGCGGCGCGGCGCATCTCATGCAGTGCACGCCGCAGTCCGTCGGTGAGGCCCGCGCGGTTCCGGCCCAGCGCGATGTCGAGGGCGAGCCGTTCCATCGCCTCACGCAGGGAGAACAGTTCGTCGATGTCGGCGCCGCTGAGTCCCACGACGGTGGCGCTGCGGCGGTTGGTGTCGACGAGCCCCTCGGCGGCCAGCGTCTTGAGAGCGTCGCGGATCGGGCCGCGGCTCAGGTTGAACTTCTCGGCCAGGTGGCTTTCCACCAGTGAGGTTCCCGGAGCGTAGCGGCCGGTGATGATCATGCGTCGAAGCTCGCTGGCGACCTGGTCTCCCAGCGCCTGCGGCCTGATGGGCAGGATCTCCGACATCGTTTCCCTTCGGTTAACCGTTGACAGTTAACAGATTGAAGCACGGGGGTGAAGCGCGTCAAATCACCGGGGTACGGTTTTCTTCGTCTGAGCGGCAGCAGAAACCGAAAACGTCGGCTGGCACGGGGAATCCGCCGGATACCGAACACGGCGGCGGGTGGCGGAGGTGACGGAGAGCGGGCCGGGAACGGTGGCCGTGACACACCACGGCCGAGGGCCCCGGTCGGTGGACCGGGGCCCTCGGCCGAGAACGGAACGAGAACGCGGAGGGTGCGGGGACATCAGCTCCGGGTCGGCGGGGCGGTGCTCTCCCTGGCGATGACCTCGCCGTCGACCGCGACCACCCGGGGTTCCTCGGGCGTCTCCTCGTCCAGGGCCAAGCGGGCCGCCTCCTCGCCCATCCGCTCCAGGGGCAGCCGCACCGTGGTCAGAGCCGGGGTGAGGTCACGCAGCGTGGGGATGTCGTCGAACCCCGCCACCGACAGGTCGCCCGGCACCCGCAGCCCCAGGTCGCGCAGGGCCGCCATCGCACCGGTGGCCATGACGTCGTTGACCGCGAACAGGCAGGTCGCGTCCGTGCCCGCGGCCATCAGCCGCCGGGTCGACTCGTACCCCCCGTCGCGGGTGAACGCGCCGTGCACCACGTTGTGGTAGGCGAGTTCGATGCCCGCGCTCGACAGGGCCGAGTGGAACCCGTCCAACCGGTCGCGCGCCGCGCACAGGTCGGTGGGGCCGGCCAGGATCGCGAACTTGCGGTGCCCCTGGTCGATGAGGTGGCGGGCCAGCGCGGCGGCGCCGTTGCGGTTGTCGGGCACCACCGTGTCCGCGGGCAGCCCCTCCTGCGACACGCAGGCGACCCGTCCACCCTGCTTGGTGAAGATCCGGATCTCGTCGGCCAGCCTGCGGGTGCTCTCCTCGTCGATCGTGCGGCTGCCCACCAGCACCACCGCGCGGGCGCGGTGCGCGCGCAGGGTCGCCAGCAGTTGTACCTCGCGCTGCGGGGCGCGTCCGGTGGTGCCCAGCACCACCACCAGGCCCTCGTCCTCGGCACGGCGGGTCACCCCGGCGGCGATGCTGGAGAAGTAGGGGTCGGCGATGTCGTGCACGATGAGCCCCACCAGCGAACTGGTGTTGCGGGCCAGCGTCTGCGCCGAGGCGTTGGCGAGGTAGCCCAGTTCACGGGCGCTGGCGGTGACCCGCTCCCGCAGTTTCTCACCGACCTGCCGGGTGCTCCCGTTGATCACGCGGGACGCGGTCGCCAGGGAGACCCCGGCATGCTTGGCCACCTGCTCCAGTGTCACGTAACCGGATCCCACCCCGTCGCCCTTTCCGCTGCGTGCCACCAGGAAAACTCTTTCCTTTCCGATCGTAGGGCAGCGGCGGCGGTTCAGGAATCCGCGCCACCGGCTTCGCCCTGTGCGTTCTGCCGCAGTTCGGTACGCCAGTGCCTCCTGGGCTGCCAGCCCAGGGCCCGGCGGGCCGCCGCCGAACTGAACGCCGCCCTGCCGTCGGACAGCACGTCGGCCAGTCCCGCGGTCGCGGGGTGGAACCGCGGCAGCAGCTCGCTCAGCGGTCGGGCGGCCAGCGCGTCCTCGGCGACGGCGTGGAAGATCTGGCCGTTCGCCACCCGCTCGGGGTGCTCCAGGATCAGCGCGAACAGTTCGGCCGCGTCGCGGGCGTCGATGTAGTTGAACAGCGAGGCCGCCGCCAGTTCCGGGTCGGCCAGGCGCTCGGCCACGGTGTGCCCCTGCTGGGTGGGGGCTCCCGCCCACTCCTCGGGGGCGATCACGTAGCCGGGGCGCACCGCCGCCAGCACACAGTCTCCGCTGGTGCGGGCCACCGCACGTACCGTCTCCTCGATGATCAGCTTACTCAACCCGTAGGCGTGCCACGGCGCCACCGGATGCTCCTCGTCCAGGGGCAGGTGGCGGGGGCGCCAGGAGGGGGTGTTGTACCCGAAGACGGTGGGGCTGGAGGCGGCCACGGCGCAGCGTGCGCCGCAGCCGACCGCGGCGGTGAGCACCGCCCAGGCCAGCCGGGTGTTGACGTCGAGGGTCTCCAGGTCGGGGCGGTCGAACGGGACCGCGATGCCCGCCAGGTGGACCACCCCCTCGGGGCGGGCCCGTTCGAAGACCTCCGCGCGGGCGTCGTCGTCGAGCAGGTCCGCGACCACGCCGCGCACTCCGTCGGGCTGCGGGCCGGGTGTGAGGTCGACGGAGGTGACGTCGTGGCCGCGTGCGGCCAGGACCGCGACGACGCTGCGGCCGAGCCGCCCCGAACCGCCGGTGACCAGGACGCGCATGGGTATCGCCTTTCTGACGAGGACTTCAGGGACGGTGCCGGGCCGCGTCCGCCAGCGCAGCCGGGTCGGGGTGGCCGTCGGCGACGACGGTGGTCACGTGGCGCGCCAGACCGCCGCCCGCCGGAACCGGGAGCCTTTCCTCCCAGGCCAGCGCCGCACCGACGCCGGGGTACTCCGCGGCACGCAGGAACCAGGGGTCGCGTTCGGGGCCGTCCTGGCAGAACACCAGGGTCCAGTCCCGTCCCTCGGGGGAGCGCCCGGCCAGCGCCAGCCAGTCGGCGCGCGAGCCGTGCAGCTCCTCCTCGGAGTCGGAACCGGGGCCGAGGACGCGCGGCGGGTCGGCGGCGACGGGGGCCCGCCAGAAGAAGCCGCCGTAGCCGGCACGGGGGCGCCCGTTGGTGGCGGGGCTGCCGATGCTCAGGTCCCGGCCGCCGGTGTTGCGCAGCCGCGTGACGACGTCCAGCGCCCACGCGCCGTCGCCGAGCGGCCGGGCCGCCCAGGTGCGCTCCTCGCGCAGCAGTTCCGTGCCGTCCGGACCGGTCCACGACAGCAGTTCCACCAGCCGCGAGTCCTCGACGGCCAGCCACTCCAGGTGCTGTTGGCGGCCGTGGTTGTCCAGCAGCACGGAGCCCCGGTCGCGGGTGAAGGTGCGTCCGCCCCAGAAGCTGACGCCCGACACGTCGGGCACGGCGACGCTCACGCCCAGGTGGTGCCGGTGGTCCTCGGGGCGGACCTCGGTGACGGCGGTCCCGCCGAGGGTGCGCACCGGGTGCAGGTGGGGGCGGGGGGAGAGCACCGGTTCGACGTCCGAGCCGTCGTGGTACCGGGCGACGACCGTGCCGTGCACCGACAGTGCCGCAGGGGAGTGGGGGGAGGGGGTCGCAGAGGTCATGAGGCCACCACCGTGGTCGGGGGCGCCCACGGGACGCCGATCTCGGAGAACAGGGCCACCCGTTCGGCGCTGCGGTGGACGAGCCCGTCGACACCGGACACCACGCGCCGAGTGCCCTCCGCGTCGACCGACACCTGCTGGGCCGATTCGGGGATGGGAGCGGGGTCGGGGGCGCGCCGCACCGCCTCCAGCACGGTCATGAAGCCGCGCGTGGCGGCGGGCGGCACCAGCAGCGGTTCGCCCCGCACGACGTGCGCCACCAGGTTCTCCAGCAGGTCGGTGCGGGAGTGCTCGGTGGTGACGGGGGCCGCGCCGTCGCGGTGGAGGGTGACGCGGTCCAGGGTGTACTCGAAGACGATCCGCCCGGTCTCGCCGTGCACCACGAGGTGCGGCGGCCGGTGTTCGGCGGCGCACAGGGTGACCGCCACCGAGATCGGGGTGCCGTCGGGGGAGTGCAGCCGCACGCACGAGGTGTCGTCGCTCTCGATGTCGTGGGCGTGGAACAGTTCCAGTTCGACGGGGCCGGACACCTCCCGGTCGGCGCCCGCGACGGCCAGGGCGGTGGCGATGGCGTGCGCGAAGGGGTTGGTCAGGGCGCCGTCGACCACGTCGCGTCCGTCCAGGCGGCGGCGGCCCGCCCAGGCGGCGCGCGCGTAGTAGGCCGAGGTGCGGATCCACGTGCCCGCACCGCCGATGCCGCGCACCGCGCCGATCGCGCCGTCGGCGAGGAGGGCGCGCACCGCCGCCACCGCGGAGGAGCCGAGGCTCTGGAAGCCGATCTGGCAGGCCAGTCCGGAGGCGGCCACGGCCGCGCACAGTTCGTCGAACTCGGCCAGGGTCGCGGTGGGGGGCTTCTCCAGCAGCAGGTGGGAGCCGTGGTCGAGGGCGGTCCGGGCCAGCGGCAGGTGGGTGTGGATCGGGGTGACGAGGATGGTGATCGCGGCACCGGTGGTCTTCAGCAGGTCGGACAGGTCGGGGGAGTAGGGCACCGGTCCCAGGCCGTCCAGGGCGGAGTCGGGGACGGGGCGGGAGTCGCACACGCCCACCAGCCTGACCAGGCCCGCCTCGCTGAGACGGCGCAGGTTGCGCAGGTGGGAGCGGCCGTGTCCGTGGACGCCGACCAGGACCACCGGGACGGGTTCGGCGGCGGGGGTCACCGCATCACCGCCCGGGGGCTGCGGCGGTCTGCTGGACTGCGGTCTGCGGCGGCGACGGTGTTCACGACATCGACCCCTTCGGCTGCTATCGTCGATGGAAAGCGCTTGCCCAATGTAGGCGGCGCCGGAACGCCATGTCAACGAGAGGACGTGCAACCGCCCATGGCAGACGTCGTCAGCATCGACCCGCGCACCGGCACGCCGGTGGAGACCGTCGCCCGCACCACCGGCGACGCCGAGGTGGACGCACTGTGCCGGGCCGCGGCCCAGGCCGCCCCCGTCCTGGCCGCCACCTCCCGTGCCGATCGGGCCGCGCTGCTGCGCGCCGTGGCCCGTGCCCTGGAAGCCGAGCGCGCGGCCGTCGTCGCTCTGGCCGACCGGGAGACCGCGCTGGGCGAGGCCCGTCTCAACGGCGAACTCACCCGCACCTGCTTCCAGTTCGAACAGTTCGCCGAGGCGCTGGAGGAGGGCTCCTACCTGGAGGCCACCATCGACCACGCCGGCGACACCCCCATGGGGCCCCGCCCCGACCTGCGGCGCATGCTCGTCCCGCTCGGACCGGTCGCGGTGTTCGGCTCCAGCAACTTCCCGCTCGCCTTCTCCGTGCCGGGCGGCGACACCGCCTCGGCCCTGGCCGCCGGATGCCCGGTCGTGGTCAAGGCGCACTCCTCCCACCCGGCCACCTCCCGGCTCTGCCACGGGATCATGGCCCGCGCCCTGCGCGAGGCCGGGGCGCCCGAGGGCGTGCTCGGGCTCGTCTACGGCCAGCAGGCCGGAGTCGCCCTGGTCCGCCACCCCGCCATCCAGGCCGTCGGCTTCACCGGCTCCCTCGGCGGCGGACGGACCCTGTTCGACCTCGCCTCATCGCGCCCCGACCCCATCCCCTTCTACGGCGAACTCGGCAGCATCAACCCGCTCGTGGTCACCCCGGCCGCCGCCGCGGCCCGCACCGAGGAGATCGCCGAGGGCGTGGTGGGCTCCTTCACCCTCGGCGCGGGACAGTTCTGCACCAAGCCGGGCCTGATCTTCGTGCCCGACGACGAGGCGGGCAAGCAGTTGGGCGAGGCCGTCGCCGCGGCCGTGGCCGAACGGGAGCCCGTCGTGCTGCTCAACGCGAACATCCAGCGCGACTACCTGGAGCGCTGGGAACGCGCCGCCGACGAGGAGGCGGTGCAGCGCCGTGCCGAGGGGGGCCCGGCCGCCCCCGAGGGGTGGAGCGTGCCGGTGCGGCTGCTGGCCACCACCGCGGACGCGTTCACCGCCGGGACCGCCGAGGAGTGCTTCGGCCCGCTGGCGGTGCTGGTGACCTACCGCGACGCCGACGACCTCGCCGAAGCCCTGGCCAAGGTGCCCCACTCGCTGGCGGCCACCCTCATCGCCGAGGACGACGAGGAGTTCGCCGACGCGGTGCTGCCGCTGCTGCGGGCCCGGGCGGGACGGCTGGTCTACAACGGCTACCCCACGGGCGTGGCCGTGGCCTGGGGCATGACCCACGGCGGGGTGTGGCCCTCGACCACCAGCGCGTTGCACACCTCGGTGGGCATGACCGCCATGCGCCGCTTCCTCAAGCCGGTGACCTGGCAGAACACTCCACAGCGGCTGCTGCCCGACGAACTGCGCGACCACCCCGAGCATCCGCTTCCCCGCCGGGTGGACGGCCGCCTGGTGCTTCCCGGGGCCTGACCCGCCGCGACGGGCTCCCCGGGCCGCCCTGCTCACCTCCGGGCGGCCCCGGGAGCCCGGAACCGACCGGGCGGTCACGGCCGGGACGCGGCCGACCGGGGAGCGGGACGATCGTGCCGACGCGGCGGCGTCGGCCGAGTTCCTCCTGTGCCCGAAACGCCTGGTCGAGCGGGTGGGTCCGGGCGATCACGGGACGGACCGGCGCTCGGCGGGCGATGTCTGCCAGCAGGTCGACGTGGGCGGGCGTGTGATGCTCGATCCGATGATCGGGGCGTTGTGGAGGGAGAGGCGGCGCACGTCGAACGCGACGGCGTGTCCGCCGAGAGCGCCGGCGACGACCCATCTGCCCCCTCGCGCAGCAGGAGAGCCCCTCGGCCACGAGGTCTCCCGCCACGACGTCGAGTACGGCGTCGACTCCGTCGGGAGCCGCCGTCCGCGCCTGCTCGACGACGCCGGGCGCGCGGTCGAGGACCTCGTGGGCGCCCGCCCGGCGTACCGCTTCGAGTGTGGAGCCGCTGCTGACCGCGAGCACCCGTGCGCCGCGGGCCCGGGCAAGCTGCACGAGGGCCAGGCCCACGCCCCCCGAGGCACCGGTCACCACGACGGTGTCGCCCGCGCGGACCCCGCCGCGCTCGGAGCATGCCCGGCGCCGTGCCGTACGCGGTGGGCAGGGCGGCGAGCCGGACGTCGGAGAGCGGCGAGCGGCGGGCCGGGGCGGTGACGTACTCGGCGTACCCGCCGTCCCGTTCGCCGCCCATCAGACCGACCGGGTGCGCGTCCGGGCGTTTCCGCGTCGTCGATCGCGGGGGCGATCACTCCCTGCGCCCAACCAGTTCCGTGCCGGTGCCCGGGCCGACTGAGACGACGACGCCCGCCACGTCGGCACCCTGGATCCGGGGGAACTCGATGGGACCGCGCCACCCCGCCAACGCGTCGGGGTCGCCGGCAGTCCCGTAGGCGCCCTGCCGGGGCCACAGGTCGGTGTTGTTGAGCACCGCCGCGCGGACCTCGACCAGCGCCTCCCCCGCTTCCGGTACCGGGACGGGGACCCGGACCGTCTCCAGTACCTGCGGGCCGCCGTGCGCCCTGATCCGCACCGCCGTCATCCACTCGGGAACACCCGTGCCGCATCCTCCGTCGCCGACCGCTCCGCGGCCCCCCTCGTGAGGGGACGCCGACCGGGGAGCGGACGCGCAGGCCGAACCGCTGCAGGGGTACGGCCGGGGTGCTTGCCCGGCCACGCGGGACGGAGCACGCGGGACGGCGGCGGGGCCGGGGAGGCGGCACGGCCCGCGGGAGATCCGGACGGCCGCTGGCCGTTCCTGTCCCTGGCAGAGCGCCCCGCCGGGACGGCGGGCACGCCGCCCGTGCCTCGGACCTTTCTGGAAGGTGCCCGTGCCCCCGGTGGCGGCCACTCCACCGGGGGCACGGGGTCCCGCACCGCAGACCGGGGAAGACGGCGCGGGACGTTGGTGGTCCGCGGCTCCCACGCAAGGCCCCGCGGGGCCGCGGAGTCGGTCGCGGCCTCAGCCGTGCAGCAGCTTCTCCACCACCACCGGCGCGCCCGACTCCATCGAGGCGTTGGCGGCCAGGCCGGTCAGCAGGGCGTAGGCGCCGTCGTTGTGGTCGGGGCGGATGCCGTCGTCGGTGCCGCCGAACAGCGCGTCGAGCATGCGGACGTCCCCGCCGCCGTGCGAGCCCTCGCCCACCGCGACGGGGATGTCCTGCGGCGGTGCCCAGTGCGGGCGCAGGGTCAGGGTGGCGGTGGTGCTCTCCTTGGGGGCGGGCATGCCGCGCACCGGGGTCGTCTCGTCCTGGTGCGGGGAGGTCCACGGGAACTCGGTGACGTCGAGCTCCAAGCGGCCCCGGCTGCCGGTGATCGCGATCCGGTAGCCCTCCCACGGCGCGTAGGCCACCAGGTGGTAGGTGAGTGTGGCGCCCGAGGCGTAGCGCACCATCACCGACATGTCGTCCTCGATGGTGATGCCGGGACCGAAGACGTTGAGGTCGCGCCGGTAGCCGTCCTCGTGTTCGGCGTCCAGGTAGAGCCGGGTCAGGTCCGGGCTGTCGGTCATGTGCAGCGCGAACGGGTCCCGTTCGGCTTCCGGGCTGTTGTGGCTGCGTTCGTAGTCGGCGGCCACGCCGTGGCGGCGGCCGCCCTGCTCGCCGTAGAAGAACAGGTCGCCCCAGGCGAAGACCTCGGTGGGATGGGAGTCGATCCACCAGTTGACCAGGTCGAAGTGGTGGCTGGCCTTGTGCACCAGCAGTCCGCCGGAGTTGCGCTTGTCGCGGTGCCAGCGGCGGAAGTAGTCGGCTCCGTGGCGCAGGTCGAGCAGCCACTCGAAGTGCACCGAGCCGATCTCCCCGATGGCGCCCGAGCGCAGCAGGTCGCGCAGTTGGCCGTGGACGGGGTTGTACCGGTAGTTGAAGCCGACGGTGACCCGGCCGCCGGTGCGCTCCTGGGCGGCGTGGATGCGGCGGCAGCCGTCCAGGTCGGCGGTCATCGGCTTTTCGGTGATGACGTCGCGGCCCGCCTCCAGCGCGGCCACGATGTAGTCGGCGTGCAGGCGGTCGACGGTGCAGACGATGACCTCGTCCACCGCCTCGGCGTCGAGCATCCGGGCGAAGTCGTCGGGGTGGTAGGTGGGCACCGGCTCGTGGCCGGCCCCGGTGACGATCTCGTTGTGGACGGCCATCCGGGTGCGGTTGGTGTCGCACAGGGCGACCAGGCGGCCCTGGTCGGCGTGGGTGGTGACCAGGGCGCGGGTGTACATCCGGGCGCGGGAGCCGGTCCCCACGATCGCGTACCGGCGCGGTGCCGGGGTGTGGTCCGGTGTTGGGCGTGGAGTGTGTTCGTTCACGCCCCTTATGGTAAACGCTTTCCGTTGTTCTGTGCAGGGGGAGACCCCCAACGGGCTGCGGAACCCGGGTCCTCCGTGGGGATGGCGCGTCTCGCGGGCGGCCGTTGGTTTTCCGGACTGCGGATACCGCTTACCTCGCCGGGAGGCGGCCGCGACCGCCCCGGAGCGGCGGCCCGGGGCCCGGGGCGACGGTTTGGCGGGTTTCCTCCACTTTGGTGCTGATCAGCACTTTTGCAGGGAGGGTTGGGAAACGAGTCCATTTCTCTGCCCGAGAAGTCGTTGACACCCCCGGAACCCGGTGCTAGAAACTGAACACCATACCTGATGGATAGCGCTTACCAAGCTCCTTGGTGCACGAGCCCAGCGTGGTCTTCTGCACTCTCTCTCCAGAGCACTGTCAGCCAGCAGATTGGCGGTCCCACGTCATGAACCCAGACCTGGTCACCGGACCCGTCACCGTGCCGGGGGCGGGTCGTCCGGACGGTGAGGCGCCATGAGCGCGCTCCTGCAGCGGCGCTCCGCCGCGCCCGCGCCCCCCGCCTCCTCCGCACCGGCCGAGGAGCCGAAGCCGAAGCGGCCCCCCAACCGCGCACGCCGGGAGACACTCGCCGCCTACGGTTTCCTCCTGCCCTGGTTCGTCGGCCTGGTCTGCATCACCATCGGCCCGATCCTGGCCTCGCTGTACTTCTCCTTCACCGACTACAGCCTCATCGGCGATCCCCAGTGGGTCGGGCTGGAGAACTACCGGAGGATGCTCGACGACGAACGGCTGCACACCTCCCTGGGAGTCACCTTCGTCTACGTCTTCGTCTCGGTGCCGCTCCAGCTCGCCCTCGCCCTCGCCCTGGCGATGGTGCTGGACCGGGGAGTGCGGGGCCTGCCGATCTACCGGTCGGTGTACTACCTGCCCTCGCTGCTGGGCGGCAGCGTCGCCATCGCGATCCTGTGGCGGCAGATCTTCGGCGCCAACGGCCTGGTCAACCAGGTCCTCGGCTTCTTCGGTATCCAGGGCGAGGGCTGGGTCTCCCATCCCGACTACGCGCTGGGCACCCTGATCGTGCTGAACGTGTGGACGTTCGGCGCTCCCATGGTGATCTTCCTCGCCGGCCTGCGGCAGATCCCCGCGATGTACTACGAGGCCGCGGCCGTCGACGGGGCCGGACCGGTACGCCGGTTCTTCACCATCACGGTCCCCCTGCTCACCCCGATCATCTTCTTCAACCTGGTGCTGCAGATGATCAACGCCTTCCAGACCTTCACCCAGGCGTTCATCGTCAGCGGCGGCACCGGGGGGCCGAGCGACTCCACCCTCTTCTACACGCTCTACCTGTACCAGAAGGGCTTCGGCGCCTTCGACATGGGCTACGCCTCGGCGATGGCCTGGCTGCTGCTGATGATCATCGGCGGGTTCACCGCGGTGAACTTCCTCGCCTCCAAGTACTGGGTCTTCTATGGTGACTAAGACGTCCGCACCCCCCGCAGAGAAGAAGACGCGCGCCGAGCACGTCCGCCGCCTGCTCATCCACGCCGGGCTGATCGCCTTCGGGCTGGTCATGCTCTACCCGCTGCTGTGGATGCTCTCCAGCTCCTTCAAACCGACCGAGGAGATCTTCCGCGACCCCAGCCTGCTGCCCGGAGACAACTTCATGCCGGGCAACTACACCGACGGCTGGACCGCGCTCCAGCACCCCTTCCACCACTACCTGCTCAACTCCGCGATCGTGGTGGCCGGGTCCATCGTCGGCAACCTGATCGGCTGCTCGATGGCGGCCTACGCCTTCGCCCGGCTGGAGTTCTTCGGCAAGAAGCTGTTCTTCGCCGTCATGCTGATGACGATCATGCTCCCCATCCACGTCGTGATCGTCCCGCAGTACATCCTGTTCGCCAACCTGGACTGGATCAACACCTTCTACCCGCTGATCGTCCCCAAACTGCTGGCCACCGACGGCTTCTTCGTCTTCCTCATGGTGCAGTTCATCCGCGGCCTGCCCAGGGACCTCGACGAGGCGGCGCGCATCGACGGCTGCGGACACGTGCGGATCTTCCTGCGGGTGATCCTGCCGCTGTCGATGCCGGCCCTGGCCACCACGGCGATCTTCACCTTCATCTGGACCTGGAACGACTTCTTCAGCCAGCTGATCTTCCTCACCGACCCGAACATGTACACCGTCCCCGTGGCGCTGCGCACGTTCGTGGACTCCACCAGCCAGACCTCCTGGGGGCCCCTGTTCGCGATGTCGATCGTCGCCCTCGGCCCGGTCTTCGGGTTCTTCCTCGCCGGTCAGCGGTACCTCGTCAAGGGCATCGCCACCACCGGAATCAAATAGTGAAGGGAACAGCAACGATGAGAGCAGAATCCCCCGGCGGACGGCTGGTCCGCGTCCGCTCCCGCGCCCTCTCCCTGACCGCGGGCCTGGCCGCCGCGGTCATGGCGCTGACCGCCTGCGGCGGCGGTGGCGAGGAGGCCGACGGCGTCGTGGAACTCCGGTTCTCCTGGTGGGGGTCGGACGAGCGCCACACGATGACCCAGGAGGTCATCGACCTGTTCGAACAGCAGAACCCCGGCATCCGGATCGTCGGCGAGTACACCGACTGGGGGTCCTACTGGGACAAGCTGGCCACCACCACCGCGGCCGGGGACGCCCCCGACATCATCACCCAGGAGGAGCGCTACCTGCGCGAGTACGGTGAACGCGGCGCGCTCGCCGACCTCTCCCAGCTGGAGGGCCTGGACCTGTCCGCGATCGACCCGCTGGTCGCCGACAGCGGCGACCTGGACGGCGCCACCTACGGCATCGCCACCGGCGTCAACGCCTACGCGATCCTCGCCGACCCGCAGGCGTTCGCCGACGCTGGTGTGGAGATGCCCGACGACGACACCTGGACCTGGGACGACTACGTCGACATCGCCACCCGGATCAGTGAGAAGAGCGGCGGCGAGATCGTCGGCACCCAGTCGATGGGCTACAACGAGACCGGCTTCGCGATCTTCGCCCGCCAGCACGGCGAGTCCCTCTACAACGAGGACGGCAGCCTCGGCTTCTCCAAGGGGACGCTGGAGAAGTGGTTCCAGTACACCGTCGACCTCCTGGAGAGCGGGGGCCAGCCGGGTGCCTCGGAGAGCGTGGAGATCGAGGCGGGCGGCCCCGACCAGTCGGTGCTGTCCACCAACACCGGAGCCATGGCGCACTTCTGGACCAACCAGCTCGGCGCGATCAGCTCCGCGTCGGGCCGCGACATCCAGCTGCTGCGCTACCCCGGTGAGACCGAGAACGACCGCACCGGCATGTACTTCAAGCCCGCGATGTTCTACTCCGTCTCCGCCGACAGCGACCACCCGGAGGAGGCCGCCAAGTTCGTCGACTTCCTGCTCAACAGCGAGGAGGCCGCCGCGGTCCTGCTGGCCGACCGGGGACTGCCCGCCAACGTCGAGGTCCGCGACTCCATCGTGGACTCCCTGCCCGAGGCCGACAAGCGCAGCGCGGAGTTCCTCGCCGAGATCGAGGGCACCATCGTCGACGGCAACCCGCCGCCGCCCATCGGCGCCGGCCAGGTCGTCGACATCATCAAGCGCATCAACGACGACCTGATGTTCGGCGAGATCACCCCGGCGGAGGCGGCCGACCGCTTCGTCAAGGAGGTCGAGGACGCCACCGGCGCCGCCTGACGCCCGAGTCCTTCTCCCCCTCGCGGACGGGCCCGCCGCGTCCTCCCCTCCCACGCGGCGGGCCCGTCCCGTCCACCGTCGGCCGTGCCCCCTCGGGCACGGCCGACGGACCTCAGAGCACGTCCTCGATCCGCTCCGCCAGGTCCTCGGCGAGCAGCCGGGAGTAGGTGGCCGTGATGTGGTGGCTGTCACGGTAGACGAGGACGTTGCCGATCACCGCCGGGCAGACGTCGTCCAGGCAGAACCGGTCGCTCAGATCGACCACGGGAGCCTCCACCCCGCTCTCCTCGGCCGCGATGACCTGCGGATCCTCCCCCTTCAGGGCGGTGTCGCGCTTGCGCACGCAGGCCTGGACGTCGGGGCTGTGCAGGTCGACGCACTCCACGATGCGGCTGCGGGTGGTGGGGGTGTCGCGCAGCACCACCACGGCGATGCCCGCCTCGTCCAGTTCGCGCCACAGCTGGGACATGCCCTCGGCCACCGCCTCGCGCGCCTCCTCCTCGTCGTCGATCCCGTAGGGCGCGGCCTGCGCCCGGGAACTGGTGAACACGACGTCCGGCTTCAGCGCGCGCAGCTCCTCCAGCACGTTGCCGGTCCACTCCTGGCACTGGGTGTAGGGCACCTCCTCGCCGGGGCGGACGAGCAGGGTCGAGGTGAAGGCGCACGAGGACTTGGTGAACGTGTGCAGCTGCCACCCGCGGTCCTCGGCGATCTCCTGCAGCGCCGGCGACCAGTGCGCGGCGTGCGAGTCGCCCACGAGCGCCACCGTGGTGCGTGCGTCCTCGGCACCGTAGACGCACGGGGAGGGGTGCGTGTCGGTCTCGGTGGACTGGCAGCCGTCGCCGTAGAGGTCGGGCAGGTCGTCCTCGGCGGTCAACACCGAGGGGTAGGGGGGAGCGGTGATCTCGTCGGGTTCGACCCCGGCGTCCAGGGCCTGCGGGCCCAGGTGCACCTGCGGGTCGAACTCGGTGGAGCGGACCTGCTGGACGTGGCTGTGCAGTCCCCACGCGGCGCCCGTCACCACCAGGATGCCCGACAGGGCGAACGCCAGCGCCGAACGCCCGGTGTCGAGCAGGCCGCGCACCCGTACCGGATCCTCCAGCACGATCTTCGTCACCCAGGCCAGGAACAGGGAGAGCGCGGCCGCCACCGCGGCGGAGAGGGGGGACAGCTCCGTCGTGTTGGACGTGCCCAGCATGATCACGATGATCGGCCAGTGCCACAGGTACAGGGCGTAGGAGAGGTCGCCGACGAAGCGCGCGGGCCGGGTGCTCAGCAGCCGTCCCGCGCTGCGGCGGCTCCTGCCCTCGCCCGCGGCGATCACCGCGGCCGCGCCCAGTACCGGCAGCGCGGCGGCGTACCCGGGGAACGCGGTGTGCTCGTCGTAGGAGACCGCGGCCGCCGCGATGGCCGCCAGACCGGCCCACCCCAGCGGGTCGCGCAGCCGGTCGGGAACATCCCACCGGGCCAGGACGACGGCCAGCAGCCCGCCCGCGGCCAGTTCCCACATCCGGGTGAAGGGCAGGAAGTAGGCGGCGGTGGGCACGGCCGCGGTCATCAGCACCGAGCAGGCCAGCGAGGCCGCGATGACCACGGCCACGGCGCCGCCCAGCACGGCGTCGGCCCGGCGCTCGGGCATCCGGGAGCGCAGCGCCGCCCAGCCCACGAACAGCAGCGGCCACACCAGGTAGAACTGCTCCTCCACGGCCAGCGACCAGAAGTGCTGGACCGGGCTGGGCGCCTCCTCGGCGGCCAGGTAGTCCACGGTCTGCCCGGCCAGCACGAAGTTCTCGATGTAGGCGGCGCTGGCGGCCAGTTCGAGCGCGGTCTGCTCCAGGCGGGTCACGGGCAGCAGGAGCACGGCGGCGATCCCGGTCGCCACCAGCACCAGTGTCGCGGCGGGCAGGATGCGGCGCACCCGGCGGACGTAGAACCGGCTGACCGAGACCCGGCCGTGGGAGCGGACCTCCCGCAGCAGCAGGGAGGTGATGAGGAAACCGGAGATCACGAAGAAGACGTCGACTCCGACATAGCCGCCGGGCAGGTAGTCGGTGTCGAGGTGGTAGACGAGGACCAGCAGCACGGCCACGGCGCGCAGTCCCTGCACCTCGGGGAGGAAGCGTCGGGGAGCGGGACGGTGCGGGCGCGCACGGGGGTGCGGGGCGGGGGCGTCCACTGACACGAGGTATCGCTCCAAGCGTCGGTCGGAAGCAGGTCAGTACCCGAGGAAGCCTTCCGCATCACGTCACGGAACGTGTGCGGAAGACAATATCTTCTCAGGGTCTGTTCAGAAAACTCTCATACTCCGCACAGAAAAGCACACCCTCGGTGGCTGTCGTGCACCGAGGGTGTGCGTAGCGGCACGCGGGTGCGCCCCCGAGCGGGCTGGGGCGCGCCCGCGCGGGCGGGGAGGGGTCAGTCCGACCGGGCGGGTCCGGTGTCGGCGCGGGCCGCGGCGTCGGCCGCGCCGCCCCTGCCCACCGGGCGGGCGCGCCGGCCGCGGGTGGCCTCCAGTCTCGGTTCCAGGCGGGCCACCTCCCGCGAGCCCATCCGTGTGACGAGGCCGGGCAGCAGGCCGCGCACCAGTTGCACGGCGGGCAGCCACCGCTGCCCGTACACGTGCGCCGAGCGGCGGGCGATCCCGGAGACGATGGCGTCGACCGCGCCCGGCAGCGGATAGGTGCGGTTGAGGGGCCAGGGCAGCCGGGCGCGCAGGTCCCGCAGCACCTCGTCCTCGTCGGCGCCCCGCACCATGTCGGTGTCGGTCCAGCTGAGGTAGGCGACGCCGACGTCGACCCCCCGGTGGGCGACCTCGACCCGCAGTGCGTGCGCGAACGCCTCCACCCCGGACTTGCTGGCGCAGTAGGCGGCCATCATGGGGGCAGGGGTCAGCGCCGCCAGCGAGGCGATCTGCAGCAGGTAGCCCCGGCTGCGCAGCAGCGCGGGCAGGAAGGCGCGCGCGGTGGCCACGCTGCCCAGCAGGTTCACCTCGATGACGCGGTCGAAGAAGACCGGGTCGGAGTCGGCGAACGGGCCGCCCACGGCGATCCCGGCGTTGGCGACCACGATGTCGACCCGCCCGTACCGCTCCTCGATGGCGCGCGCCGCGTCGCCGACCGCCTTGCGGTCGGTGACGTCGGCCGTCCAGGCGCCGGCGGCGGGGCCGCACGCCGCGGCGGTGGCAGCCAGCTCCTCCGGTTCCAGGCCGACCAGCGCCACGCGGGCCCCGCGGGCGGCGAGCCGCTGCGCCAGCAGCGCGCCCACGCCGCGGGCGGCGCCGGTGACCACCGCGACCTTGCCGTCCAGGGAGTGCTTCCGGCTCATCCGGCCTCCTTCAGCGGGGAAGCCGTCCCGTCGGCCGTGCCGGGGGCGGTCAGGTGGGCATGGACGAGTCCCCGCACCACCTCGCAGACGCGTTCGGGGGCCTCCAGCGGTGTCATGTGGCCGACGCCGGGCAGCAGGACGAGGTCCTCGCAGGAGGGCAGCTCCTCGGCGAGCCGGTGGGCGTGCAGGGGAGGGGTGAGCCGGTCGGCGGTTCCGGCCAGGACGCGGGTGGGCACGTCGAGGTGGTGCAGCGATCCGGACAGGTCGAGGGTCATCAGCACCGAGCCCCAGCGGGCGCGCGGCACCGGCCGGCAGGCGTGCACGATACGTACGCACAGGTCCACCATGTCCGCCGGGGCGTCGGCGGCCATGGTGACGTAGCGCAGTCCGGCGCGGGTGAGCGGGGTGACCGGTCCCAGCGGCAGGGGCGCGGCGAGCAAGGCCCGGTGCAGGGCCGAACGCAGCCGGGAGGGGCCGCCCATGACGCGGGCGGCGGGCACCAGTTCGCGGCTGCCGGTGCTGGCCAGCAGCGCCGCGGCGACCCGGGTGCGGAACTCGGGGCGGTCGGCGGCGGCCATGATCGTCATGCCGCCCATACTGTGGCCCGCGACGACGACCCGGGTGCCGCGGCGCACCGTCGCCCGCAGCACCGCGCACAGGTCGTCGGCCAGGGCGGTGGTGCTGTAGCCGCCGCGGCGCGGGGTCTCGCTGCGGCCGTGTCCGCGCTGGTCGTAGAGGACGACCCGGAGGTCCGGACCCAGGGCGCGCAGCACGGGCGTCCAGAACAGGGTGGAGCAGGTCCAGCCGTGGCTGAGGACCACGGTGGGGGCGTCGTCGGGGCCGTGGACCTCGGCGTGCAGCATGGTGCCGTCGGCGGAGCGCACGCGCAGCACGTCGGCGGGCCGCGGGGGGGTCAGCGTCTCGGAGTGTTTCAACGCACTGCCTCCGGTGCGGTCGTGGCGGGCAGGGAGTCGGGGGTGCGGGCGGGGACCGTGGTGTACTCGGTGAGGTCGATCCGGCGGGTGGCGGAGCGGAAGCTCAGGGTGGAGCCGGGCCACAGCGTGGTGTTGCGGCCGCGGGAGTCCAGGTACCAGCTGGCGCAGCCGCCGAGGGCCCACACGGTGCGTCGCATGCGCGCCTGGACCCGGTCGTTCCAGGCGTCCTGGGCCTCGCGGCGGGGTTCGAGTGCGGCGATGCGCGCCGAGTCGAGGTGGCGCAGCGCGTCCATGATGTAGTTCACCTGGGACTCGATCATGTAGATCATCGAGGTGTGGCCCAGGCCGGTGTTGGGGCCCACGATGAGGAAGAGGTTGGGGAACCCGGCGACCGTGGTGCCGCGCAGCGCGCTCATGCCGTCCTTCCACGCATCGGCCAGGGAGCGGCCCGCGGCGTCGTGGATGCGGGTGGCGATCGGCAGGTCGGTGACGTGGAAGCCGGTGGCGAAGACGATCGCGTCGGCGTCGCGGCGGGTGCCGTCGGAGGCGACGAGCGTGGTGCCGCGCACTTCGGCCAGGCCCGAGGCGACCACGTCGACGTTGGGGCGGGTCAGGGCCGGGTAGTAGTCGTTGGACAGCAGGATGCGCTTGCAGCCCATGACGTAGTCGGGGGTGAGCTTGGCGCGCAGGTCGGGGTCGCGCACCGCGCGGCGCAGGTGGGCGCGGGCGACGACGGTGGCGGCTCTGAGCAGGGCGGGGTGGCGCACGAACGCGCCGACGGTGGACTCGCGGGTGAGGTAGACGCCTGCGCGGGCGAGTTTCTGGACCGCCGGGACGGTGCGGAACAGCCACCGCTCCAGTCCGGTGATGGCGCGGTCGGCGCGCGGCATCACCCAGGCGGGGGTGCGTTGGAAGACGACGAGGCGCTCCACCGCGGGTTGGATGGCGGGGATGATCTGGATGGCCGAGGCGCCGGTGCCGACGACCGCCACGCGTTGTCCGGTGAGGTCGTAGTCGTGGTTCCAGCGGCTGGAGTGGAACACCTCGCCGGGGAAGCCGTCCAGGCCGGGCAGGTCGGGGATGGTGGGGTCGGCGAGGGCTCCGGCGGCGCTGACCAGGACGTCGCAGGTGAGGGTGGTGCCGCTGGTGTGGACCGTCCAGCGCAGGCGGTGGGCGTCCCAGCGGGCCTGGAGCACTTCGTGTCCGGTGCGGATGTGGGGGCGCAGCCCGAACCGGTCGGTCACGTCCTCCAGGTAGGCGCGGATGTGCGGCTGCCCGGAGAAGCTGCGCGGCCAGTGCGGGTTGGGGGCGAAGGAGAACGAGTACAGGTGGGAGGGGACGTCGCAGGCGCATCCGGGATAGGTGTTGTCACGCCAGGTTCCACCGACGTCGCCGGCGCGTTCCAGGATGACGAAGTCGGTCTGGCCCGCCTGGCGGAGGCGGACGCCCAGCCCGATCCCGCCGAATCCCGATCCGATGATCGCGATCCGCACGTGGGGCGCTGCGGGCGCTGCCGTGGAGCCCATAGCACTACCTCTCATCGTTGGCTATTGAACCAATGGCTGTTGGTAATGTTTGAGCGTAAACCATGACAATGGACATTGGAAGATTTGGATCACTCTTCCCGGAGGCCCGGGTCACAGCCGGTCGAGGAGTTCGGTCTTCTTGGCCTGGAACTCCTCCTCGGTGAGCAGGCCCTCGTCACGCAGCCGCCCCAGCTCCCGGATGCGGTCGTAGACCGTCTTCTCCGCCGCGGACGGGACCGGGGCGTCGGTCCCCGCACCGAGCTGACCGGGCCCCTCGGCCCCCGCGGTGAGCGGGGCCGGAGCCGCGGACTCCCGGGCCCACAGGTACGCCGTCACGGTCGCCGCCATCAGCAGCATGCGGCCCTCCTCCTTGCGGGAGGAGTCGGTCAGCAGGCAGTTCAGGTCCTTGCCCGGCTTGGTGACGGGGGTGCTTCCGGAGTCGTGCGTCACGACCCGCAGGTAGGCCTCGTTCCATCCGTCCGAGGGCGTCCACTCGACGCTGCGGATCGTCGGGAGGGGAAACTCCCGGCGCTGGTTCTTGCGCTTGCGGGAGCCCGCCGCCCACCCCGACCACACCAGGCGCACCGTCTCACCGTCGAAGAAGGCCGTGCCCTCGGCGACCTGGACGTGCAGCGGGAGCGGGGGGACCAGGCGCGTGGCCAGCTGCTCCGCGGGGACGGGGTCCGTGCCGCGCGCGGTTTCGGCGGCGGCGGAGAACTGGTCGGCGTAGTACTCGGCGAGCAGTTCGGTCCGGGAGTCCCCGGTCAGCACGAACGGGTGGCCCCTGCCGGTCAGGGCCGCCCCGACCGCGGAGAAGGGGTCGACGCGGTCGTGCAGCCGCAGCTGGAGCCGCCAGCTCTTCCCCCGCACCCCGCAGGGGGTGAACTCGACCTGGGAGAGGGCTGCCACGGGCAGGTGGCACTGGCCGAGAGCGGTCAGGAACGGATCGGCGCGCCACCCCGTGCGGTAGTGGATGGAGATGGTCTCCCCGTCGAACCGCCAGACTCCCTGGTGTCCCTGCAATTCGTCCATCCGGTAATTCTAAAGAACACACCAAGGAGTGCGGGCGCCGCGCGCCCCGGGCCCGCCGCCCCGGCACCGGGCCCGGAGCCGTGTCGTGTCGCCGGTCGGTGGACCGGCGACACGACACGGCGGTCAGGGGGTGGCCCCGCCGACGAGGTCGCCCGAGGGCTGCTCGAACTGGGTCCGGTACAGCTGCGCGTAACGGCCGTTGGCGGCCAGCAGTTCGGCGTGCGTGCCGCGTTCCACGATCCGCCCCGCCTCGACCACCAGGATGAGGTCGGCCGCCTGGACGGTGGACAGCCGGTGCGCGATCACCAGGGCGGTGCGCCCCTCCAGCGCCTCGGTGAGCGCCTCCTGCACCTGTGCCTCCGAGTCGGAGTCCAGGTGCGCGGTGGCCTCGTCCAGGATCACCACCCGGGGCCGCGCCAGCAGCAGCCGCGCGATGGTCAGCCGCTGGCGCTCACCGCCGGAGAAGCGGTAGCCGCGTTCGCCCACCACCGTGTCCAGTCCGTCGGGCAGGGACGCGATCAGTTCGGCGATCCGGGCCCGCCGCAGCGCCTCCCACAGCTCCTCCTCGTCGGCCTCGGGGCGGGCCAGCAGCAGGTTGCCCCGGACCGTGTCGTGGAACAGGTGCCCGTCCTGGGTGACCATGCCCAGGGTGGCGCGCAGCGAGGCGAACGACAGGTCCCGCACGTCGACCCCGGACAGCCGCACCGCGCCCTCGTCGACGTCGTACAGGCGCGGCAGCAGCTGCGCGATCGTCGACTTGCCCGCGCCCGAGGAGCCCACCAGGGCCACCAGCTGCCCCGGTTCGGCGCGGAACGACACCCCGTGCAGCACCTCCTCGCCGCCGCGCGCGTCCAGCCGCGCCACCTCCTCCAGCGAGGCCAGCGACACCTTCTCGGGCGCCGGGTAGGCGAAGCGCACCCCGTCGAACTCCACCGACACCGGACCGTCGGGCACCTCGCGGGCGTCCGCGCGCTCCCGGATCAGCGGTTGCAGGTCCAGCACCTCGAAGACCCGCTCGAAACTCACCAGCGCGCTCATCACCTCCACGCGCGCGTTGGCCAGGGCGGTCAGCGGCGCGTACAGGCGGGTCAGCAGCAGCGCCAGCGCCACCACCGAGCCCGGGTCCAGTTGGCCGCGCAGCGCGTGGAACCCGCCCAGCCCGTAGACCAGTGCCAGGGCCAGCGCGGAGACCAGCGTCAGCGCGGTGAAGAACACGTGTTGCAGCATGGCGCGGCGCACACCGATGTCGTGCACCCGCCCGGCGCGCACGGCGAACTCCGCCGACTCCTGCTCGGGACGGCCGAACAGCTTGACCAGGGTCGCCCCCGGCGCGGAGAAGCGCTCGGCCATCTGCGTGCTCATCGCGGAGTTGTGGTCGGCCGCCTCCCGCTCCAGGCGGGCCAGCCGGGAGCCCATGCGGCGCGCGGGCAGCACGAAGACCGGCAGCAGCGCCAGCGACAGCAGGGTGACCTGCCAGGACAGCCCCACCATCACCACCAGCGTCAGGGTGAGCGTCACCAGGTTGCCCACCACCCCCGACAGGGTGTCGCTGAACGCCCGCTGCGCCCCGATGACGTCGTTGTTCAGCCGGCTGACCAGGGCTCCGGTGCGGGTGCGGGTGAAGAACGCCACCGGCATGCGCTGCACGTGGTCGAACACGGCGGTGCGCAGCTGCAGGATGAGCCCCTCGCCGATACGCGCCGACAGCCACCGCGTGGCCAGGCCGACCCCCGCCTCGGCCAGGGCGATGACGGCGATGAGCACCGCCAGCCCCACGACGAGGCCGGCCTCGGCGCCGCCGACGATGCCGTCGATCACCCGGCCCGCCAGCACCGGTGTGGCCACCGCCAGCACCGAGCCGACCACGCTGCACACCAGGAACCAGACCAGCTTGGCCGTGTGGGGGCGGGCGAAGCGGCCGATGCGCCGCAGCGTGGCCGCGGACAGCGGACGCCGCTCGTCGGGGGCGTGCGCGGTGCGGTACAGCGTGTGCCAGGCGGTCATCTCCATGCTCATACGGTGGTCACCGGCCTTTCGGGGTAGGGCAGAGGAGGTGGCGCGGCCGTGCGCGGCACCCGACGGGACGGAGCCTAGGAGCTCAACTTTGGTTGAGGTCAAACTCGCGAGGAGGGCGAACCCGGGGTACAGGTTTTGCCGCCGCTTGGAATCGAACAGGTGTACGATAGCAGTGGTGGCCGGAGAGTGCCCCGTGGTCGGACCCGTCCTGTGGACAGGGGACGCGGGTGCGGTCGACGGCCACGACCGAGGACAGCGCCCCCCGTCAGAGAGGACGGAAGGAAGGCCGCCGTGTCACCGTCCCGCGCCGCCGCGACCGGCCACCGGAACCGCCGCGCGGCCGACCTGGCCGTCGAGACCTCCGGCCTGGCCAAGACCTTCGGGAGCACCCGCGCCGTCGACGGCGTCGACCTGCGGATCGCGGCCGGGGGCGTGTACGGCGTCCTGGGGCCCAACGGCGCGGGCAAGACCACCGTCATCCGCATGCTCGCCACCCTGCTGCGCCCCGACCGCGGATGGGCCCGGGTGTTCGGCCACGACGTGGTGCGCGAGGCCGACGCCGTGCGCTCCAGGGTGAGCCTGACCGGCCAGTTCGCCTCGGTGGACGAGGACCTCACCGGCACCGAGAACCTCGTCATGCTGGCCCGGCTCCTCGGCTACCCCCGGGCCGACGCCAGGGCGCGGGCTCGCGAGCTGCTGACGGCCTTCGACCTCGCCGAGGCGGCCGGAAAGCAGGTCAAGACCTACTCCGGCGGCATGCGGCGGCGCCTCGACATCGCCGCGAGCATCGTGGTCACCCCGGAGCTCCTCTTCCTCGACGAGCCCACCACCGGGTTGGACCCGCGCAGCCGCAACCAGGTCTGGGACATCGTGCGCGCCCTGGTCGCCCAGGGCACCTCGGTGCTGCTCACCACCCAGTACCTGGACGAGGCCGACCAGCTGGCCGACCGGATCGCGGTGATCGACCGCGGCCGTGTCGTCGCCGAGGGCAGCCCCGGCGAGCTCAAGGCGTCGGTGGGCACGGGCACCCTGCACGTGCGCCTGCACGACCCCGCACGGCGCGGTGACGCCCGGCAGCTGCTCGGCGCGGTGCTGGACGAGCCGGTGCACGAGGAGCCCGACCCCGCGGCGCTGTCCGCCCGGGTCTTCGACCCCGCCCTGGTGGCCCGCGCCCTGGCGGAGCTGACCGCCGCCGGGCTCGCCGTCACCCACTTCTCCCTGGGGCGGCCCAGCCTCGACGAGGTGTTCCTGGCGCTGACCGGCCGCTCCGCAGACACCCACGACACCCGTGAGGAGACGGCATGACCGCCACGACCACCCGGCCCCGCTCCGGGATCGACGAGAGGCTGCGCACCGCGCTGACGCGCCGCGCCCGGCCGCCGCGCCCCGGCCCGGTGACCGCGTCGCTGGTCTTCGGGTGGCGGGCGCTGCTGAAGATCAAGCACGTGCCCGAGCAGCTGTTCGACGTCACCGTCTTCCCGGTGCTGTTCCTGCTGATGTTCACCTTCCTGTTCGGCGGCGCGCTGGCGGGCTCCCCGCGCACCTACATCCAGACCCTGCTGCCGGGCATCCTGGTCATGAACGTCGTCATGATCACCATGTACACCGCCCTGACCCTCAATACCGACATCCAGAAGGGGATCTTCGACCGGATCCGGTCGCTGCCGCTGTGGCGGCCCGCCGCGCTGGCGGGGGCGCTGCTGGGCGACGCGGTCCGCTACACCGTCGCCTCGGCGATCGTCGTGGTGCTCGGGCTGGCCCTGGGGTTCCGCCCGCAGGGCGGCGCGGTCGGCGTGCTGGCGGCCGTGGCGGTGCTCGTGGCGTTCTGCTACAGCCTCTCCTGGCTGTGGACCGTGCTGGGCCTGGTGCTGCGCAGCCCCAACGCGGTCATGAGCGTGAGCATGATGGTGCTGTTCCCCGGGACGTTCCTGACCAACGTCTTCGTGGACCCGGCCACCATGCCCGACTGGCTGCGCGTGTTCGTCGAGGCCAACCCGATCACGCACGTGGTCACGGCGGTGCGCGGCCTGGTGCACGGCTCGGCCGCCGCGGCCCAGGTCGCCCTGGTGTTCGCCGAGTGCGCGGTGCTGGTCGGGGTGTTCGCGCCGCTCACCCTGTACCTGTACAACACCCGGAACTGAGCGGCGGGGCCGCGTTCACGCCGGGACGGCCATGATCTGCCGCACGCACCGGGACGGCAGCGCCACCCCGGTGCGGATCACGGTGCGCAGCGGCGGGGAGGCGGTGAACAGGCCCTGCTCCTCGGCGGTGGCCACCAGCAGGTCGAAGGGGCCGAAGGGGAGGTCGTAGACGGCCAGGCGGCCCCCGGGGCGCAGCACCCGCGCCAGTTCCGGGACGGCTCCGGCGGGGTCGTCCCAGTGGTGGGCGCTGAACGAGGTGACGACCAGGTCGAAGGAGTCGTCGGCGAAGGGCAGGTCGGTGACGTCGCCGAGCCGCGCGGCCACCCGGTCGCCGAAGGCCGCGGCGTTGCGCTGTGCGGCGGCGACCATGTCCGCCGACAGGTCGAGTCCGGTGACGTGCAGGTCCGGGCGGAGCCGGGCGGTCTCGACCGGCAGGACGCCGGGGCCGGTGCCCACGTCGAGCACCGCGCCGCCGCGGGGGGCCAGAGCGGCGACGTCCTCGGCGATCCGCCGGTAGCCGCCGCGCGCCAGTCCCCGGGCCGCGCGGTCGTAGAGCCGGCTGCCCCTGCCGTGGAAGAGGCGTTCCACGCTCCGGTGGATGAGGGAGTGCACGGGAATCCCACCCTTCAGAAAAGTTGTTCCATGCAACTGTTTGGATCGTAGGGAAGAAAGTTGTTTGACGCAACTGTCTGGGGGGTGGGATCCTCGTGGAGATGGAGACGACACCGGCACATCGGCTGCACCGGGCGCTGATGGACCTGCTGCGCCTGTCCGGCCTGCTCCAGAACGACCAGCAGGTCCTCGGCCACCCCGTGTCGCTGTCCCAGTCCTTCGCCCTGGACGAACTGGACCCCGCCGCCCCTCCGCCGTCGCAGCAGGAGCTGGCCGAACGGTTGGGCCTGGAGAAGAGCACCGTCAGCCGCCTGGTCGCCGACCTGGAACGCAGGGGCCTGCTGCACCGCGAACGCGACCCCGCCAACCGGCGGACCTACCGGCTGCGCCTCACCGAACGGGGCCGCCAGGTCCGCGCGCACCTCGCCGAACTGTTCCAGCAGCGCTACGACCTGTGGAGCGCGGCCATGACCCCCGACGAACGCGACGCCCTGCTGCACGGCCTGTCCGCCCTGCTGCGCGCCGTCCGCGACAACCCGCCGCCCCCGGTGAGGCCCCGCACCCCCCGAGGACCGCACACCCAGGGAGGAACACCACCGTGGAACAGCCCGACCTCCGCCCACCGCCCACCGGTCTGAGCCGCCTGCTGTTCCGACTGCCCGTCCACCTGTACCGCGCCCGCCTGGGCTGGCTGTTCGGCCGCCGACTGCTGATGCTCACCCACACCGGCCGCGTCTCCGGCCGGAAACGCCGGACGGTCATCGAGGTCGTCGAGTACGACCCCGCCACCGGCGCCCACACCGTCTGCTCCGGCTTCGGCCCCCGGGCGGACTGGTACCGCAACCTCGTCGCCACCCCCGAGGCCACCATCCAGGTGGGCGTCCGCACGATCCCGGTCACCGCCGTGCCGCTGCCGGTCGACGAGGCCCAGCAGGTGCTGACGCGCTACGCGCGCCGCCACCCCCGGGCGGCGCGGGCGCTCGGCCGCTTCCTGGGGCTGCGTCTGGACGGCTCCGAGGCCGACGGCCGCCACGCCGCCCGGCACCTGCCCCTCCTGCGCCTCGTCCCCCGGCACTGACCGCGGCGGGCGGCGGGGGAGGGGCCTGCGCGGACGGCGACGCCCCCGGGGACGGCCAGGCGGGTGCGCCGCCGGCCGGCGGCGCGGACCGAAGGCTCCCGGGCACCCCGCAGACACCGTCGGCGGGGGCGACCCCTCTCAGCGGAACCGCCAGCGGGTCTGCCCGTACTCCTCGCCCCGGCTGAACCCGAAGACGGTGGCGGGGGCGAGCCGGTAGACCACGGCCGTGCCGCCGCCGCTGCGGAAGAAGCCGTCCGCCACGTCGAAACGCCACGGGGCGCCGTACTTCGTCTCGAAGGACGCGGCGACGAACCGCAGCGCCGCGTCGTCGGCGAGCCGCACGGCCTCGCCCTCGACCACCAGGTCCAGTCCCCGGCCGAGCGAGTTGCAGCCCGTGGTCAGCACGCAGTGCGGATTGGCCGCCAGGTTGGCGGCCTTGCGCTCGGACGGGCCGGTGCAGAAGTACAGCGCGTCGTCCAACCACACCGCCAGCAGCGGAGCGACGTGCGGACGGCCGTCGGGGCGCACCGTCGACAGCCAGAACACCTCGGCCGCCACCAGCAGGCTGCGCGCCCGCTCCCAGTCGAGCGCGGCCGCGCCCTCGCTGCTGTACCTGGGGTCCAGTTCGCCCACCGGTCGCCCGCGCTCCATCGTCGCCCCCTCCGAGCAGCCGGGACGGCGTTCGGGGCGGACGCCCCGCACCGCGCCGGCCCTTCGCGGTCCGGCCCCGACACTTCCCCGCGCGCTCCCGCCGAAACCGGCGGGACCGGCGGGAGCGCGCGGCGGACCGGGTCAGTCCAGGACCGGGCCGAGCGCCGCGGCGAGCCGCCGCTTCCAGGACACGGCGTCGCCCGGCACGTCCGGGTACTCGGCGGCGAACTCCGCCCAGTCCACCTCCCAGCCCATGACGGCCTTCGCGGTCAGCCCCTCCACCGGGTACTCGGCCGCGGCCAGCACCCGCCTCAGCAGGTCGCGTGGCGGGGTGTACCGCTCGGCCAGCAGCACCGCGTCGTAGAGGTCCTTGCCCTGCGGGTACATGTCGTCGTGCAGCCACAGCAGCTTCCAGGCCAGCGACAGCTCCGGGCTCGCCGCGAGCAGCGACACCCCCTCGCCGTCGGCGGTGGGGACCCGTGTGGTGACGGCGGGCTCCGGCAGGTGCTCCCCGAACACGAAGTCGAGCTGCAGGGCGCCGTCGGGCAGCCCCGCGCAGGACCAGCGCAGCAGCAGCCGCCGTCCCGGGACGCGGTCGTAGGTCCAGATGTCCTCGACGACGGCGCCGTCCGCGTCGAGGAGGACCCCTCCGGGGGCGGCGGGGCTGTCGCGCACCGCCGCGACCAGGCCGTCGAGCAGCTCCGCGGCCCGCGGGTCGGCGATGCCCAGGTCGGGTGGGAGGACCACCCAGTCCAGGTCGCCGGGGTCGCGGGCCTCCTCACCCACCCACGTCGGCATCAGGGCGCTGCCGCGCAGCACCAGGTGCCCGGCCCACGCCGAGGCGGACACCAGCCGCAGCAGGTGCTCGCGCACCGAGCGGCGCGCCGCGTGCCACCGGGCGGCGGTGGCGGGGACGGCGAAGACCGGCTCGCCCGCCCGGAACGCACGGTCGAAGTGCTGGGTCGCCGGATCGAAGACGGGACGCTGCCGGGCCTGCTCCCCGTCGGTGACGGGCTGGTAGGTCGCCGGGAAGCCCGGGGCCCCCGCCTCGGGGACGGGGGTGTCTTCGGGGACGGCGAGTCTCGACAGAGAAGCCTCCCAGGAGGTCTGCCCCGGGGTGGACCAGCCCTCGTCCAGGGACAGCCGGTCGTCGAGGACGACGAACTCCCGTTCCACCTCCAGGACGGTGACCCCCAGTTCCGCCAGGGCGGCCAGCAGGGCGTCCAGGCGGCGGTGCGCCTTCTCGGCGCCGATCCGGTAGCCGCGCTGGGTGACGAACCGCTCGTGCCGTCCGTCGGAGCGCCGTCTGCGGGCGTTGCGGGACAGGTGTGCGTCGTGCCGCCGCGCGGTCTCCCGCACCCGTTCCAGGGCGTCGTCGTCCAGCAGCAGTTTCACGTGGTGCTCGAAGTACTGGTCGGGCCGGTTGGCCACGGCCTCGGCGTCGGTCTGCGGCACCCCCGGGTTCCACGGGGCCGCCTCGATCTTGGTGCGCACCACCGGCCAGCCGAGTCCGGCCAGTTCCGCGGCGTGGCGGGCGGCGGCCTCCCGCTGCTCGGCGAAGGAACCCGAGGCGGTGAAGGTCAGCATCGGCTGGTCGGCGGAGCGTCCCCGCTCCAGCAGGATGCGGGTGTACTTCAGTCCGCGCTCGGCCGCCCAGCGCCCCAGGTCCTCCTCACGGTCGCCGTCGACCGGGGACACGGTCAGGTGGGTTTCGAACTCCCCGGTCGGCACCGATGTCATGGACACCACTCCCCGTGCTCCGGCGCGTCCCGCGCGCTCTCGACGTTCCGGCCGAGCCAGGCTAGCCGGAAGGACCGGGCCCGTCCCACCGGTTTTCCGCGGCCCCGACGGGCGGGGCGGCGCTTCCCGAAGGCCGGGAGCACGTGGAGCACGTCGCGGGCCGTTCACCACGGGGACACACCGCTGCCCGGGCGGCCCACCGGTCTTCCGCCGTCGGGGCGCCCCCGACCACGTCGGGGAACCGGCCCGGCGGGGCGACGTCGACCCGCTCACCCCGCCCGGGCGCTGCCCGCCGCAGGACAGGGCGGCAGGAGGCGCGTCCACCAGCGCCGACCGGACCGGGCGCCCCGGCGACAGGGCCGCCGAGGTGCCCGGTGGGCCCCGCGGCGCCGTCGGCCGGCCGCGTGACGGGGAGTGTTGAGGGGCGGGGCGCCGCGCGGGACCGCGGAATTTGGCGGAGGGCCCGGTGTTTGCCCGCCCGCGGCGGGGATAGTGCGGACGCCATGACTCGGATCGCGTCGGAAGTGCTGGTCGAGCGGTTGGCCGAGTGGGACGTCGACACCGTCTTCGGGCTGCCCGGGGACGGCGTCAACGGAATCATGGAGGGGCTGCGGCGGCACCGGGACCAGGTCCGTTTCGTCCTGGTCCACCACGAGGAGGCCGCCGCCTTCATGGCCTGCGGGTACGCCAAGGCCACCGGTCGCCTGGGGGTGTGCCTGGCCACCTCCGGCCCCGGCGGCATCCACCTGCTCAACGGCCTGTACGACGCCAAACTCGACCACGCGCCCGTGCTGGCGGTCACCGGAATGCAGGAGACGTCGGTCCTGGGCACCGACTACCAGCAGGAGGTGCGCCTGGACCAGCTGTTCGCCGACGTCGCCGAGTACAACCAGGTGATCACCAACCCCGTGCAGCTGCCCGGGGTCGTCGACATCGCGGTGCGCACCGCCCTGGCGCGGCGCGGCGTGGCCCACCTGACCTTCCCCAACGACCTGCAGGTCGCCGACGCCGACGCCGACCCGTGGGCGCACGTCGCCCCGGCCCGGCCGCCGCGCTCCGCCCCCCGCTACCTGGCGCCGCCGGGACGGCCCCGGCAGGAGGACCTGGAGCGGGCCGCGGCGCTGCTCAACGCCGCCCGCAGACCCGCGCTGCTGGTGGGAGCGGGCGCGCTGGGCGCGGGGGCGGAGGTGGCCCGGGTCGCCGAACTGCTGGGCGCGCCGGTCGTCAAGACCCTGCCCGGCAAGGCCGTCATCGGCGACGACTCGCCGCTGACCACCGGTGGGCTCGGCCTGCTGGGCACCCGCCCCAGCGAGGAGCTGGTCGACGACGTCGACGTGCTCTTCATGATCGGCACCAACTTCCCCTACACCGCGCACCTGCCCGAACCCGGAACGGTGCGCGTGGTGCAGTTGGAGGCCGACCCGGTGCGGGCGGGCCGCCGCCTGCCCACCGAGGTGCCCATGATCGGCGACGCGAAGGAGGGGCTGCGGGCGCTGCTGCCGCTGCTGCGCCGCAACGGCGACCGCGACCACCTCGCCCGCTACCAGCAGGCCATGCAGCGGTGGCGTTCCGACATGCGAGCGCTGCAGACCCCGGCGCGGCACCCGGTCGCACCCCAGTACCTGATGGCGGTCGTCGACGACCTCGCCGCTGACGACGCCATCCTCACCTGCGACAGCGGCACGGTCGCCACCTGGGCGGCCCGGCACTGGACCATCCGCGGCGACCGCGGCTTCTACCTGTCGGGCAACCTCGCCAGCATGGCGGCCGGGCTGCCCTACGCCGTCGCCGTGCAGCACGCCTTCCCCGGACGCCAGGTCATCGCGTTCGTCGGGGACGGCGGGTTCGCGATGCTCATGGCGGAGTTCCTCACCGCGGCCCAGCACCGGCTGCCGGTCAAGGTCGTGGTCAACAACAACAACTCCCTCGGGCAGATCCTGTGGGAGCAGATGGTGCTCGGCTATCCCGAGCACGGGGTGCGCTATCCCGAGCCGTTCACCGACTTCTCGTCCTGGGCGAGGGCCTGCCACGGGTACGGGGCCAAGGTCACCCGGGCCGCGGACCTGCCGGGAGCGGTGCGCGCCGCCCTGGCGCACGACGGCCCGGCCCTGGTCGACGTGGACGTCAACCCCGACGAGCCGCCCATGCCCGGAAAGGTCACCCACGAGCAGGCGACCAGGTTCGCCGAGGCGTTCCTCAGGGGCCAGCCCAGACGGGTGGCGATCGCCTCGACCCTGTTCCGGGACCGCATCCAGCAGATGGAAGGGTGAGTGACGACAATGACCGCCTCAGACGTGGTGCAGCCGACCACCGCGGCGCCCCGGAAGCAGCCCAGGGGCTCGGTCCTCGCCTCGTGGCTGTCCTCCACCGACCACAAGGTCATCGGCTACCTGTACATCATCACCGCGTTCTTCTTCTTCCTGGTGGCCGGGGTCATGGCGCTGCTGATCCGGGCCGAGCTGATGTCCCCCGGGCTGCAGCTGATGAACAACGAGACCTACAACCAGTTGTTCACGGTGCACGGCGGCGCCATGCTGCTGCTGTTCGCCACCCCCATGTTCACCGGGTTCGCCAACGTCGTCATGCCGCTGCAGATCGGCGCGCCCGACGTGGCCTTCCCCCGGTTGAACATGTTCAGCTACTGGCTGTTCCTGTTCGGCGGGCTCATCGTCATCTCCGGGTTCGTCACCCCGAGCGGTGCGGCGAGCTTCGGCTGGTTCTCCTACACTCCGCTGTCGGACGCGGTGCGCTCCCCCGGCATCGGCGGCGACCTGTGGGCGATCGGGCTGGTCGTCGCCGGTCTGGGCACCATCCTGGGGTCGGTGAACTTCATCACCACCATCGCGTGCATGCGCGCGCCCGGCATGACCCTGTTCCGCATGCCGATCTTCACCTGGAACGTGCTGTTCACCGGGATCCTGGTGCTGCTGGCCTTCCCGGTGCTCACCGGTGCGCTCGCGGCACTGGTCGCCGACCGCATCCTCGGCGCGCAGGTCTTCAACCCCGCGCACGGCGGCCCGATCCTCTACCAGCACCTGTTCTGGTTCTTCGGCCACCCGGAGGTCTACGTCATCGCGCTGCCGTTCTTCGGCATCGTCACCGAGGTCGTTCCGGTGTTCAGCCGCAAGCCGCTCTTCGGCTACAAGGGCATGGTGGGGGCGACCGTCGCGATCACCGGGCTGTCGATGACGGTGTGGGCGCACCACATGTACCCCACCGGCGCGGTGCTGCTGCCGTTCTTCGCCTTCCTGTCGTTCCTCATCGCGGTGCCCACCGGGGTGAAGTTCTTCAACTGGATCGGCACCATGTGGCGCGGCCAGCTCACCTTCGAGGCGCCGATGCTGTTCGCCATCGGCTTTTTGGTGACCTTCCTGTTCGGCGGGCTGACCGGGGTGGTCCTGGCCTCTCCGCCGCTGGACTTCCACGTGCACGACTCCTACTTCGTGGTCGGCCACTTCCACTACGTGGTGTTCGGCACCGTGGTGTTCGCGATGTTCGCGGGCTTCTACTTCTGGTGGCCCAAGTTCACCGGGAAGATGCTCAACGAGACGCTGGCCAAGTGGCACTTCTGGACGCTGTTCCTCGGCTTCCACGGCACCTTCCTGGTGCAGCACTGGCTGGGGGTCATCGGCATGCCGCGGCGCTACGCCGACTACCTGCCCAGCGACGGGTTCACGCTGCTCAACCAGATCTCGTCGGTGTCCTCCTTCGTGCTGGGCGCCTCCACGCTGTTCTTCCTCTACAACGTCTGGTGGACGGCCAAGTACGGCAAGCGGGTCGAGGGCGACGACCCGTGGGGCCACGGCGCGTCCCTGGAGTGGGCGACCTCGTGTCCGCCGCCGCGGCACAACTTCACCTCGCTGCCGCGCATCCGCAGCGAGCGCCCCGCCTTCGACCTGCACCACGGTCACCGGTTGAACCCGACCAGGGAGCCGCTGATCGGCCAGCAGCGCACCGAGGAGTAGCGGTCCTCCCGGCCGGCCGGGGCCGCCGCGCCCCGGTCGGGGTACAGGAGACGGTCGGGCGTCGCGCGCTGCGCGTGCGGACGCCGCCCGGGGCACCGGCGGCGTCCGGCGTCCCGGGCGGCGCGGACTACTCCTCGGCGGGGACGGCTTCCGGGGACTGCCGTGTCCGGTCGACGGCGCAGGCACGCCGGTCGGCCAGGTGGGCGCGGACCGACCAGGCGACCGCGGCGGCCCAGAGCAGCCAGACGAGCGCGTAGACGGCCGTGCGGACCGGGTCGGAGACGGTGACCCAGTCGCTGGTGAGGATGGTGCGGGTGTTGGTGAGCAGGATCAGGCCGCCGACCGCGGAGCCGAGGACGCGCGGAGGGAAGACCCGGACGATCCAGGCGGCGACGGGGGCCGCGGCGACGCCGCCGACGAGCAGGGCGACGGCCCAGCCCGGGTTCACCCCGGCCGAGCCCAGCCCCACGAGGAAGCCGAGGCTGGCCGCGAGGGCGACGATGAACTCGCTGGTGTCGATGGAGCCGATGACCTTGCGGGGTTCCATGCGTCCGCTGGCCAACAGGGCGGGGGTGCCCACGGGGCCCCAACCGCCGCCGCCGGTCGCGTCGACGAACCCGCCGAACAGGCCGAGCGGGATGAGGAAGCGCCTGCGGACGGGCCTGCCGAGGCTGCGGGTGGACACGCCCCAGGCGGTGAAGCGGACCAGGAGGTAGAGGCCGAGGGCGAGGAGGATCGCGGACATGACCGGTTTGGCGACCTCGGTGGACAACCCGCTCAGGAAGGTCGCCCCGGCGAAGGCGCCCACCGCGCCGGGCAGGGCGATGCGTCCCACCACCTTCCAGTCGACGTTGCCCAGCCGCCAGTGCGCCACGCCCGAGGCGAGGGTGGTGCCGATCTCGGCGAGGTGGACCGTGGCCGAGGCGGCCGCGGGGTTGGTGCCGATGAGCAGCAGGAGGGTGGTGGAGGTGACGCCGTAGGCCATGCCGAGGCTGCCGTCGACGAGTTGGGCGAGGAAGCCCGCCAAGGCCAGGAGGACCAGGGTGCGCATGGGGACGGGCCTTTCGGGAGGCGAACCTGTTTCCCTATTAATTTAGTCGGCTTTGTGGGTTTTGGGAATCCGTCGGTCGCCGGATCCGTGGTGCTGTGCTGGTCGCACGCCGGACGGGGGCACCGGCTCCTCCGGCGGGGCGGCCGTGCCGCGGGGACGCGGCCCGCGGTTCCCGTCCCGCCGCGCAGGGGGCCGCGGCGGGACGGGACGCCGGGAGGTCAGACCGCGATCCCCGAGCTGTCGGAGCGCTCGAAGACACTGGCGGGCCGGTCCAGTCCGTAGTGCTCCCGCAGGGTCCGGCCGGTGTAGTCGGTGCGGAACAGGCCGCGCTCCCGGAGGACGGGCACCACGTGGTCGACGAAGTCCGACAGGCCGCCGGGCAGGTAGGGAGGCATGATGGTGAACCCGTCGGCGGCGCCCTCGGTGAACCAGGTCTGCAGTTCGTCGGCCACCTGTTCGGGGGTGCCGGCGAACGTGCGGTGGCCGCGGCCACCGCCGAGGCGGGAGATCAGCTGCCGCACGGTGAGCGACTCGCGTTCGGCCAGATCGGCCACCAGGCGGAACCGGCTCTGGTTACCGCGGATCTCGTTCGCGGGCGGCAGTGGCGGCAGGGGGGCGTCCAGGGGGTGGCCGGTCAGGTCCACGCCCAGGGTCCGGGAGAGCTGCCGCAGCGCGTGGGCGGGGGAGATGAGTTCGGTGAACTCCTGTTCGAGCTCCCTGGCCTCGGCCTCGGTGTCGGCGATGAACGGCACGATCCCGGGCAGGATCTTGATCCCGTCGGGGGAGCGCCCGTGGGCGGCGAGCCGCCCCCTGAGGGTGGAGTAGAACCGCTGCCCCTCCTCCAGGGTCTGCTGCGCGGTGAACACCGCCTCGGCCCAGCGGGCCGCGAAGGCGATGCCGTCCTTGGAGGAGCCCGCCTGGACCAGCACGGGGCGGCCCTGCGGAGGCCGCGGGCTGTTGAGCGGACCGCGGATGGTGAACCGGGGACCGGCGTGCTCGACACGGTGGACCCGGTCGGGATCGGCGAAGGTGCCGCTCCCGACGTCCAGCACGATCGCGTCGTCCTCCCAGCTGTCCCACAGCCGCACCGCCGCCTCCAGGAACTCGTGGGCGCGCGCGTAGCGCTCCCCGTGGTCGGGGATCCGGTCGAGACCGAAGTTCGCGGCCTCGTCGGCGCCGCCGGAGGTGACGATGTTCCACCCGGCCCGCCCGCCGCTGATGTGGTCCAGCGAGGCGAACGCCCGGGCCAGGGTGAACGGGTGGTGGTAGCTCGTGGAGGCGGTCGCGATGAGGCCGATCCGCTCGGTGGCCGCGGCGACTGCGGTCAGCAGGGTGACCGGTTCGAAGACGGTGGTGACGTTGTGCTCGACGCGGTGTCCCACCGCCAGGCCGTCGGCGAGGAAGACCGCGTCGAGCCTGCCGCGCTCGGCGATGCGTGCCAGGTCCTGGAAGTGCGTGGCGTCGAAGACGCGGCGTGCCTCGGTACGGGGGTGCCGCCAGGCGGCCTCGTGGTGTCCCACGCCCATGAGGAAGGCGTTGAGGTGCATCTGCCGTCGGGGGTGCGTCATGGTCTCTCCTGTTCGCACGGGTGGGGCGGACGGATCAGGCGCGAGCGGGGCGCCAGCGGGAGAAGCGCCGTTCCAGGGAGGCCAGGACCTGGTTGAGGAGCAGGCCCACCACTGCGATCGCGATGATTCCCGCGTACATGTGGGTGATCTGGAAGTTGAGCTGGGCGGCGTTGACGAGGTGACCGAGGCCGGAACGGGCCCCGACCATCTCGGCGGCGACGAGGACCAGGAGGGAGGAGGTGCCCGCCATCCGGATCCCGGTGAAGACCGAGGGGAGCGCCGCGGGCAGGACGACCCTGGCGAACACGCCCACGGGCGAGAAGCCGAGGGAGACCGCCGACTTGACCAGCAGCGGGTCCACGGTGCGCACCCCCGTGGCGGTGTTCAGCAGGATCGGAAAGGTGCAGGCGTAGATCACGAGCGCGATCTTGGAGGCCTCCCCGATGCCGAGGACGAGGACGAAGACCGGCAGCAGGGCCAGGGCGGCGGTGTTGCGGAACAGTTCCAGCAGCGGGGCGAGCAGGTCGTGGACCGGGCGGTACCAGGCGAGGAGCACGCCCAGGGGGACCGCCGCGGCCACGGCGACGAGGAACCCGGTCAGGCCCCGGCCCAGGCTCGCCGACACGTGCTCGCCCATCTGGCCGTTGCGGATCAGGACCGCCAGGGTGTCGAGCACCTCGCTCAGCGGCGGCAGGAAGACGCGGTCCACCAGGTCGAGCCGCGGGGCGGTCTCCCACAGCAGCAGGAGGGCGGCGACGGCGGCGCAGCGCCTGGCCCACCGGGCGGCGGTGTGGAGGAGCCACGCCGTCGGCGGCGGAGGGCCGGGGAGGCCCGGCGTGCGGGGAGGCGACGCGGGTGCGGGGGGAGCGAGCGTGTCAGCCATGGGGGAGGTCCTTCCGGGAGGCGGCGGTCCGTTCGAGGCGCTGGGCGGCGGTCACCTCGCCGCGCAACTCGGTCCAGACCGTGTGGCGGTACTGCCCGAACACGGGGTCGGAGCGCGGGTCCGTACCGGCGCCCCGGTCGAGGCCGATGTCGATCACGGTCTTGATCCGTCCGGGGCGCGAGGTCATCACGGCCACCCGCTGCCCCAGGTAGACCGCCTCGTCGATGCTGTGGGTGACGAACAGGACGGTCTTGCCGGTGTGCGTCCAGATCCGCAGCAGCTCGTCCTGCAGGGCTTCGCGGGTCTGGGCGTCCAGGGCGGCGAACGGTTCGTCCATCAGCAGCACCTCGGGGTCGAAGGCGAGGCTGCGGGCGATGGCGACGCGCTGCCTCATGCCGCCGGACAGTTCGTGGGGGTAGTGCTCCTCGAAGCCGGCGAGGCCGACCAGTTCCAGGTACTCGCGGGCTCGCCGGGCGCGTTCCCGGCGGGCGACCCGCTTGGCCTCCAGGCCGAACTCGACGTTGCCCCTCGCGGTGCGCCAGGGCAGCAGCGCGTACTGCTGGAAGACCAGGCCGCGGTCCAGACCGGGGCCGGTGACGGGGGAGCCGTCCAGCAGGATCCTTCCGGAGGAGGGGCGGGACAGGCCGCCCAGCAGGTCCAGCAGGGTGGACTTGCCGCAGCCGCTGGGGCCGACCAGGACCAGGAACTCCCCGGCACCGATGTCGAGGGTGACGTCCTCCAGTGCGGTGAAGCGGGCCGGGGCCCGGCGCGGGCGGTCCGGGTCGCGCACGGTGAACTCGTGCCGGACGTGCTCCAGGCGCAGTTTCGGGGTCACCGCCCGCCTCCGGCGGTTCCGTGGGGGCCGGAGGCGGCCGAGGGGGCGGCGGACACGGGTTCGCCGTCGGGGCCGGAGTTCGGCGCGTAGGTGCCGTTGGCGTAGGGGTTGAACTCGTTGGTGTAGACGTCGGCGAGGGCGATGCGGCCCTCGGCGAGCTCTCCGTTGCGCACCAGCCAGTCGTGCCAGACCGAGAACTCCCTCTCGGCGATCACCCCGCCGGGTCCGGCCACCCCGTCGCTCTTCCAGTACTGGATGGTCTCGGTGTCCTCGTTGCGGCCCCGGCGTTCGATGACGGCGACGAACCGGTCCACGACCTCCTCCCGGGGCCTGGTCTGCGTCCAGCGGATGGCGCGGGACACGCCTTCGACGAACGCGCGTGTGGCGGCGGGGTCGCGTTCGATGAAGTCGTTGCGCAGGACGATGCTGCCGTAGCTGAACGCGTGGAGGTCGGTGTCGGTGAAGAGCGGGCGCAGGCCGCCGCGTTCCAGGGCTTTTTCCCGGTGGACGCCGCTGAGGGTGGCCACGTCCACCTGGCCGCTGCGCAGCGCCTGCTCGGCGTTGACGGGTGGGACGACGGTCAGTTCGACCCGGGCGGCCTCCTCCCCGGTCAGGCCGTTGCGGGCCAGCCACTCGCGGACCACGAACTCGTGGTGCGCGCCGAGGGTGTTCATCGCGACCTTCGCGCCGACCAGGTCGCGGGCCCCGGTGAGGGGGCTGTCCTCGGGCACGTAGTAGCCGCTGTAGGTCGTCTCGTCGGAGCCGTAGTAGGCGAGGACGGCGGTGACCGGGGCCCCGGCGGCGACGAGTTTGAGGATCGCCCCGTTGAACGCCCCGCCGTACCCGGTGTCTCCGGTGGCGGCGGCCTGGATGGACTGGGGGCCGCTGGTGGTGTCGCCGACCCACTCCAGTGCGACGCCGTCGAGGTAGCCGAGGTCGACGGCGAGCTCGGGGAAGCTGACGGCTCCCGGGGAGCCCTGGTGGCGCAGGACGGTGGCCTCCCCGGCGGCGCCCGGGCTGTGCGACGGGGCGCACGCGGTCAGGAGGGGAGCGGCCGCGGCGGTCGCGGTGTACCGCAGGAAGTGTCGTCTGGTGTGCATGGCTGCTCTTTTCCGTGGCGGCCGGGCGGGTGGCACGGCCGCGGCGAGAGGCGGGAGGGAAGGCCGCCGGCGTCCGCGGCAGCGGCCGGACGTCATGAAGGTATGTCGCCCCGCATCTAAAGTCAACTAAACAAGTAGGAATTATCTGGAATCGGAGGTGGGGCCCGCAGCCGGCGGCGGGAGCGGGCCCGGCCTGCGGGGACGCGGAACCGGCGGCCGGTCCGCCGTGTAGCCGACGGCGGATCGAGGAAGAAGACCCCGCATGGACGAGCAGCGACCCGGGCTTTCCGATCCGTCCCCCGCGACACTGCGCCGGTGGCGCCGCAGGCTCGCCGACGAACGGGAGGAGGCCCGGGTCTACCGGGAGCTGGCCGAGCGCCGCCACGGGGAGGAACGGGAGATCCTGCTGGCTCTGGCCGAGGCCGAGGCGCGCCACGCCGCCCACTGGGAGCGCCTGCTGGGCGAGCGGATCGGCAGGCCGCGGCGCGGCACCCTGCGCATGCGGACACTGGCCTTCCTCGCCCGCCACCTCGGCTGGGTGTTCGTGCTGGCGCTGATGCAGCGGGCCGAGAACCGCATCCCCTACGGAGCCCCCGACGTCCCCGCGTCCATCGTGGCCGACGAGCGGATCCACGCCGAGGTGGTGCGCGGACTGGCGATGCGGGGCCGCGCGCGCCTGTCCGGCACCCTGCGCGCCGCGGTGTTCGGCGTCAACGACGGCCTGGTCAGCAACATCGCCCTGGTCCTCGGCGTGGTCGGCGGCGGCGCCACCCCCGGGACCGTCCTGCTCACCGGACTGTCCGGCCTGCTGGCCGGGGCGCTGTCGATGGCCGCGGGCGAGTACGTCTCGGTCAGCTCCCAGCGGGAGCTGTTGAGCGCCTCCGCCCCCGACGAGGCGGCCCGCGAGTCCATCCCCCGCCTCGACGTCGACGCCAACGAGCTCGCCCTGGTCTACCGGGCGCGCGGCATGTCCGCGGAGGAGGCGCGGCACCGCGCCGACACCGTGCTGCGCCGCAGCAGGACCGGCCCGCTGCCGGAACTCCCCGGCGTCGCCGACCCCGAGGTCGTGGGCACCGGGTTCGGCGCGGCCGTCTCCAGCTTCGTGTTCTTCGCCGCCGGCGCGGCACTGCCGGTGCTGCCGTTCCTCGCTGGGATGGCGGGCGGGGCCGCGGTCGCGGTGGCCGGAGCGGTCACCGGGGCGGCGCTGCTGGCCGTCGGCGCCGTCGTGGGCGTGCTCTCGGGGGCCCCGCCGCTGCGGCGCGCGCTGCGCCAACTCGCGATCGGCGCGGGCGCGGCGGCAACCACCTACCTGCTGGGACTGCTGTTCGGGGCGACGGTCGTCTGACCCCGACACCCCCGTTCCGCCCGGCCACGGCGGTGTTTGCGGGGCAGGCGCCCGGGTAGCCGCGCGGAACGACGCGACCGTCACGCACACGGGGGCAGCAGGGATGACTCAGACAGCGGGCAGCAGACAGCAGGTCCTCACCGGGCTGCTGATCGGCGGGGAGATCGAGGGAGCCGAGGACTGGTTCCCGGTCTTCGACCCGGCCGCCCCCCAACAGGTCGTCGGGCACGCCGCGGCGGCGACCCCGGAGCAGTCCCGGCAGGCGGTGGACGCCGCCGACGCCGCGTGGCCCGCCTGGAGCGCGCTGGAACCGGAACAGCGCGCCGAACTCCTCCTGGAGGCGCTGCGGAACCTGGCGGAGGACCACGACGCGCGGGTGGAGCTGCTGGTCCGGGAGAACGGCAAACCCCGTGCCGAGGCGCAGGCCGAGCTGGCGGTGTTCGCCCGGCGGTGCACGCTGGCCGCCGGAATGGCCGGGGAGCTGCGCGGGGTGCGCCGCCTGCTGCCGCAGCCCCGGCAGGAGGGCACCGTCCCGGTCGGCGCGGCGGAGAGCGGGACGGCGGCCCCGCCGCGGCTGCGCTCCGAGATCTCGGTGATGCCGCTGGGCGTGGTGACGATCATCATCCCCTACAACTGGCCGCTGGCGGTCCTCGCCGCGAGCCTCCCCTACGCCCTCGTGGCGGGCAACAGCGTGATCGTCAAACCGCCGCCCACCGCCCCCCTGACGGTGGTGAGCACGCTCCGGCTGCTCGCCGAACGGCTGCCCGCCGGGGTGCTCAACGCCGTCACCGGAAGCAACGAGGCCGTCTCCCCGCTCGTCCGGGACCCGCGGGTGCGGCGGATCGTCTTCACCGGCAGCACCGAAACCGGCAGGCACATCATGCGGGTGGCGGCCGACAACGTGACCCGGGTGACGCTGGGGCTCGGCGGCAACGACCCCGCGATCGTCCTGGACGACGCCGAACTCGGCCCGGCCACGATCGAGCGCCTGACCGTCGGCTCCTTCCTGACCGCCGGCCAGGCGTGCACGGGCGTCAAACGCGTCTACGTGCACCGGTCCCGCTACCACGAACTGGTCGAGGGCATGTCGGCGCAGCTGGCCGGCCACCGGATCGGCCACGGGCTGCACCCGGACACCACGATGGGGCCGCTCAACAACTCCCGGCGGCGCGACCACGTGCGCGACCTGGTCGACCGGGCCCGGGCCGTGGACTGCGAGGTGCGCGAGTTCGGCACGTTCGGCGACGAGGTGGAGCTGAGCGGGGGCTACTTCCTGCGTCCCGCCCTGGTCCTGGACCCGCCGCACGACGAGAGCATCGTGGTCGAGGAGCAGTTCGGCCCGGCCCTGCCGATCCTGCCCTACGACGACCTGGACCGGGTGGTCGACACGGTCAACCGGGACTGGTCGGGGCTGTGCTCGTCGGTGTGGAGCGCCGACCTGGACCGCGCCGGCGAGGTGGCCGCACGGCTGCGTACCGGCACCACCTGGATCAACGACGTCACCGCGGTGGCCGCGGACGACCGCGCGCCGTTCGGCGGGTTCCGGCAGAGCGGCATGGGCCGCGAGATGGGTTTCGAGGGCCTGATGGAGATGACCGAGACGCACACGGTGACCTACCCGCGGTGAGGCGGGACGCCACCGGTTCCCGCGGCCGGTAAACCGGTGGACCCGGCGGCCCTGCCCGTCCGACGATGGGGGCATGCGGGTTTTCCTGAAGACCGGACGCCTGGTGCTGCGCGAGTTCACCGAGGCCGACGCCGCGCACCTGGACGCGCTCGGCAACGACCCCGCCGTCATGCGTTTCATCAACGGCGGCCGCCCGGTCAGCCCGGAGACGGTGCGCACCGAGGAGCTGCCGCGCCGGATGCGCCGCCACCCGTGCACCGGGGAGTGCGGCTACTGGGCGGCCGAGGACCGCGGCGGACGCTTCCTGGGCTGGTTCGAGTTCCGTCCGCTGGACGACGGCGCGCGGACGGTGGAGCTCGGCTACCGGCTGTGCTCCGACGCCTGGGGCAGGGGGTATGCCACCGAGGGGGCGCGGGCCCTGCTGCGCACCGGGTTCACCGAGTGGGGGACGGCGCGGGTGGTCGCCTTCACCATGGCGGTCAACACCCGCTCCCGGCGGGTGATGGAGAAGGTGGGGCTGCGCCACGTCCGCACCTTCCACGGCGACTGGCCCGAGCCGATCCCGGGCGCCGAGCACGGCGAGGTGGAGTACGCCCTGACGCGGGAGGAGTGGCTGGCCGGGCGGTGAGGCCCGTGCCGCCGGGCGGTGCGGCTCATGCGCCGAGGGCGTCCAGTGCGGCCATGTCCCGGGAGGTGAGGGCGAAGTCGGCGACGGCGAAGTTGCCGCGGATGCGTTCGGGGGTGGCGGAGCGGGGGATGGCGAGGATGCCGTGCTGCAGGTGCCAGCGCAGCACGACCTGGGCGGGGGTCCTGGCGTGGGCGTCGGCGATCGCGGTGACCACGGGGTGGGTGAGCAGGGCGCCCTTGGCGAGGGGAGCCCAGGCCTGGGTGGCGATGCCGTGGCGGGCGTGGTGGGCGCGCTCGGCCACGCGGGGACGGGCGGGGTGGAGTTCGATCTGGTTGACGGCCGGCACGACGTCGCAGGCGTCGAGCAGCACGTCGAGTTGGGCGGGGGAGAAGTTCGACACGCCGATGGCGCGCACCATCCCGTCGGCGTACAGCTGTTCCAGGGCGCGCCAGGTCTCGACGTTGACGGAGTCGGAGGCGGCGGGCCAGTGGATGAGGTACAGGTCGACGACGTCGAGTCCGAGCCGGCGGCGGCTGGCGTGGAACGCGTCCAGGGTCGGCCGGCGGCCGTGGTGGTCGTTCCAGACCTTGGTGGTGACGAACACCTCCGCGCGGTCGAGCCCGGAGGCGGCGAGCGCCGCGGCGACGTCGGTCTCGTTGCGGTACATCTCGGCGGTGTCGAGACAGCGGTATCCGGTCTCCAGCGCCGTGGCGACGGCGTCGCGCCCCACCCGCCAGGTGCCGAAGCCCAACCGGGGCACGGTGACGCCGTTGTTGAGGGTGGTGGTGGGAATCGTCATGGGTGCTCGCTCCTCGGGACGGCCGGGGTCCACGCGGACGGGTACCCGCGGCGCCGCGCGTCAACCGGGCGCCGTGACGCCGTGGGGCCGCCACCGGCGGTGGCGGCCCCACGCAGGGGACGGTGCGGCGGTCAGCGCGCGCCGGGCTCGGCGACCTCGGCCAGCAGCAGCCGGTCCAGCATGTCCTGCATGGTGACCAGGCCGACCAGTTCCTCGTCCTCCTCCACCAGGGCCAGGTGGGTGCGGCTCTCCCGCATGATGCTCAGCGCCGCGTAGATGGGCGTGGTGGCGTCCAGGGTCAGCACCGGCCGCATGAGGTCGGCGGCGGTGGTGCCGGGTTTGCTGGTGAAGGTGTCGCGGACGTGCAGCACCCCGAAGGGTTCGTCGTCGCCGACCACCAGGCGCAGGTGCCCGCTCTCCACGGCGACCCTGCGGATGGCCGCCACGTCGGCGTCCGCGGTGACCTGCGCGAACTCCTCCCGGGGAGTGATGATCTCGCGCAGCGGCCGGGAGTTGACCTCCAGGGCGGTGGCCAGTTGCGCGCGCCGCTCGGGGTCCAGGGCTCCGGCCTTGGCGGAGTGCTCGACGAGTTCCCGCAGGTCCTCGGGGCTGTGGCCGGAGGCGACCTCGTCGACGGCCTCCACCCCCAGGCGGTGCAGGAACCAGTTGGCCATGCCGTTGAGCGCGACGAGCGCGGGCCGGGTGAACCACATGAACGCGCGCATGGGCAGGGCCAGCAGGATCGCCGACTTCTCCGGGTGGGAGATGGCCCAGGACTTGGGCGCCATCTCGCCGATGACGAGGTGGAAGAAGGTGACGATCACCAGGGCCACCACGAACGAGACGGTGTAGGAGACCGCGTCGGGCAGCCAGCCGTGGAACAGCGGCTCGATGAGGTCGTGCACGGCCGGCTTGGTGATGGCCCCCAGCGCCAGGGTGCACAGGGTGATGCCCAGCTGGGAGCCGGCCAGCAGCAGGGACAGGTCGCGGGCGCTGCGCAGCGCCGCGCGCGCCGAGAGGCTGGTCTCGGCGGCCTCCTCCAGCCGGTAGCGGCGGGCGGCCACCAGGGCGAACTCGACGGCGACGAAGAACGCCGACAGGCCGATGATGAGCACCGACAGGGCCAGCGCCAGCAGCGGGTTCAGCTCGCTCACGCGGTCACCTCCGTCCGGCTGCCGTGGGGGGTCTCGCGCAGTTCCAGGCGGACGGTTTCGGGAACGTGGCGGTCCACGGCCTCCACGACGAGGTTGACGACCCAGTCGGGTTCGTCGTCGTCGGCCCCGGGGTGGCGGGGCAGTTCGACGGTGATCCGGTCGGCGGGGCGGGGCAGGCGGCGCAGGTGGGTGATGACGAGGCCGCCGATGGTCTCGTAGTCGCCCGCGGGCAGGTCGTGTCCGAGGAGGCGTTCGACCTCGTCGACGTGGAGGGCGCCGGGCAGCAGCCAGTCGCCGTCCTCGATGACGCGGGCCTGCGACTCGTCCTCGGGGTCGTGTTCGTCGGCGATCTCGCCGACGAGTTCCTCGGCGATGTCCTCGGTGGTGACGAGTCCGGCCAGGCCGCCGTACTCGTCGACGACGCAGGCGAACTGCTCGTTCGCCTCGTGCAGCCGCGTCACCAGTGTCGACAGCGGGAGCGAGGTGGGGACCAGCACGGCCTCGCGGGCGATGTCGGCCACGCGGGCGGTGGACAGCCGCTCCTCGTCCAGCGCGAGGACGTCGCGCAGGCAGACCACCCCGGTGACGGTCTCGACGCCGGTGAGGACCGGGAAGCGGGAGTGGCCGGTGGTGGTCATGAGTTCCACGACGCGGCTGACCGGGTCGTCGGCCTCGACGAGGGTCACCTGGGGGCGCGGGATCATCGCGTGCTCGGCGGTGCGCTCGTGGAAGTCCAGGGTGCGGTCCAGCAGGGTGGACAGTTCCGCGGGCAGGTCGCCGCTGTCGCGGGACTCCTCGACGATGCGTTCCAGGTCGCGCGGGGTGGCGGCGTGCTGCACGTCCTCCACCGGGGTGATGCGCACCGCCTTGAGCAGCAGGATGGACGCCCGGTCGAACAGCCAGATGAGCCAGCCGAACACGCGCAGGTAGGCGCGGGTGGACAGGGCCAGTCGGCGGGCGACGGGTTCGGGGCGGGCGATGGCGAGGTTCTTGGGGAACAGTTCGCCGAAGACCATCTGCACGACGGTGGAGAGCAGCAGGGCCGCGACGGTGCCGACGGCGACCCCGGTGCCGGCGGGGACGCCGACGCCGCCGAGGAGTTCGCCGATGCCCGATCCGATCATGGGTTCGGCGACGTAGCCGACGAGCAGGCCGGTGACGGTGATGCCGAGCTGGGCGCCCGACAGCATGAAGGAGGTGCGGGCGGTGATGTCGAGGGCGCGCTGGGCCGTGGCGTCCCCGGCGGCGGCGCGGGCTTTGAGACGGGAGCGGTCAACGGCGACGAAGCCGAACTCCTGGGCGACGAAGTAGCCGGTGACCGCGGTGATCAGGAAGACCACCAGGACTCCGAGGAGGATGGTGAGGACGACGCTCATCACGCACGCACCGCCTCGGAGTCACAGCGGGGGCCGGTGGGCGCGTGGCCTGGTGAGTGGGGGTCGTCGGAGTCGGAGGAGCAGCGTCTGTGGACGCTGCTGCTACTTCGGGACGGGTCCATTGCCTCTCTCTTCGATGGTGAACCGGGTATCGGTGAAGACGAGTGTTAGGGCTGAGAAGTTCCCGTCTTCGGCGGGGTTGAACCCTGCCGGACGGGCGGGGCCGCCTGGTCAGCCGGTGATGCCGTCCTCGTCGGGAAGGGCCTCCCATTCGCGGCGCCGGGCCTCGGCGATGGCGATGGCGGTGGCGACGGCGACGTTGAGGGAGCCGACGCGCCCGGTCTGCGGGATGTAGGTGACGGCGTCGGCGGCGGCCAGCAGAGCCGGCGAGCAGCCGTGGTCCTCGGCTCCCACGGCCAGGCAGACGTCCCCGGCCAGGGGGGCGCGGTGCAGGGGGAGCGCGCCGCGGGCCAGTTCGACGGCGACGACGCGGTAGCCGTCGGCGCGCGCGGCGGCGACGGCGTCGGCCGTGACGGCGGTCTTCTCCCAGCGGACCTTGCTCTGGGTGCCCAGTGCGGTCTTGTTGACCTGGTGGTGGTCGGGGGTGACGGCGTTTCCGGTGAGCCAGACGGTGTCGACGCCGAAGGTCGCGGCGGTGCGCAGGATGGAGCCGAGGTTGAACGGCTGGGTGACCGATTCGACGATGAGGCTGATGCGGCTGTGGGTGTGCCTGCGCCAGTGGCGGTTGAGTCGTTTGACGTCGGTGGGGCGCAGTTGCGTGCTCACCTGGGGTGTGTCCTTGTGTGGGTGTCGGTTCCGGGAGTCGAGTCTAGCGGCAGGTCAGGGCTGGCGCGTGGTGCGCAGGATTCTATAGCCGGCGCGGGAGGCGACGCGTTCGGTGGGGTGGCCGGACTCCTCCAGCCAGCGGTGCAGCGAGTCGGCGCCGAGGTTCTTCTGCACCACCAGGTGGGCGTGGGCGCCCGCCTCCAGGCGGGACAGCCAGGTGGCCAGCAGGGTGTGCAGGGCCTGCTTGCCGATGCGGATGGGCGGGTTGGACCACAGGGCGGCGAAGGGGCCGCGCAGGAGCGGGTCGGGGGTCTCGCCGGGGCCGGGGGCGGGGAGGAAGCGGACGTTGGGCACGGCGTTGGCCTCGGCGTTGTGGCGGGCCAGCGCCAGGGCGCGCCGGTTGGTGTCGACGCCGACGACGGTGGCGTGGGGGGCGCGGCGGGCCAGGGTCAGGGCGATGGGGCCGTAGCCGCAGCCGAGGTCGAGCAGGGTGCCGCGGTCGGGGGGCGGGGGGACGGTCTCCAGCAGGATCCGGGTGCCCAGGTCGATCCGGTCGGGGGAGAAGACGCCGCGGTCGGTGGTCAGCGTCAGGTGCAGGTCGGGCAGGAGCAGGGGGACGGTGGCGGTGCGGCTGGGGGTGTTCGGGTCGGGGTCGAAGTAGTGCGAGGTCACGTCGGGTGAGGGTAGCAGCGGCGGCCGGGCGGGGCGGGCAGGACGCGGCAGGGCCCCACCAGGACAGACCTACCGGTCGGTATCGTGGGTGGCGTCCGTTCCTCCCCGTTGTGGCAAGGAGTTGTGTCGTGGAACGTTTCGCAGGCAAGGTCGCGGTGGTGACGGGCGCCAGCCGGGGCATCGGCTTCGCCGCGGCGCGCCGCATCGTCGACGAGGGCGGCCGGGTGGTGGTCACCGCGCGGGGGGCCGAGGCCCTCGCCGAGGCGGTCGAGCAGCTCGGCGGCCCCGACCGCGCGCTGGGAGTGGCCGGCCGCGCCCACGACGCCGCGCACCGCGCCGAGGTGGTCCGCCGGACCCTGGAGACCTTCGGACGCATCGACGTCCTGGTCAACAACACCGGCATCAACCCGGTCTTCGACGCGATCGTCAACGTCGACGAGGCCGCCATGGCCAAGATCTTCGAGGTCAACGTGATCGCCGCGGTGGGCTGGGTGCGTGAGGTCCACAACGCGTGGATGGGCGAGCACGGCGGCGCGATCGTCAACGTGGCCTCCCTGGCCGGACAGCACCCCTCCCCCGGCATCGGCATCTACGGCACCAGCAAGGCGGCGCTGATCAACCTCACCGAGCAGCTGGCCTACGAGCTGGCGCCCCGCCGCATCCGGGTCAACGCGGTCGCCCCCGCGGTGGTCAAGACCCGCTTCGCCGAGGCGCTGTACGCCGAGAACGAGGAGAAGGCCGCGGCCGGCTACCCGCTGGGGCGGCTGGGCGAGCCCGAGGACGTGGCGGCGGCCGTCGCCTACCTGGCCTCCTCCGACGCCTCCTGGGTGACCGGCCAGGTCATCACCCTGGACGGCGGCAAGACGCTGCACGCCGGAGTGGAGTAGTCCCCGCCTCCGCGGCGCCGCCCCCGCGGAGGCGGCGCCGGCGCGGCACGGGGCCCTGTTCAGCGGGGGGTGGCGGGGTCTTCACGCGAGCGTGACGTGGATGCGGCACACTCGCGACGTGGAAACCTCACTGTTTTCTGGATCCGCCGCGGCCCGGCACGGACTGGCCGGTGTCCGTGTCGTCGGGGCCGGACTGGGCGCGATGGTGGGTGCCGGAGTGTTCGCGGTCCTGGCTCCGGCGGCCCGCGCGGCCGGAGTATGGCTGCCGCTGGCGTTGCTGATCGCGGCGACGGTGGCCTACTGCAGCGCCGTCTCGGAGACGCGCCTGGCACTGCACCACCCCGGGCCGGGCGGCGCCTACGTGTACGGCCGGCGGCGCCTGGGGGAGGGGTGGGGACTGCTCGCCGGATGGGCGTTGGCGGTGGGGGCGGCGGCCGCCTGCGCCGCGGTGGCGCTGACGTTCGGCGCCCACGTCTGGCCCGACCGCCCCCGCGCGGGCGCGCTCGCGGTGCTCGCGGTGGTGGTGGCGCTCGCCTGGAGCGGGGTGCGGGCCCCCACCCGGCTGGCCGCGGGGGCCTGCGCGGCGGTGCTGGCGGTGCTGGCCGGGGTGGTGGCGCTCGCCTGGGGCGGGGGCTTCGCCGAGCCGGCGCGGATCGTGGCGGCGACGCGCTGGCACGGGCTGTCCGCGGTGCTGTCCGCGGCGGGCCTGCTGTTCTTCGCGTTCACCGGGTGGAGGCACCTCACGTCGCCGCGGCTGGGCGGTTCGGAGCGGCAGCTCGGCTGGGCGCTGGGCGTGGCGCTGGGCGTCTACGCCGCGGTGGCGGTGACGGCCGTGGCGGTGCTGGGCCCCCGGGCGCTGGCGCGTTCGGCGACGCCCCTGGTCGACGTGGTCGGCCGGGGCGGCGCCGTGGACGTGGCCGCGCCCGGGGTGGCGGCGGGCGCGGCGGTGGCCTGCCTGGGGGTGCTGGGCCCGGCGGTCGTGGCGGCGGCGCGCGCGGTGGCGGTCCTGGCGGCCGACGGGCACGTGCCCCGTTGGCTGGGCGGTGGGGCACGGCCCCTGGGCGTGCCCGAGCGGGCGCTGGTGGCGGTGGGGACCGCGGCCGCCGCCGTGGTGGCCGTCGGCACCGATCTGCGCACCGCCGCCGGGGTGGCGGCGTTCGGGAGCCTGGTCTACTCCGCGGTGGCCAACGCGTCGGCGCTGCGGCTGGGCCCCGCCGAGCACCGGCCGTGGCTGGCGCTGCCGGTGACGGGCCTGGTGGGCTGCATCGTGCTGGCGCTGTGCCTGCCGTCCAAGGCGGTGGTCTGCGGGATGGCCGCGGTGGGCGCGGGCGTGGCGGTGTTCGTGGTGCGGCGGTGGCGGCGCCGCCGGGCGGCGCAGCGGGGCTGAGGGCCGCGGCCCCGGGACCGGGAGTCCACGGGGCCGGGACGGGACGCTCCCCGCGGTGCGGGAGGCGCTTTCCCGAACGGATCAGCCGGAGGAGGACTCCAGCAGACAGGCCAGGCCGCGTCGGGCCGTGGTCGACAGGCGGAGGCGCGGCAGGTCCTCCGGCGTGACCCAGGCCGCTTCCGCGGTGGACCCGTCGGCCTCCGCCACCCGGGCGGGCGTGGGACGGCCGACGTGGGCGTGCAGGAACACCCACAGGGCGTAGATGTCGGTGTAGGGGCCCTCGGGGTGGACGCGGTGGTGGTGGGTGACGGCGATGAGGCGGCCCGGGTGCGCCCGCTGGCTGCTCTCCTCGGCGATCTCGCGGGTCAGTGCGGTGCGCACGTCCTCCCCGTGGTCGACGCCGCCGCCCGGCAGGTGCCAGGTGCCCTCGCCCGGATAGCCGGGGGCGATCCGGGACAGCAGCAGACGCCCCGCCGGCTCGGTGACCAGCCCGTAGACGGCGAAGCGGCGCAGCGCGGTGGGAGGCAGCACCTCCTCCGGGGCGAGTTCCCCGGGGGTGGGGCGGCACGGCAGGGCCAGCGCCTCCGCGAGGGTGTGGGTGGCCGGGGAGGCCGTCGGCGTGGCGTAGTAGACCCGGTCGACGTGCATGTCGAGCACTTCGCCGCGGTGGTGCACGGTGGCCGTCTCGGTGCGGACGTCGACGGCGTTCAGCGGTGCGGTCGCGGGCAGGTGCGCGGCCGCGCGCAGGCGTGCCACCGGATCGTCGCCGAAGCCGATCCGTACCGACACCAGGTCGGCGCGGGGAGCGTGGACGCCCCCGTCGGCGGTGGTCGGCAGCAGGTGCGCGGTAGTCCGGCGCGCGGACCGGACTCCGGGGCCGTTCACAGCAGTCCCGCTCCGGTGGGGCTGGCGCCCGACGGCAGTGCGGCGAGCTCGGTGAGGCTGTGGACGGTGGGCAGGTCGGTGGCGGGCAGCAGGCGGTGCCGGTCGCACAGCACCGGGTGCAGCCCCGCGTTGATCGCCCCCAGGGCGTCGGGGTACACCTGGTCCCCCACGTACCACGTCTGGTGGGGGGCCACCCCGAGCTGCTGGCAGGCCATCAGGAAGATCCGGGGGTCGGGCTTGCTGGTCCCCGCGGTGTCGGCGCACACGACCACCCCGAAGTGGCGGGCGAGGTTGAGGGCGGCGAGCTTGTCGTGCTGCCGGGCCTGCTCGCCGTTGGTGATCACGCCGAGGCGGACGTTGTGCTGCGCCAACTGGGCGAGGGCGGGGGTGACGTCGTCGAAGGCGCGCCAGGCGGAGCGGTGCGCGTCCAGGTAGCGCTGGTACAGCTCGTCGCAGTGCTGGTCGGAGATGTGCGGGTGGCCGGCCTGGGTGGCCAGGGCGCGGACGAGCTGGCGCCGCTTCTCCGCCTGGGGGATCCGCCCGGCGAGGTAGGCGCCGGTGGACAGGAGGCCCTGGACGTCCCACAGGACGCGGGCCGCGGAGAAGTTGGGGTGGCCGAGCCGTTCCATGAGGGCACGCAGCCCGTGGGAGACGGCGTTGTGGTCGTCGACCAGGGTGTCGTCCAGGCTGAACAGGACGGCGGCGGGGGGTGTCGCGGGGTGCTGAGGCATCGGTCCTTGGCTTTTTCCGTGTGTGCTGGTGAGCAAACGGAATCACGGTAGCGGGTTGCGGGGACGGACGGAGAATCGGACTCGGCGTCAGGGGAGGCGCTGCGACCACGCCAGGGAGAAGGCCGCAGCCGCCGCGGCCAGCACCAGGGCGGCGGCGACGAACTGGACGACGACCTCCTCGTGCACGGTCTCGGTGCCCAGGGAGGAGCCGATGTCGGAGTAGACGTCCTTGAGCTCGCCGGTGGACTCGGCCTCGTAGAAGCGGCCGCCGGTGGTGGCGGCGAGTTCCTCCAGGGTCTCCTTGTCGATGTTGGCGGGCACGTAGTGGCCCTCGATCTCGATGATCGACACCCCGGTGCCGAAGGCGATGGTGGAGACCGGGACGCCTGCCTCCCGGGCCTCGTCGGCGGCGGCGAACACGGGGCGTCCGCTGGTGTTCTCCCCGTCGGAGAGCAGCACGATGGCCGCGGGCGGCGGGTCGGTGGTGGCGTCCTCGTCGAAGGAGCGGATGGCCTGCAGGGAGGCGAAGACCCCCTCGCCGATGGCGGTGCCCGAGGAGATGGTCAGGTTCGCGATGGAGTCGGCGACCGCCTGGTGGTCCTGGGTGGGCGAGGACACGACGGTGGCGACCGAGGAGAAGGCCACCAGTCCCACGTTGAAGCGGGGCGGCAGGGTCTCGATGAAGCCCTGCGCGGACTCCTTGGCGGAGGTGAGCCGGTCGGGGGCGACGTCGGTGGCGGCCATGGAGGGGGAGACGTCGATGGCGACGAGGATGGTGGCGCGTTCCCGGGGCACCTGGACGTCCATGGCGGGCCGGGCCAGCGACAGCACCAGGACGGTGATGGCGAGCAGGAACAGCGCGGCCGGGACGTGGCGGCGCCAGGCGGGCACGCGCGGGGCGACCCGCTCCAGCAGGGACAGGTTGGAGAAGCGCAGCGCGTATGCGGCGCGTCTGCGCTGCACCAGCAGGTAGGCGACGAGGAGGGCTGCCACGGCCAGCAGGTAGGCGACGAGGAGGGCTGCCACGGCCAGCAGCCACCACAGCTGGGCGAGCGCCAGGAAGGTCACGGTGCGGTCCTTGTCGTGGTGGGCCGGCTCACGGTGTGCCGGGCCAGGCGGTGGGCGGTGCGCCGCTGGGCGACGACGAACTGCGCGATGTCGCGGACCCAGTCGCGGTCGGTGCGCAGCCGCAGGTGGGCCGCGCCCGAGGCGCGCAGGGCCGCGGCGATGGCGGCGCGCTGTTCGGCGGCGGCGCGGGCGTAGCGCTGACGCACCCTCTCGGTCAGGTGGACCTGGCGGGTGCGGCCGGTCTCCGGATCGGTCATCGCGACCAATCCTATGGCGGGCAGGTCGAGCTCCCGGGGATCGATGATCTCCACGGCGATGGTCTGGCAGTTGGCGCTCATCCGGCGCAGCGGCGTCTGCCAGTCGGGGACGGAGTCGGGCGGGGTGTCGAGGAAGTCGGAGACGACCACGCGCAGCCCGTGGCGGCGGCGGGTGCGCGACAGGTCGGCGATGGCGTCGGCCAGCCGCATCACGGGTTCGCCGGGGCGGGGGGCCGGGGCCCGCCCCAGGCGGCCTAGGGCGCCCGCCACGACCTGGTCGGTCGACATCCCCGGCCGGGCGTTCCACCGCAGGACGCGGCCCCGGTGCAGCAGGTGGGCGCCGCCCTGGTCGCCGACGCGCCGGGTGAGCAGGGTGACGGCGGCCAGGACGCCGATGGCGACGTCGCGCTTCTCGCTGTACGCGGTGCCGAAGTCCATGCTGGCCGACAGGTCCAGCAGGGTCCAGGTGTGCAGTTCCCGGTCGGCGACGAGGTCGCGGACGTGCGGGTGGGTGGTGCGGGCGGTGACCGCCCAGTCCATGTGCCGCACGTCGTCCTGGCCGGGCTGGTAGGCGCGGGCGTCGCCGGGTTCGCTGCCGGGGCCCGCGTGCAGGCCGAGGTGTTCGCCGTGCAGCAGGCCGTGCAGCCGCCGGGTCACGGTGAGGGTGAGGCGGCGCAGGGCCTCCTGCTGGCGGGCGTCGGGGGTCATGGGCGGGCCGGGGCGGACTCGGGGGCGTCGTCCCAGATGACGCGGGGCGGGGGGACCGCTGCCAGGACCTGGTCGACCACGGAGGCGGCGGTGACGCCGTCGGCGAGCGCGTCGAAGGTGAGGACGAGCCGGTGGGTGACGATGTCGTGGGCCAGTGCCTGGACGTCCTCGGGCAGCACGTAGCCGCGGCCGCGCAGCAGCGCCAGGACGCGTGCGGCGGCGACCAGGCCGAGGGTGGCGCGGGGGCTGGCGCCGACCTCGACGACGTGCTGCAGGGGGGCCAGGCCGTAGGCGGCGGGCTCCCGGGTGGCCATGACCAGGCGTACCACGTAGTCGGCGACGAGCTGGTCGACCTGCACCTGCTGGGCCTGCTCCCGGATCCGCACCAGGTCGTCCAGTTCCAGGACCCGTTCGGGCACCGGGGGGGTGGTGCTCATCCGGCGCAGGATCTCGAACTCCTCGTGCGCGCGCGGATGGTCCACCCGCACCCGCATCAGGAAGCGGTCGCGCTGGGCCTCGGGCAGCGGGTAGACGCCCTCCGACTCGATCGGGTTCTGGGTGGCGATGACGATGAACGGGCTGGGCAGCGGGTAGGTGGTGCCGCCCAGGGACACCTGCTTCTCCGACATGACCTCCAGCAGCGCCGACTGCACCTTGGCGGGGGCGCGGTTGATCTCGTCGGCGAGCACGAAGTTGGCGAAGACCGGTCCCAGTTCGACGTCGAACGCCTCGGCGGAGGGCCGGTAGATGCGGGTGCCGATGATGTCGGAGGGCACCAGGTCGGGGGTGAACTGGATGCGGTTGAAGGTACCGCCGACGACGGAGGCGAGGGTGGAGACGGCCAGGGTCTTGGCGACCCCCGGCACTCCCTCCAGCAGGCAGTGCCCCCCGGCGACGAGGCAGATGAGGGTGCGCTCCACCATGGCCTGCTGGCCGACGATGACGGTGGACACCTCGTGCAGCGCCCGGTGCAGCAGGGCGGTGGCCTCGGTGGGGTCCTCGGCGGTCGACGACATCGGCGGTGGCCTCCCGGACGTGGGCTGGGTCCCGCGTGCGGCGCGGGTACGTTGGACTGCTGAAGACGTGCAACGGCGAGACTACCCGCTGCACCAGCGGTGGATTCGGGAGAGGACGGCGCGGCGGTGGCGCGAGAGGCTCTGCGGGACACTGATCCGCCCCGGGTGGGCGCGTACCGGCTGCGGGAGCGGGTGGCGCGGCGCCCGGAGGGCGTGGTCTACGCGGCCCGCGACGCTTCGGACGCCCCGGTCAGCGTGGCGGTGCTGAGCGCGGGCGCCGCCACCGATCCGGCGGTGCTGGACCGGTTCCGGGCCGCGGTGGTCGACGGCGTGGGGATCGTGGGGAAACGGCCGCGCGTGCTGGCGTCGACCCTGTCGGGCGCGGTGGTGTGGGTGGCGGTGGAGGGCGGGCGGCCCGACGCCGCGGAGGCGTTCCTGGCCGCCGCGGCCGTGCCGGCCGAGGCGGCGGGCGGCGGTCCCCGCTACACGCCGCACTGGGCGTCCGCCGCCGGGCCGGCGACGTCCCGCTGGGCCTGGCCAGCCAGGGTGGCGGCGCTGCGCGGCGCGGGCGCGGGCGGCGGGTCCAACCGGGGGCTGGTGGCCGGGGTGGTGGCGCTGGCCGCGCTGGTCGCGGCGCTGCTGCTGGTGCTCTACCTGCTCCTGGCGTACATGAACCGGCAGGTCTATCCGACGCCCGAGGCCCGGCCCTCGCCCTCGCCGGCGGTGTCGCCGTCGGTGTCCTCGCCCTCGCCGCAGGACTCGCCGTCGCCGGCGCCGAGCACCTCGCCGGTCCAGCCGTCGCCGCAGGGCGGTTCGCCCTCGCCGTCGGTGTCGCCGGTGCCCTCTCCGGTTCCGTCGGTGTCGGTCGACCCCGAGGAGTACGAGAACTTTCCCGAGGGGCCGCCCGACCCGGAGGACCTGCTGTGAGGGCGGGACGCGCGCCCGCACCCTCACCAGCGGTGGTGCACCAGGGGGCGGACCATCTCGTCGTAGACCTCGCGTACCCGGGCGTGCGTGGCCTCGGGCAGCGGCGCCAGGTCGGCCGCGGCGGCGTTGCCGCGGGCCTGGGCGGCGTTGCGGGCGCCCGGGATGACCACGCTCACCCCCGGCTGGTCGAGGATCCACCGCAGGGCGAACTGCGCCATGGTCGCGCCCTCGGGGACCAGGGGGCGCAGCCGCTCCACCGCGGCCAGGCCGGTGGCGTAGTCGACGCCGGAGAACGTCTCGCCCACGTCGAAGGCCTCGCCGTTGCGGTTGAAGGCGCGGTGGTCGTCGGCGGCGAAGGCGGTGTCGGCGGAGAACTTGCCGGACAGCAGCCCGCTGGCCAGCGGGACCCGGGCGATGATGCCGACCCCGGCCCGGCGGGCGGCGGGCAGCACCTCGTCCAGCGGCTTGAGGCGGAAGGCGTTGAGGATGATCTGCACGCTGGCCACGTTGGGGCGGCTGATCGCGGCCAGGGCCTGCTCGCAGGTCTCCACGCTGACGCCGTAGGCGGCGATCCGCTGCTGTTCGACCAGGTCGTCCAGGGCGTCGAAGACGGCGTCGTCGGCGTAGACCGCCGAGGGCGGGCAGTGCAGCTGGACCAGGTCGATGGTGTCCACGCCGAGGTTGGCCCGGGAGCGGTCGTTCCAGGCGCGGAAGTTGTCCGGGTTGTAGATCTCGGGGGACTGCGGCAGGCGCCGGCCCATCTTCGTGGCCACGGTCAGGCCGTCGTACTCCTTGAGCAGGCGGCCCACCAGGCGTTCACTGCGGCCGTCCCCGTAGACGTCGGCGGTGTCGAAGAAGGTGACGCCGGAGTCCACCGCGGCGTGCAGCGCGTCCAGGGCGTCGGTCTCGCTGACCTCGCCCCAGGCGTCGCCGATCTGCCAGGCGCCGAATCCCACGACGCCGACGTTCCTGCCGGTTCTGCCGAGCACACGAGTCTCCATGACTGGCGATCCTAAGGGGGACTTAACCGGTTCGGCAAAGGTGTCGACGGGAGGGGCGGTGGCCAACCGGTCACCAAAGGTCACCAAATTTTCCCTGCTCGGTCGATTGTCCTGCACACTCCTGACTGTCCGGTCACGGAACATGCACAGAGAGTCGTAAATGTCACTCTCTGTAATGGGGTCTCGATGGTGTGCCGCACGTCACCCGCAGTCTCGCCGTCCCGACGCCGTTTCCTGGGCATCGGCGCCGCCTCGGCCGCCGCCGTGGCCCTGGGGAGTGGCCTGTTCCCCGTCCCGTCGACCCGTCCCGCCTCCGCCCGCGCCTACCCCTTCACCCTGGGCGTGGCCTCCGGCGATCCGCGCCCCGACGGAGTGGTCCTGTGGACCCGCCTGGCCCCCGACCCGCTCGCCCCCGACGGCCGGGGCGGCATGGACGACCGCGACGTCACCGTCTCCTACCAGGTCGCCGCGGACGAGCGCTTCACCACCGTGGTGCACCGGGGCGAGGCCGTGGCCTCGGCCGAACTCGGGCACTCGGTCCACCCCGAGATCACCGGCCTGGAACCGGACCGCGAGTACTTCTACCGGTTCCGGGCGATGGGCGAGATCAGCCCGGTGGGACGCACCCGCACCGCTCCGGACCCGCGCGCCGAGCCCTCGATGCTGCGGTTCGCCTTCGTCTCCTGCCAGCGGTGGGACGACGGCCACTACACCGCCTACCGCCACCTGGCCGAGGAGGGACTGGACCTGGTCGTGCACCTGGGCGACTACCTGTACGAGTACCCGGTCCACGGACGGGTCCGCCAGGTCGAGGTCCCCGACCACCTGGCCGTCGAAACCGTGACGCTGGAGCAGTACCGGGCGCGCTACGGCCTCTACAAGAGCGACCCCGACCTGCGCGAGGCGCACGCCCGCTTCCCCTGGGTCGCCGTTCTCGACGACCACGAGGTCAAGAACAACTGGGCGGGGGCCGCCGACACCGACGAGGCGGCGCTGGCCCGCCGCTCGGCCGCGTTCCAGGCCTACTACGAGAACCTGCCGCTGCGCCGCTCCGCCCTGCCGGCCGGCCCCACCATGGGACTGCACCGCAGGATCACCTGGGGCCGGCTGGCCGACCTCACCATGCTCGACACCCGCCAGTACCGTGACGACCAGCCGTGCGGCGACGGCCGGTCCGCCGACTGCCCCGAGCGGTTCGCCCCCGAGCGCACCCTGCTCGGCGCCGAGCAGCGCGAGTGGCTGCTGCAGGGGTTCGACACCTCCCCCGCCCGCTGGCACGTACTGGGCAACCAGGTGCCGATGACGCAGACCGACACCGACCCCGGACCCGACACCCGGGTGTGGCTGGACCCCTGGGACGGCTACGTCGCCGAACGCGACCGGGTGCTGGCCGAGGCCGCCTCGCGCGGGGTGCGCAACCTGGTGGTGGTGACCGGGGACCGGCACCAGAACTACGCGGCCGAACTCAGGGCCGACCACGCCGACCCCGACTCCGCGACCGTGGGCACCGAGTTCGTGGGCACCTCGATCAGCAGCAGCCGCGACGGTCAGGACCTGGGGGAGCAGGGCCGGGCGCTGCTGGAGGCCAACCCGCACCTGCGGTTCGTCAACGAGCAGCGCGGGTACGTGCGCTGCCTGGTCACCCCCGAGCACTGGTTCACCGACTTCCGGGTGGTGCCGTACGTGACCAGGCCCAACGCCCCCGTCTCCACCCGGGCCTCCTTCGTCGTCGAGGACGGCCGCCCCGGACTGCTGGAGGGGTGAGCGCCGGCGCGCGGCCCCGGGCGCCTTAACCGATTCAGTAAAGTGGGCGCCATGACGACGGACAACGGTGTGCTGCGGTGGGGTGTGCTCGGGACCGGCGGGATCGCCAACGCCTTCCTGGAGGGGCTGCGCGTGGTCGGGGGCGCCCGCGTCACCGCGGTCGGCTCGCGCAGCGAGGCCTCCGCCGCGCGCTTCGCCGACACCTGGGGCATCCCCAACCGGCACGTCGGGGCGGAGGCCCTGGCCGCCGACCCCGAGGTGGACGTCGTCTACGTCGCCACCCCCCACCCCGCCCACCACGCGGGCACCCTGACCTGCCTGGCGGCGGGCAAGCACGTCCTGTGCGAGAAGCCGCTGGCGATGAACGTCCGCGAGGCCACCGAGATGATCGAGGCGGCCCGCGCCAACGGGCGTTTCCTCATGGAGGCCATGTGGACCCGCTTCGCTCCCGCGAGCCGTCAGATCAGCCGCCTGCTCGCCGACGGCGCCATCGGCGAGCTGCGGATGCTCACCGCGAACTTCGGCAACGCCGTGCCCTACGATCCGGCCAGCCGGCTGTGGGCGCCGGAACTCGGCGGCGGCGCCCTGCTGGACCTGGGCGTCTACCCGGTGGCGCTGGCCTCGCACTTCCTGGGTGAGCTGACCGTCGTGGGCGTGAGCGGCCGCCTGGCCCCCAACGGGGTGGTCGACGCCCAGACCACCGTGCTGGTGGAGAGCCGCGACGGGGTGACCGGCCTGCTGGCCTGCTCGCTGGACGCGCCGCTGCCCAACCGGGTCGCCCTGATCGGCACCCGCGGCCGGATCGAGCTGGAGCGCTGGTGGTGCCCCACCGACTTCGTACTCCACCGCGACGGGCACGCCCCGGAGGCCTACGCCTTCCCGCACCGCGCCAACGGCTACGAGCACGAGGCCGAGGAGGTCGCCCGCCGCATCGCCGCCGGTGAACTGGAGAGCCCGCTCATGCCCTGGGCGGAGAGCCTGCGCGTCACGCGGATCATGGACGAGGTGCGCGAACGCCTGGGCGTGGTCTACCCGGCCGACACCGTCGCCGCCTGACCCGGCGCAGGAGGCGCACTCAGCGGACCGCGACCACGCGCAGGCGCCGGTAGTCCGCCCACCAGGAGCCGTCCCGGTACAGCGCCGGGCGCAGGCGCTCGTCCAGTTCGGCGAGGAACGCGTCGGGGTCGGCGACGTGCTCCAGCAGGTGGGCGGCGAACATGCGGACCCAGTGGGCCAGTCCGTCCTCGCCGGTCAGGCGGGTGGGACGGTCGAACAGCCGGATGGCGCGCACCTCGAACCCGGCGCCTCGGAGCACGCGCGCGTACTCGGCGGAGGTGGGGAAGTACCAGGGCGAGGCGGCCTCGGGCAGGCCGTGGTCGGCGCGCAGGGCGCGGGCCGCGGTGTCGATGGCGGAGATGTTGCCCGCCCCGCCGAACTCGGCGACCAGGCGCCCGCCCGGGCGCAGCGCGGTGTGCAGGCGGGCGGCGACGCGGTCGGCCTCGGGCACCCAGTGCAGCGTGGCGTTGCTCAGCACCGCGTCGAACTCCTCGCGGAACGGCAGGTCGCGCAGGTCGGCGACGCTGAAGCGCAGGCCGGGGAAGCGTGCGGCGGCCCGTCGGACCATCTCGGGGCTGGCGTCCACCCCGACCGCGTCCACGCCCGCCCCGGCCAGGCGCGCCACGTGCTCCCCGGTGCCGCACCCGGCGTCCAGGACCCGTTCGCCGGGGGCGGCGTCGAGCAGGTCGAGCAGCGCCGCCCCGTGCGCGGCGACGAAGGCGTGACGGGTGTCGTACAGTTCGGCGTCCCAGATCTGCGGGGTCATGGGGCGACCCTACGCGAGTGTCTCAGAAGAAGAAACAGTTGTCTCGAATTGTGGGACGCAGGGGTGTGTGCCCACCGACGGGGCGGCGGGACACCGGTGGTCCCGGGAGGCATCGGGGACGAGGGCCGAGGAACCGCTCCGGGGCGGCCGGGCACCACGACCGCACCGCAACCGGACACGCAACCCCCGACGGGTTCCCGACCGGGTGGCCCCGGCCGCGCCCGCGGCGGGACGACGTGCGGGCGGTCTCGCCGAGCGCCGTCCTGCCCCGGTGGCCCCGTCCCGGAACGCCGCCCCGCGCACCGCCGTACGGGACAGCGCCGACCGGTGCGCCACCGTCCACCGGTCCCACGGCGGCACCGGAGCCCTCGACGAGACGGTCCGGTGAAGTCCGCGGCAGCCACCGCCCACCACCCCGATGCCGTTGCCGACCGCGCCGCCGGGGCGGCCGGCCCCCCGTCTCCACCGTCGGCCGCGGGCGCGGAGGAAGGCCCGACACGGCCGTGGACAGCGGTCCCGCCGCCACGGAGGAACGGTGCACCCGGCCGCCCGCCGGAGCGGAGGAGCCCGCACCCACCCGATCCGGGGCCCCGACCGGGACGGACGCCCCACGGAGGCGGGCGGCCGGACGCCGAGCACGGTGGAGCACGATGGACGGCGAGGCCACCCCGGTCCGCGACCGACGCCACCGGCACGGTCGACGGCGCCCACGCGGCCGCCGCCGGCACCCCGTGTGGACGGCGGGCGCCCGCCCCCGGACGGCGCGGGCGCCGCCCCGACCGGCACCGTCAGGACCACCGTGGACGTCGCCACCACCGAGCAGGCCCGCCTGGTGGAGGTCTGCAACGTCGTCCGCGAGTACCCGGGCGGCCACGACGCCCCCGGCACCCTGCCCGGCGCCACCGTCCCGGGCTGCGACGACCGACCCGCCGAGGCCGAGGCGGTCGACCCGCCGGCCCGGCGCGGCCACCGGGACACTGGCGCGCGCGGCGGCCTCCTGGAAGGCTGGGGGCATGCGGGTGATCGTGGTGGGCGGGGGAATCGTCGGAGCGAGCGCGGCCTTCCACCTGGCCCGGCGCGGTGTGGCGACCACACTGGTCGACGCGGGCCACCGCGGCCGCGCCACCCCGGCGGGCGCCGGGGTGGTCTTCCCCTGGCCGCTCCCGTGGGACCCCGCGCCGCTGCGCGCGTTCACGCTGGCGGCGGCCGCGCACTATCCGGACCTCATGGCGGAGCTGGCCGACGACGGGCACGCCACCGGCTACCAGGTCGTGGCCGGGATGTCGGTGAGCGCCGACCCCGCCGTGGCCGACCGGGAGCACGCCCTGCTCGACCAGCTGGCCGCCCGGCCCGGCCACGCGGGCCCCGCACGGGCGCGGCGGCTCGCACGGGGCGAACCCGCGCGACGGGTCCCCGTCCTGCCCGATCACCTGGAGGGCGTGGGCTTCGACGGCATGGCGCGGCTGGACGGCCGTCTGGCCCGCGGCGCCCTCGTCGACGCCGCCGAGGAGCGCGGCCTGCGCCGTATCGGCGGCGACGCCGAACTCCTCGGCGACGGCACCCGGGTCACCGGGGTGCGCGTGGGCGGCGAGGACCTGCACGCCGACGCCGTCGTCGTCGCGGCCGGGGCGTGGACGGCGCGCCTGCTGGCCCCGTTCGGCGTGCGGGTGCCGGTGTTCCCGGTCCGCGGCCAGATCGCGCACGTCGCCCTGCCGACGACGGACACCCGCGACTGGCCCGTGGTGCGCTTCGCCGACCACGACCGGTTCATGGTCGCGTTCCCCCCGAACCGGGTCGTGCTCAACGCCACCAGCGAACCGGAGGCGGGCTTCGACCACCGGGTGACCGTGGCAGGCCTGCGGCAGGTCCTCGCCGACGCCGTCGAGACGGCCCCGGGACTGGCGGAGGCCACCGTGCTGGAGACCCGGGTCGGGTTCCGGCCGGGCAGCCGCGACGGCCTGCCGCTCCTCGGCCCGGTCGAGTCGCTGGCGGGGGTGGTCGTCGCCACCGGCCTGGGCCACTCCGGGCTCACCCTCGGCCCCTGCCAGGGCGCGCTCGCCGCCCGCCTGGCCGTGGGGGAGGAGGCGGAAGTCGACCTGGCGGCGTTCCGTCCGGACCGCCCCGGAACGCCGGCCCGGTGAGGCCGCCCCGGAGCGCAGCGGAGGCCGGTCGGCGGGCCGCGAAAAACCGTGGTCCCCACCCGGACCGGCGTGTTACGGTCCGCCCATGGAAGACCCGGACGGTTACTTCGGAGAAGCGGTCGCGGCGACCTACGACGAGTCGACGGCGGACAGGTCCACACCCGAGGCCGTGGATCCCGTGGTCGACGTGCTGGAACGCCTGGCCGGCGGCGGCCGGGCCCTGGAACTGGGCGTCGGGACGGGACGGATCGCGCTGCCGCTGGCGCGCCGCGGCGTCCCGGTCCACAGCATCGACCTGTCGCGGGCGATGGTCGCCCGGATGCGCGCCAAACCGGGCGGCGACACGGTCGGCGTGACCATCGGAGACTTCGCCACGACCCGGGTACCGGGGACGTTCTCCGTCGTCTACCTGGTCTTCAACACCATCACGAACCTGACGACGCAGGACGCGCAGGTGGACTGCTTCCGCAACGCCGCCGACCACCTGGAGCCCGGGGGATGCTTCGTCATCGAGGTGAGCGTCCCCGACCTGCGGAGGCTGCCGGAGGGGCAGAGCGTCGTGCCGTTCCACGTGAGCCCCACCCGCTGGGCGTTCGACCACTACGACGTCGCCACCCAGGCGATGAGCTCCGTCTACGTCGAGGTCGTCGACGGGCGCGGCGAGTGCCGGTCCTTCCCCTTCCGGTACGTGTGGCCCGCAGAGCTCGACCTGATGGCGCGCATCGCCGGACTGCGGCTGCGCCACCGGTGGGAGGACTGGACGGGACGACCGTTCACCAGCGACAGCCGCCAGCACGTGTCGGTCTGGGAGAAGCCCGCCGACTGACCGCGGTGGCGGGAGCCGCCCCGGGAAGGGGTCAGCCGGTCCCTGCGGCGGGGCCGCCGCCCGGCAGGGCGGCGACCTCACCGGGCGTCCACCTCTCCCGCGCGCCGGGAAGACCGGCGAGGTGGGCGGCGATCCGCCCGGCGGGCCAGCCGTGCGCCTCGGCGAGGCCCGCGCCGATCGTGCGCAGGTAGGCGGCGGCGGGCGGGACCGGCCGCACCGCGGCCATCGGCCACGGCGCGGCCAGCGTCACCAGGGGCAGGCCGTCCAGGGCCCCCAGCACCACCAGCAGCTCGTAGCGTCCCGGTCCCAACCGCAGCCGTCCCGCGGCCAGGAGCGCTCCCATGTCCACGTCGGTTCCCGGTTGCCGGTACATCTCCTGTGCGGCGATGTCACTGAACTGGGAGACGGTGACCAGGTGCGCGCGGGCGGGCGTCACCGTGGGCAGGTCCGGGTCGTACACCGCCAGTCCGCCGCCCCACATCGGCGACTCCAGCGCGAAGTACACGCCGCCGCCGATCCACACCGCGCGTCGTCGGGCGGGCGGGGTGCGGTCGCGGCAACCGGGGTTGGCTCGCGTCCCACCGGGGGGACGGCCGCCCCGCAGGTAGCGGTCGAGCCGGTGCGCGGCCATGTTCGCGCCGTAACTGGCGTACCAGACGCGCCCGGGCGACACGGTCACGCCGCGGAGGACACCAGGACCCGCTCGAAGCAGATACTCGCCGCGCAGTTCACGTAGTGTCCGAACCGTTCGATCCGCTGGTAGCCGCACCGTTCGTACAGCCGCAGCGCCTCGGGCTGCCGGGCGCCCGCCTCCAGGCGCATGCGCAGCGCCCCCCGGCTGACGGCCGCCTCCTCCAGGGCGCGCAGCAGGACCTCCCCGATGCGGCGCCCCCGCCAGGCGGGGGTGACGTACATGCGCTTGATCTCGTAGGTCACCTCGTCCAGGCGGCGCAGGGCGCCGCAGCCCACCGACACGGCCGTCTCGGCGTCGCGGGCGAGCAGGAACACGTCCACGTCCGAGGACGAGGGTTTCGGGCCGTGTTCCAGGTCGGTTCCGTACCTTCTGATGATCTCCGCTTCCTGTTCCTGGCGCAGTCTCACGCCCACGGGGTCGTCCCAGCTTGTGGCTTCTACGATCACTCCCACGCGCAGCAGGCTACCCCCAACTCCGATGCGTGCTCGGGCGTTCGGGTGGATTGGTCGTCACGGACCGTGGTCATACCGGGGCGATCCGGGTGATACGGGCGAGCGGGCTGCCGCCTGCGCCGGAACCGGGAACGCCTGCCCCGAAGGGACTGCGGGCCCGGCGGCGGGAGGCGGGCCGCCGGCGGCGCCCCTGGGCGAGTGCGGGCCGGATCTGGGCGGCGTAGCACTCGAAGAACCCGTCGGGTCGGGGCCGATGGCGCCGAGGTGGACCTCGTCGGCTCCGGGCTCGACGGACTCGGACAGCGCGGTGAGGTACTCGTCGGGGCCGCACGGCAGCCGCGCCTCGACGGGCGCGGCCGTGACGAGTCCGGCGAACCAGGCGACGTGCCGGGGCAGCGGGAGCGGCTGCCCGGCTCTGCCCGGCAGGAGGCCGTCGGGCGACCGGCTGCGGGCGTGCCCCACCGCCCGGGCGCGGTCGGGCGGTGGGGCGGCCTTCAACCCCGCCTGGACCGGTTCGGCCGCGCCGCCGTGCTCCCGGAACTCCCCGAGCACGACCGGATCGGCACTCATGGTGAGCAGGCCGTCGCCGAGGCGTCCGGCCGGGTGCGCGCAGGCGGGGCCGGACGTGGGGACGAACACCGGGGCGGCTTGGTCGGGCAGGGTGTGCAGCCGCGCGGTGTCGACCCGGTCGTGCGCTCCCCGGTGGGGGTGAGGCGGCCCCGCACAGTCCCAGCATGGGGTCCACGGCTTCGGCGGGCATCTCCCGCCGTTCGGCGGCGGGCGGCCGGCGTTCGGCCGCGACGTGCTCGTCGAGGGCACCGGGTGGACGCGCATGACGGGGCAGGCCGCGGCGGTGGTCACGGGCAGGGCGTGGCTTCGCCGAGCGCACCGACGAGCGACCACACGGACGGGCTGCGCCCCTGTTCGTCCAGCCGCGGATGGAAGCGGTCGGAGAGCCACAGGGCCGGCTGCCCGTACTCCTTGCGGGCCGGGAGGTGTCCCGGGCGGGTCATCGGCAACGCCTCCACGGCAGCGGCTGCCGTGGCCGTTCCGCTCCCCGGGAGGCGCAGCCGCCGACCCGGGTGGACCGTCGGCCGCGGAAGGACGTGGCATGCTGCCCGTATGACCGCCGACACCGGCCGGGCGGCCGAGTTCGAGAGGCACAGGGGGCGGCTCTTCGCCCTGGCCTATCGGATGCTGGGGTCGGCCGCGGAGGCCGAGGACGCGGTCCAGGACGCCTACCTGCGCTGGCACACCGCCGACCGCGATGCCGTCGCCGTGCCCGCGGCCTGGCTGACCCGGGTGCTCACCAACCTGTGCGTCAACCGGCTCGCCTCGGCCCGGGCGCGGCGGGAGAGCTATCCGGGGCCGTGGCTGCCCGAGCCCGTGCTCACCGCCGGGACGTCGGCGGCCGGTGCGGCGCCGCTGGGTCCCCTGGAGACCGTGGAGCAGCGCGAGTCCGTCTCGTTCGCGCTGCTGAGCCTGATGGAGCGGCTCACTCCCGTGGAGCGCGCGGTGTTCGTGCTGCGGGAGGCGTTCGGGCACAGCCATCGCGAGGTCGCCGGGATCCTGGGGACCACCGAGGAGGCGTGCCGCCAGGCGCACCGGCGGGCGCGGCAGCGGCTCGGCGCGAAACGACGGTTCGAGCCGCCGTCGCAGCGTTGGCGGGAGACCGTGCGGCGTTTTCTGGAGGCGGCCCGCGGCGGTGACCTCGCGGAACTGGAGCGGATGCTGGCCGAGGACGTCGTCTCCTGGAGCGACGGCGGGGGCAGGGCCACCGCGGCGCGGCGGCCCGTCCGCGGCCGGGCCGCGGTACTGCGGCTGTTCGGGGGACTGCTGCGGCAGCGCACCGCCGACCACGGGCTCCACGTGGTCGAGGTCAACGGGGAGCCCGCGCTGCTCGTGCTGTTGGCGGGCGAGCCGGCGGGGGTGCTCGTCCCCGAGGCACACGACGGCCGGATCGCGGTGGCCCGCACCGTCGTCAACCCCGACAAGCTCGCCTTTCTCGCGGCGCAACTCGCGCACACCCCACCCGCGGAAAAGTGATCTGAATCACATTCGTTTCCGCTCACGTTTCCCCGGACCGTCCGGTTCAGGACGCGAAGCCCCGCACGGGGCGCGTACCGAGAGGAGAACCGGGATGGACCGACACCGGATCGTGGTCGTCGGAGCGGGGTACGCGGGACTCGCCGCGGCCCGCACGGCGGCCGCGCGCACCCGACCCGACCAGGTCGAGGTGACCGTCGTCAACCCCCACGGCTACTTCGTCGAACGTGTCCGGATGCACCAGGTCGCCGCGGGGCAGCCCGCCCCCGTGCACCCCCTGGCCGAGACGCTGGCGGGGACGGGCGTCGGACTCGTCGTCGCCCGGGTGCACCGCCTCGACCCCGAGGCGCGGACCGTGCACGCCACCGCGGCCGACGGTCCGCTCACCCTCACCTACGACACCCTGGTCCACGCCCCGGGCAGCACCACCGACACCACGACGGTGCCCGGCGTCGCCGAGCACGCCCACACCCTCGCCGAACTGGACACGGCACGAAGGACCGCCGATCGCGTCGCCCGCTCGCGCACCCCCCGGATCGCGGTCGTCGGTGGCGGACTCACCGGGGTCGAGACGGCCGCGGAACTCGCCGAGACACACCCCGGAGCCCGGGTGCTGCTGCTCACCCGGGACCGGCTCGCCCCCGGGGTGTCCCGACGCGGCCGGGGACACCTGCGTCGCGTCCTGCACCGGATCGGCGTGGACGTGCGCGAACACACCGACGTCACCGCGGTGCACGCGCACGGCCTGGACCTGGCCGACGGCACCGCGCTGCGGACCGACGTCGTGGTGTGGGCCGCCGGGTTCCGGGCTCCCGTCCTGGCGGCCGAGGCGGGCATCGCCGTGGACGAGCGCGGCCGCGTCGTCGTCGACGCCACCCAGCGCTCGGTGTCCCACGCGGACGTCTACGCGGTCGGCGACGCCGCCCGGGCCGCGGGACCGGACGGCCGTGCGCTGCGCATGGCCTGTGCCACCGGGCTGCCCATGGGCACGGCGGCCGGACGCGCGATCGCCGCACGGCTGGCGGGGCGGCCCGCGCCGCCGCTGCGCTTCCGCTACCGCATCCGGTGTGTGAGTCTGGGGTGGCGCGACGGCCTCGTCCAGTTCGTCGACGCCGACGACGCCCCACGCGAGGTGGTGCTGACCGGACGGCCCGCCGCCCTGGTCAAGGAGGCCGTGGTGCGCGGCGCCGCGCTGACCGCGCGCCGCCTGTCCGGGCCGTCCGCGCGCCGCCGCTGCGCGCCGGGGGGTGAGCGCTCCCAGACGCGTGTGTAAAAGCCGAGACCTCGGTCAGAGGGAACGGGTACGCGACGCACGGCGGGCTGCGGTCGCGGCCGGGGCCGGGTGAGGCCCCTCGGGGAGAGCCCGGCGAGGAGCGACGGTGTCCAGAATGGCTGAGGCCCCCGGCAGCGGGGTGAGCATCGCCCACGTGGTGATGATCGCGGCGGCCGCGGCGATGGGCGGATTCCTGTTCGGATACGACAGCGCCGTCATCAACGGCGCGGTGAGCGCGATCCAGGAGACCTTCCAGGTCGGCCCCACCGTGACCGGGTTCACGGTGGCGGCGGCCCTGATCGGCTCCGCCGTGGGCGCCGCGATCGCGGGGGCCCTGGCCGACCGGATCGGCCGGATCAGGGTCATGCAGGTCGCGGCGGTGCTGTTCGCGGCCAGCGCCGTCGGCTCCGCGCTGCCCTTCACCGTCTGGGACCTGGCCTGGTGGCGGGTGGTCGGCGGGGTGGCGATCGGTATCGCCTCGGTGATCGCCCCCACCTACATCGCCGAGGTGTCCCCGCCCGCGTTCCGCGGCCGCCTCGCCTCGCTGCAGCAGTTGGCGATCGTCCTCGGCATCGCCACCTCCCAGCTGGTCAACTACGGGCTGGCCGCCATGGCCGACGGCAGCGCCCTGGGCCGCATCGGCCCGTTGCAGGCCTGGCAGTGGATGCTCGGCATCGAGGTGCTGCCCGCGCTCCTGTACTTCGTGCTGTCGCTGGTCATCCCCGAATCGCCGCGCCACCTGGTGCGCATCGGCCGCGACGAGCAGGCGCGCCGGGTGCTCGCCGAGGTCGAGGGCGGCGACGTGGCCGGACGCGTCCACGAGATCCGCCGCGCCCTCGGCCGGGAACGCCGCCCCCACCTGCGCGACCTGCGCGGCCGCTACGGACTGCTGGGCATCGTCTGGATCGGCATGGCGCTGTCGGCGTTCCAGCAGCTGGTCGGCATCAACGTGATCTTCTACTACTCGGCGTCGCTGTGGCAGTCGGTGGGCATCGCCGAGACCGACTCGCTGCTGCTGAGCCTGTTCACCTCCGTCGTCAACATCATCGGCACCTTCGTCGCCATCGGCCTGGTGGACCGGGTGGGCCGCAGGCCGCTGCTGCTGGTCGGATCAGCGGGCATGGCCGTGGCGCTGGCCGTGACCGCGTTCGCGTTCAACCACGCCCGGGGCAGCGGGGAGAACGTGGTGCTGCCGCCGGAGTGGGCGCTGACGGCCCTGGCCTCGGCCAGCACGTTCGTGCTGTTCTTCGCCCTGTCGTGGGGCGTGGTCACCTGGGTGCTGCTGGGAGAGATGTTCCCGCTGCGCATCCGTGCGGCCGCCATGGCCGTGGCCACCGCCACCCAGTGGATCGCCAACTGGCTGGTGACCATCACCTTCCCGCCGCTGAGCGACTGGAACCTGCCGGCCACCTACCTGGTCTACACGACGTTCGCGCTGCTGTCCTTCGTGTTCGTGCTCCGGTTCATCCCGGAGACGAAGGGACGCACCCTGGAGTCGATGGACGAGCTCGCGGGACGCTGAGGGCGGCGGTGCCCGGGGACTCCTCCCGTGCGGCCCCGGCCGGGGCCGCACGGGAGACGGTTCAGTGGCCTGCGACCAGTTCGCCGGTGAGGGCGCGGTGGATGCGGGCGCTGTGCGGGTTGAGGCCGACGATCTCCACGGTCGTGCCGCGGTCGGCGTACTTGGCGGCGACCGCGTCGAGCGCCGCCACGGAGGAGGCGTCCCAGATGTGCGCGCCGGACAGGTCGATGATGACGTGGCCGGGGTCGTTGGCGTAGTCGAACCGGTCGGCCAGGTCGTTGCTGGAGGCGAAGAACAGTTCGCCGGTGACCGCGTAGACGGTGTGCCGGCCGTCGGGGTCGGGCACTGAGGAGACCTCGACCAGGTGGGCGACGCGGCGGGCGAAGACGACCGTGGCGGTGACGACGCCGACGATGACGCCGACGGCGAGGTTGTGGGTGGCCACCACGACCGCCACGGTGACCGCCATGACCAGGGTCTCGCCGACCGGCATCCGGCGCAGTGTCGCCGGGGCGACGGAGTGCCAGTCGAAGGTCGAGACCGACACGGTGATCATCACGGCGACCAGGGCGGCCATGGGGATCTGGGAGACCCACGGGCCGAAGACGATGCACAGCACCATCAGGAACACTCCGGCGAGGAACGTCGACAGCCGGGTGCGGGCGCCCGAGGCCCTGACGTTGATCATGGTCTGCCCGATCATCGCGCAGCCGCCCATGCCGCCGAAGCAGCCGGTGACGATGTTGGCGATGCCCTGGCCGACGGCCTCGCGGGTCTTGTTGGAGGGGGTGTCGGTGATGTCGTCCACGAGCTTGGCCGTCATCAGCGACTCCATGAGGCCCACCAGCGCGAACGCGAGCGCGTAGGGGGCGAGGAGGGTGAGGGTGTCCAGGGTGAGCGGCACGTCGGGCAGGCCCGGCGTCGGCAGGGAGGAGGGTAGGGCCCCCTTGTCGCCGACCGTGGGGACGGCCAGGCCGGCGCCGACCGTCAGCGCGGTCAGCGCCGCGATGGACACCAGCGGGGCGGGGACGGCCCTGGTCAGCCGCGGGAAGAGGACCATGATCGCCAGCGCGGCCAGGACCAGCGGGTAGACGATCCAGGGGACGTCGCGCAGTTCGGGGACCTGGGCCAGGAAGATGAGGACGGCCAGCGAGTTGACGAAGCCGACCATGACCGACCGGGGGACGAACCGCATCAGCTTCGCCACCCCGAGCGTGCCGAGGGCGACCTGGACGATCCCGCCGAGGATGACCACGGCGACGAGGTGGCCCAGCCCGTACTCGCGGGCCAGCGGCGCCACGACCAGCGCGATCGCTCCGGTCGCCGCGGAGATCATCGCGGGACGGCCGCCCACCACGGAGATGACCACGGCCATGGTGAAGGAGGCGAACAGGCCGACGCTGGGGTCGACTCCGGCGATGATCGAGAACGAGATCGCCTCGGGGATCAGCGCGAGCGCGACGACGAGACCCGCCAGGACCTCGGTGCGTACCGTGGACAGCGGAGGAAGGGCGGGTCGCCGGCGCAGCCGGAGAACTCGTGGGAGGTTCAAGGAACGCCAATCTCGTGCTGGGCGGCCCGGACACGGGCAGCCTGAGCGGTCAGGTCGGTGCAGGGCAGCCGGAGTTCGGGGCGCGCTCCGCCGCGTCGGGCGGTGCCGGGGCGCCTCTCCCGTGGAGGTCGTCGTGCCGGGCGGGACGCGCCGGAGCATCCGGGCGCGAACGGCGCTGTTCGGAGGCCGCGGATCCGGCGCTGGTCAGAGGTCAGAGGGCTCCGGACGGTCAGTGCCCCGGAAGTCTACCCTTACGTCACTGTAGGGATGGCGGTGGTGGGGTGAGAGGGGCCTCACGGTCCCGTCGCCGACGGCGGGCGTGGCGCGGCGGCGCGGTCGTCCGCGCCGCCGCGCGAGTCCGGCGGGTACGCGTCGGAAGCGGCACCGGACTCCCGGCCAGGAACTCTACCCCTGCATGAGAGTAGCGAGGGCGTCGGGGCCGGACGGACACGGGACCGGGGACCGGCGGGGCTCCGGCCCTCACGCGCGGGGCCGGCCGACGGTGGCAGCGCGCCGCTCGCGCAGCCGGTCGCCGAACTCCTCCGCCATGGCCAGCTGCTCGCGCAGCGCGGCGCAGCGCGCCTCGACCGCCTCCTCGAACCGGTCGAGCCGCGCGGTCAGTTCGGCGCGCTCCCCCTCGTCGGCCGCACCGGATTCGAGCCGGTCGAGGGTGTCCAGCAGGTCGCGGGTCTCCTCCAGGCTGAACCCCAGCGGCTTCATCCGCTTGATCAGCAGCAGCCGCGCCACGTCGGACTCGGTGTAGAGGCGGAAACCTCCCCTGGACCGCGCGGACGGCTCGACCAGGCCCACCTCGCCGTAGTAGCGGATCGTGCGCAGCGACAGGCCCGTGCGTTCGGCCACCTCGCCGATCTGCATGTGGTCCCTGCCCACCGGACCACCTCCTCACCAAGATCTCCCCCAACGGTACAGACGGCTCCGCGTCGCCGCCGCCGCACGACTCCGGGGCCCGGGCACAGGGCCGGTCGCTCCCGGTCGGGTCGATCGCGATGCCGGAGGGCACGGTCGGTTCGCGCCGGTCGTGGACCGTCCCGGTCAGCGTGTGGGCGAGGCGGCGGGGTCGGGTTTCGCGGCCGTGGGCCGCCGGTCCGCCCGAGAGGTTCTCCGCCCGCCGGAGGTGCGGGATGCCCGCAGCCGCGTACCGGTGCGGCCCGCGTTCCCGGTCGCACACCCGCGATTCGGGGGCGGCCGCCACGACGACTTCCACCCCGTCGGGGCGGTGGGAGGGCTGCCCGGTGCTCTCGTCGGCGGCGCGGACCACCGGCAGGTCGGGCCCGGGACGCTGACGCGGCTCCGGCGCCGCGCTCGTCTCGCGTCGGACGCGCAGGGCGGGGAGGTGCCGGCGCAGTCCCGTGTCCGACAGGGACCGCACCGGCGAGCGGACGAGTGTCTGCGGGCCCACCAGGACGGGGCGTCCGTCGATCAGCTCGGTGTGCGGAGGCGGGTCGGGCCGTCAGCCGGGTCGGCGGCGGTGAACCCGTCGGGCGGGGCAGACAGCCGGTCGGGGACGGGACGGGCGTCCACCGGTCCCCTGCCGCGCCGGTCCGTGACGCGCGCGTCATACGGCGTGACCGGCGGTCGGCCCCCGGGAGGGGCGGGCGTACCCTGAAACGCTGTGGCGGCAGGGAACGGAGGGTCGGCTGTGCGGGTGCTGATCGTGGACAACCACGACTCCTACACCTACAACCTCGTCCAGTTGGTCGCCGGGGTGCTCGGCACCGAACCACTGGTCCTCACCAACGACGACCCGCGCTGGCGGGACCTGGAACCGGCCGACTTCGACGCCGCGGTGATCTCCCCCGGCCCCGGCACCCCGCGGCGCGCGGACGACCTGGGGCAGAGTCCGCGGGTGCTGGCCGCACCGGGGCTGCCGGTCCTGGGCGTGTGCCTGGGCCACCAGGCCATCGCCCACCACGCCGGGGCCGTGGTCGCCGCGGCCCCCACCCCCCGGCACGGCCACCTGAGCCGGGTGCGCCACGACGGCTCCGCGCTGTTCGCGGACATCCCGCAGGACTTCACCGCGGTGCGCTACCACTCGCTGTGCGTGGCCCCGCCGCTGCCCGAGGCCCTGGAAGCCACCGCGTGGGCTGAGGACGGCGTGGTCATGGCGCTGCGCCACCGCGTCCTGCCGCACTGGGGCGTGCAGTTCCACCCCGAGTCCGTGGCCAGCGAGCACGGCCGCACCCTCGTCGCCAACTTCGCCCGCATGGCCGCAGAGCACCGCCGACTGGCCGCCGGACGCCCCGGGGGAGCCGCCGAGCGGCGCGGCGGTGCGCGGGCCGGGGCGGGGCGCGCACCCGGCGTCCCGCCGGGACGCCGGGACACGCGGACCGCATCCGCGGGCGGGCGCCGACCGCGCCCCGGGACGCTGCGCTTCCGGGTCCTGGAGCGCGCCCTGGACACCGAGGCGGTGTTCCTGGCGTGCTACGCGCGGCGGGAGTACGCCTTCTGGCTGGACAGCAGCCTCGTCGGCGGCACCGCGCGGTTCTCGTTCCTGGGCGGCCTCGACGGCCCGCACGGCGAGGTGCTCACCTACCGGGTGGGCGACGGCGCGGTGCGGGTGCGCCGCGCCGACGGCACGGTCGGCGAGGAGGCGGGCACGGTCTTCGACGTGCTCGCCGCGCGGGTGGCCCCCGTCCCCGCCGCCCACCCCGGGCTGCCCTTCGACTTCGCCGGCGGCTACGTCGGCTACCTCGGCTACGAGCTCAAGGCCGACTGCGGCGGCGCGGCCGCGCACCGCGCCGCCACCCCCGACGCGGTGTGGCTGCGCTGCGACCGGTTCGTGGCGGTCGACCACGTCGCCGACCGCACCTACCTGGTCGCCGCCGACGGGGACGAGGAGTGGCTGGAGGCGACCGAGCGGGCCCTGGCCGACCTGCGTCCCGTGCCCGGGGTGCCCGCGGTGCGGGGGGTGGACCCGGCGGGCGCCGCGGAGCGCTCCCGCGCCGGGTACCTGGCCGACGTCAAGGAGTGCCTGGGCGAACTGGCGGCGGGGGAGAGCTACGAGATCTGCCTGACCAACCGGGTGCGGCTGCCCGCCCCCGCCGACGGCACGGCCTTCTACCGGCGGCTGCGCCGCGCCAACCCGGCCCCCTACGCGGCGCTGCTGCACCTGGGGGAGACCGCCGTGTACAGCGCCTCCCCGGAGCGCTTCCTGCGCGTGGGGTGGGACGGCAGCGCGGAGAGCCGGCCGATCAAGGGCACCGCGCCGCGCCACGGCGACCCCGGGCGCGACGCGCGCAGCAGGGAGGCGCTGCTGCGCGACCCCAAGACGCGGGCGGAGAACCTGATGATCGTGGACCTGCTCCGCAACGACCTGGGACGGGTCTGCGAGGTGGGCAGCGTCGAGGTGCCCGCGTTCCTGGCCGTCGAGTCCTACGCCACGGTGCACCAGCTGGTCTCCACCGTCCGCGGGAGGCTGCGTCCGGACCGCTCGGCGGTGGACGCGGTCACCGCGTGCTTTCCGCCCGGTTCGATGACGGGGGCGCCCAAGAAGCGCACCATGCGGATCCTGGACCGGTTGGAGACCAGCGCCCGGGGGGTGTACTCGGGGGCGCTGGGCTACCTGTCGTACTCGGGGACGGCCGACCTGAGCGTGGTGATCCGCGCGGCCGTGCGCCACGGCGGGGAGCTGACGGTGGGTGCGGGAGGCGCGGTCGTGCTCGACTCGGTGCCGGAGCGCGAGCACGACGAGATGCTGCTCAAGGCGGCCGTTCCGCTGCGGGCCCTGGAACGGCGGGAGCCCGCCCCGGCTCACCACCGGGACGGGCTCGGGGGCCGGTGACGGAGGGGAGGGGGCCCGCCGTCACCGATCCCGGGGAGGAGAACCGTCAGGCCACGGAGCAGGGGCTTCCGTTGAGCGCGAAGTTCTCGGGGGTGCCCGCGCCGTTCGGGGCGTCGGCGTTGAAGCCGAACTCCACCGAGCCGTGGTGCGGGATGGTGCTGTTCCACGAGACGTTGGTGGCGGTCACCGTGGTCCCGGACTGCTGCGCGGTGGCGTTCCACGCCTGGGCGAGGGTCTCACCGTTGGTGAAGTCCCACGTCAGCTCCCAGCCGTCGATGGACTCGTGGCCGCCGTTGTAGATGCGCACCTGCGCGGTGAATCCGCCGTACCAGGAGGTGGGGACGTCGAGCTCGACCTCGCAGGAGGTGGCGGGGGCGCTGCCGGAGTTGAAGGTCAGCGTCGGTGAGGGGCTGGAGGTGTTGCCCGCCGCGTCGCGCGCCACGACGTAGACCGAGTAGCTGGTGTCGGGGGTCAGCCCGGTCAGGGTGGCGCTGGTGTTCCGGGTGGTGGCCAGCACCGCGTCGGTGGCGGCGTCGTGGACGGTGTACTCGGTGACGCCGACGTTGTCGCTGGCGGCGGGCCAGCTGATCTGGGCGGAGGTGCCGTTCAGCGTGCCGGCGACGGGGGTGCCGGGCGCGGTGGGCGCCTCGGTGTCACCCGGGGTGCCGGGGTTGCCCGGGTTGCCGCCGTCGCTGCCGCCGGTGAAGATCACGTCGGTGCAGTCGTAGAAGGCCTCGGGGCTGTCGGAGCGCTGCCAGATCGAGTAGATGATGTGGCGGCCCGACTTGTTGGGCAGCGTGGAGTCCCAGTAGTACTCCGGGCCCTCGGGGCCGCCGGGACGGATCGGCGGGTTGGTGACCTGGTCGAACGGGACGGGCTCCAGGTCGTTCCAGCCCAGCGGGCTGTTGGGGTCCCAGCCGTCCTTGGTGACGTACAGGTACCAGGTGCCGGGGTGCGGCGCCCACGCGTTGTACTGGAAGGTGATGGTGCTTCCGGCCTGCAGCGTGGTGGTGGGCCAGTGCTCGCTGACCGCGTTCAGCCCGCTGAACTGCGGGTGGGGGCCGCACAGCTGGCCGTCGGGGATGATCTCGCGGTGCCGGCCGCCGGCGTCGCTGATCAGGTTGCCGAACCAGTTGTAGAAGGGGTAGTTGCCGTTCTCCGCGAGCAGGTTCTGGCAGGCGGGGTTGGTGGGCGCGAGGCCGCCGCCGACGCCGCCCTCGATGCCGTTGACGTAGCAGTGGTAGCTGCGGGTGGCGGGGTAGGTCATCGCGCCGTGTGCGTAGGCCTCCTCGGCCGGTACGACTGCGGCGAGGGTGGCGGTCAAGCCAGCGAGCGCGCCGAGAGCGGCGAGCCGGCTTTTCATTCTCACCGTGGAACTCCTTGAGAGACGTTGGGACTGGGATCGCCGCGGCCTGTGGGGGCTGGCCGCGGCGACCGGGTCCGGAGCGTCATGGGACGTCCGGAATCGTCTCCCCCTGCCAGGAGCGCTCCCGGGATGGGGATGGATGCGGAAAGGAACTGGGAGCGCTCCCAGAGGGGGTTGGTACTAGAATCGTGATACGGATCACGGCCAATGTCAACAGATCGTCACCCGCAAATGACGCACCGGAAGGCCCGCGGGGTTTCGGGTGGCCGGAAAGCCGCAGATCACGCCCGGGGTGGCGGGGGAGAGGTGGTGGAAAAATTAACCAAACCGGTTCAGCGGCCGGATGGGCCCCGTGGGGCCCCCGCGTGGCAACGAACCCCGGACTTTCCAGGGGGAACGCGATAGCGTGATCGTATGGCGACTGTTGCGAATCGGCCGTCGACGTCGGTCGAGGACTATGTCAAGGTCATCTACGACCTGCAGGAGCGCGGAAGCGGCCCGGTCACCATCTCCCGGGTCGCCGAACGGCTGGCGATCTCCAACTCCTCGGTCTCGGGCATGCTGCGCAAACTCGGTGAGCTGGGACTGGTCGACCACCAGCGCTACGGCGACGTGCGCCTGACCCCCACCGGGGACAAGGTCGCCCTGGCCGTGCTGCGCCGCCACCGGCTGATCGAACTGTACCTGGTCGAGGCGCTCGGATACTCCTGGGACGAGGTCCACGACGAGGCCGAGGTCCTCGAACACGTCGTCTCCGACCGCTTCGTGGAGCGCATCGCCGAACACCTGGGACACCCCACCGTCGACCCGCACGGCGACCCCATCCCCACCAGCGACGGCCGCATCCTCACCCGCGAGACCCGCCTGCTGGCCCGGCTGGAACCCGGCAGCGGAGGCGTCATCGTGCGCGTCAACGACTCCGACCCCGCCCTGCTGCGCTACCTGGCCAGCCAGCAGATCAGCATCGGCATGCGCGTCGAACTCGTGGAACGCCAGCCCTTCGGCGGCCCCCTCGTGGTGCGCCTGGACAGCGAGAACGGGCAGGACGAGCGCTCCATCGGCGTCGGCGTGGCCGAGGCCCTGTGGATCGCCGCCGACCACTGACACCGCACGCCTCCCCCGCCCCGATACCCGGCCCGGATGCGATTGACGGGCCGCTCCGGTGGTAAAAGTTAGGCGTGACCAACTTTGAAGATCGCCGAGCCTTCAGATCGGTGGTGGCCGGAGTCCTGCTCTGCGCCCTCACCGCGTGCGGCCTCTCCACCGCCGAGCAGGTCGACGACGGCCGTCCCGTGGTGCTCACCACCTTCACCGTCCTGGCCGACATGGTCCGCAACGTCGCCGGCGACCACGTCCGCGTGGAGTCCATCACCAGGGTCGGCGCCGAGATCCACGAGTACGATCCCACCCCCAGCGACCTGGTCCGCGCCCAGGCCGCCGACCTCGTCCTCGCCAACGGCATGAACCTGGAACTGTGGTTCCGGCAGTTCACCGACCCCCTGGACGTCCCCACCCGGGTGGTCACCGAGGGGGTGGAGACCATCCCGGTGGCTTCTGGCGGGTATGCGGGAAAACCCAACCCGCACGCCTGGATGTCCCCCGACGAGGCCCTGGTCTACGTCGACAACATCCGTGCGGCGCTCAGCGACCTCGACCCCGACCACGCCGCCGACTACGCGGCCAACGCCGAGGCCTACCGGGCCGAGATCACCGAGATCGGCGAGTTCCTGCGCACCGAACTGGCCACCCTGCCCGAGCACCAGCGGGTCCTGGTCACCTGCGAGGGCGCCTTCTCCTACCTGGCCCGCGACACCGGGCTGACCGAGAAGTACCTGTGGCCGATGAACTCCGACGGCGAGGGCACCCCGCAGCAGATCGCCTCGGTGGTGGAGTTCGTCCGCGAGCACGAGGTCCCCGCCGTCTTCTGCGAGAGCACCGTCAACGACGACGCCCAGCGCCAGGTGGCCCGCGAGACCGGAGCGGTCCTGGGCGAGGCCCTGTACGTGGACTCGCTGTCCGACGCCGACGGCCCGGTCCCCACCTACCTGGACCTGCTGCGCCACGACGCCCGGGCCATCGTCGCCGGACTCACCGGAGAGGGGGACCGCCCGTGACCGCCCCCGCGATCCAGGTGCACGGCGTCACCGTGCGCTACGGCGACGTCCTGGCGCTCGACGACGTCACCCTGGAGGTCGGCCACGGCGTGGTGTGCGGCCTGCTGGGCGCCAACGGCTCGGGCAAGTCCACCCTGTTCAAGACTATCGCCGAGCTGGTCATCCCGCAGAGGGGGAGCGTGCGCATCCACGGGCTGCCCCCGGAGCGGGCCCGCAGACGCGGGCTGCTGGGCTACGTCCCCCAGTCCGAACAGGTGGACTGGGCCTTCCCGGTGCGGGTGGTCGACGTGGTGATGATGGGACGCTACGGCCACATGGGCCCCACCCGCCGCCCCCGCAGAGCCGACCACGAGGCGGTGGCCGAGGCCCTGGAACGCACGGGGCTGAGCGACCTGGCCCACCGGCAGATCGGCGCGCTCTCCGGCGGCCAGCGCAAACGCGCGTTCGTGGCCCGCGGCATCGCCCAGGGGGCCAGCGTGTTCCTGCTGGACGAGCCGTTCGCGGGGGTGGACAAGCCCTCCGAGCGCACCATCATCCAGGTGCTGCGCGAGATGCGCGCCGCCGGAGCCACCCTGCTGGTGTCCACCCACGACCTGGCCGGAGTGGGCGAGCTGTGCGACGAGGCGGTGCTGCTGCACCGGCGCGTCGTGGCGCACGGCCCTCCCGAGGAGGTCCTCGCCCCCGAGATGCTGCTGCGCGCGTTCGGCCTGGAGGAGACCGCATGACGCTCGTCGACTGGCTCGTCATCCCCTTCACCTTCGAGTTCATGCAGCGGGCGCTGCTGGTCAGCGTGCTGGCCGGCGCGGTGTGCGCGGTGCTGTCGTGCTGGGTGACACTGATCGGCTGGTCGCTGATGGGCGACGCCGTCTCCCACGCGGTGCTGCCCGGCGTGGTCCTGTCCTACCTGTTGGGACTGCCCTTCGCGGTGGGGGCGCTGGTGTTCGGCGTGGGGTCGGTGGCGCTGATCGGCGCGGTCAACCGCACCTCCCGGGTCAAGGAGGACGCCGCGATCGGCATCGTGTTCACCGCGATGTTCGCGCTGGGCATCGTGGTGATCTCCCGGATCTCCAGCGACACCGACCTGCGGCACATCCTGTTCGGCGACCCGCTGGGCGTCAGCGACACCGAGATCGTGCAGATCGTGGTGATGACCGTGGTGGCGCTGACGGTGGTGGCGTTCAAGCACCGCGACCTGACCCTGTACGCCTTCGACCCCACCCACGCGCACGCCATCGGGCTGCGCCCGCGCCGCCTGGAGACGCTGCTGCTGGGCCTGCTGGCGGTGACGGTGGTCATCGCGTTGCAGGTGCTCGGCATCATCATGGTGGTCGCGATGCTGATCATCCCCGGCGCCACCGCCTACCTGCTCACCGACCGCTTCGAGCGGATGGTCCTCATCGCGGTGGCGGTGTCGGTGACCGCCTCGGTCGTGGGCGTCTACGCCAGCTTCCTGCTGGACGTGGCCCCCGGCGGCATGATCGTCCTGGTCCAGGCGCTGGCCTTCACCGCCGCCTACCTGCTGGCCCCCCGCCACGGCCTGCTCGCCCGGCGGGCGGCCCCGCGGCGGGCCGCCGGGCGGGGTGTCGGCGCCACGGACTGAGCGGGCGGGCCCCGGTCAGCCCGCGGCCGGGGCCGCGGAGCGGTCGGTGAACATCCGGACCGCCGGAGCACCCAGGACGGTCGCCGTGAACGCCTGCCGCACGCGCAGCCACACCGGACGCCCGGCGAGGAAGCGGGCGATGGCCGCGTTGCCGGGGACGGCCACGCGGATCTGCGCCGGCCCGAGGAGCAGGCTCTGCGTGGCGGCGCTGCCCAGGGCCGGGTCGACGGACTGGGGCGGCAGCGAGACGTGCAGGACCGCGGTCTTGGGGTGAGCGGACTGGTGGCCAGGCCCATGGCGGACAGCCCGCGGGGCGGCTCCGCCGGCAGCGGCCCGGGAGCGCCTGCCAGGCCAGAGAAGCAGACAGCAGCCCCGGCGAGCTTCAGCGCCGTGGAGGCGGCGGGGACCAGGGTGAACACCGCGAGCAGCCCGGCCGTGGCGGCGCCCAGGTAGACGAGGAAACCGGCGGCCACCCCCAGCAGCGAGACCAGCCCCGCGCGCGGCCCCTGCGTGATCGGCCGGGACACCAGGTAGACCATGTTGGGCCCCGGGGGAGCACCATGACCAGGGCGACGAACGCGATGCCGAGTACGGCGGGGAGGCTGACCATGAGGGCTCCGTTTGTCCGACCGCCAGCCTACGGCGGCGGAGCCCGTTCGCCACGGGCTTTTCCCGGCCCCGCGGCTCGCGGAAAGGCCCGGCTTTTGACCGAACGCCGCTTTGACCGGGAGAGGGGAGGTCCCGGACCCTCCGGTCCCCGGCGCAGAGGTGCTCCACGGTGATCCCCGTCTCCGTGGGCGGGGCGTGGACCCGCAGGATTCGCGGCGGGGCGTCGCCGACATCGTGGAACGGACGCGGAAGCGGCCGTCCGCGCGGCCGCCGAGCGCCGGGGGCGACAACGAGGAGGACGGGCAGCACCGCACGCTGGTCCACGCGGGGACCGTCCCCGCGGGTGCCGGGGCGGCGAACTGTAGGACGCCCAGCACCTCGTCGGCCGCCCCTTCCCCGGATACGGCGCGCCGGGCCCCGGACGTGCGGGGAGCGGCACGCCCTCCGAGTCCGGAGCCCTTGGCCGGTCCGTTCGCGCCCGGGCGGCGTGCGCCGCGCCGCTCCGCGGACGGCTTGACCTCAAGCAAAGCCGAGGTCCTACGTTGGTCCGCATGACGCAACGCAATGACGCAGCGCATGTCGACGAAGACGCACGCCAGACCGAGACCGAGGCGATCAGGCAGGTGGTCGCCACGGTCGAGCACTCCCAGCAGAACGAGCTCCCCGACGAGTTCGTCGGCCTGTTCCGGCACGACGCGATCTGGACGACGGCCCACGGCAGGCGCCTGACCGGCCGCGACGAGATCGCGGAGTTCACCCGGCGGGTGCTGCCCGGCGCGATGGGGGACCTGACGGCCACCTACGAGGTGGAGCACGTACTGTTCATCCGGCCCGACGTCGCGGCGGTCAAGGTGCGCCAGCGGTACCTGGCCCCCGACGGTCAGCAGGCTGGCAAGGAGGGCAGCCCGCTGTACGTCATGGCGAAGGAGGACGGCCGGTGGCGCCTGGTCGCCGGCCAGAACACGCAGGTGGTCGACTCCTGACCCGCCCGCGGGACCACCGCTCCGCCCCGGACGGCCGGGGCGGACCGTGCCTCCGATGTGCTCGGCGGCGTCGGCGTGCACCGGGCGGGCCCGCGCATTCCCGGCAGCGCCCCGCGCACCGGCCCGGTGTCCCGCGGCTCGCACCGGTAGCGAGGCCACCACGGCGTACAGCACGGGTGTCCCCCCTCAGCCTCTGGCGGATCACGCCGGCTCCACCACGCCGAGGCGGTCCCCAGCGGTGCGCGGGGCGCGAGCGACGGATGTCCTCGTCCGCGTCGGTGGGGTCGGACACGTCCACCGACGCGGACGGGCCCGTCGCACGGGTTCCCGCCCTGGCTGTCGAGCGGGTCAAGGAGATCTGCGCCGCGGCCTTCGAGTGGGCCGGGCAGCGCCGCACCGCCCACCAGTTCGTCGACGCGGTCGAGTACGGCCAGGTCGCCGTCACCACCGCCACGGGCCGCCGGGACGTGCACCATCCCTTCGGCGGCTCCGCGATTCGGGCTCGCCCTTCAAGGAAGGGGAGGGCGGAGGCGCCGCGCCTCTCCACCCGCGTCAGGACCGCCGCGATCGACTACGGTGCATGACGGCCGTCGTGCGCACACCGAACCGGGAACGGGGGACTGGAATGGCTGACGAGGTGGTGGGCGTGGTCGGTGCCGGCATCGTCGGGCTCGCGGTCGGCCGGGAGATCACCCGCAGGCGGCCGGGGACGCGCGTGGTGGTGCTGGAGAAGGAGAACCGCGTGGCCGCGCACCAGACCGGCCACAACTCCGGGGTCGTGCACGCGGGCCTCTACTACCGGCCCGGCAGCCTCAAAGCCCGGTTGTGCACGCGCGGCCGGGAGATGCTGCGCGAGTACTGCACCGACCGCGGCCTGCCCTACGAGGAGTGCGGCAAACTCGTCGTCGCCCTCACCCCCGAGGACGTCGAACGGCTCGACAACCTCTACGCCAGGGCCGACCGCAACGCCGTGCCGGGGCTGCGCCGCGTCGGCCCCGCCGAGATCCGCGGCATCGAACCGCACGCCGCGGGCCTGGCCGCCCTGCACTCGCCGCACACGGCCATCACCGACTACCCGCGCATCTGCGAGTCCTTCGCCGCCGACATCGCCGCGGCGGGCGGGGAGATCCGGTTCGACGCGCCGGTCACCCGGATCGCGGAGGCCGGCGACTCGGTCGAGGTCGTCGCCGGCGGACAGCGGGTGCGGGTGGACCGCCTCGTCGTCTGCGCCGGGCTGCACACCGACCGGGTCGCCCGCCTTGCCGGGGACGGGGCCGCTCCCCGGATCGTCCCGTTCCGGGGCGAGTACATGCTGGTCCGCCCGGAGAAGGCGCACCTGGTGCGGGGACTCGTCTACCCGGTGCCCGACCCCCGGTACCCGTTCCTCGGCGTGCACTTCACCCGCCGCGTCTCCGGAGACGTGGAGGTCGGCCCCAACGCCGTGCTCGCGTTCGCCCGCGAGGGCTACCGGTTCTTCGACGTCAACCTGGCCGACCTGGTCGGCACCGCCTCCTGGCCGGGCTCCTGGGCCATGGCGTTCCGGCACTGGGCCACCGGGGTCAAGGAGGTGTACGGGTCGCTGTCCAAACGCGCCTACATGAGGGCCGCGCAGCGGTACGTGCCCGAGATCGGCCCCGGCGACGTCGTGCGCGGCGGGTCGGGCGTGCGCGCCCAGGCGCTCGACCGCGACGGCAGCCTCGTCGACGACTTCCGCGTCCACCGGCTGGGCCGCGTCACCGCGGTCCGCAACGCGCCCTCGCCCGCGGCGACGTCGTGCCTGGCCATCGCCGAGTACGTGGTCGACGTCGTCCACGGCGGGAAGAGCCGGTAGCGTCCGGTGCGCGCGGCCGCAGTTCCACGCGCGGCGTTCCCCCGGCCACGGCCGGGAGTGCGCGCTCCCGCCGTGGGGATATGGTGCGTCGCCGAAGCGGTCCGCGAGTGGTCCCGCCGTCGAGCGGGGCCGCACCTGGCCCGTACGATCAGGTCCGTACGGGCCGGACGGCCCACAGCGTCCGGCCGGGGACCCCGCACCGTCTGTGGGGGACGCCGTCACCGGCGTCCAGGGAGGAGGGAAGATCCCATGACCGAACGTCCCGCACGTAGGAATCCGCGGGTCACGTGCGCGCGGGTGCAGCGAGTCGAACGGCTCACCCCCCACATGGTCCGCGTGGTGCTGGGCGGCCCCGGACTGGCCGACTTCACCGCGGGCCAGTACACCGACCACTACGTCAAACTGCTGTTCCCGCCCGAGAACGCCCCCTACCGGGTCCCCTTCGACCTGCAGAAGGTCCGTGAGGAACTGCCGCGCGAACTGTGGCCCGCCATGCGCACCTACACCGTGCGCCGCTGGGACGCCGAGCGGCGGGAGCTGACCCTGGACGTCGTCCACCACGGCCCCGAGGGGATCGCCGGGCCGTGGGCCGCCCGGGTCCAGGTCGGTGAGCAGGTGTGCTTCGCCGGTCCCGGCGGCGGCTACGCGCCCGACCCGGACGCGGACTGGCACCTGCTGGTCGGTGACGAGAGCGCGCTGCCCGCCGTCGCGGCCTCCCTGGAGCGGCTGCCCTACGGCGCGCTCGCCCACGTGTTCCTGGAGGTCAGCGGTCCGGAGGAGGAGCAGAAGCTGGAGACCGCCGCCGACGCGTCCGTCACCTGGCTGCACCGGGGCGGCGCCCGGGTCGGCGAGGCCCTGGTGCGCGCGGTCGGCGGCCTGGAGTTCCCGCCGGGCCGGGTGCACGCGTTCGTGCACGGCGAGGCGGGCTTCGTCAAGGAACTGCGGGCCCTGCTGCGCAAGGAGCGCGGCGTGCCCCGCGAGGACCTGTCCATCTCCGGCTACTGGCGGCTGGGCCTGAACGAGGACGGCTGGCAGTCCACCAAGCGCGAGTGGAACCGCCGGGTCGAACAGGAGCAGGAGGGCGCCTGAGGGGGCGCGGTCCCGCCCGGTGACGGCGCCCGGTCTGCCGCGCGGCGCCACCCTGGCAGGGGCGTGTCGGCGGCCCGCTGTTTCCCCGACCCGGAGAAGAAGTACGGGGCCGCTTCCTCGTGGCACATGTCCGCGCTGCCCCCGGGGAGCGGGCCCGTGGGCACGGGAGGGCGCTCATCGCTTTGCGGAGGCGACCCGCTCCGGGAACATCTCCGACAGGGCCTGGTGGAGTGCCTGCTTCCACGGACGCGGGGGCGGCGCGCCGATCTCCGACCAGCGGTCGTGGCCGAGCACGGTGTAGTCGGCCCGCGGGGCCGGTCCGACGAACGCTCCGGGGGCCGCCCGCCGGACCAGTCCCGGGTCCGCGCCCAGGGTCCGGAAGATCTCGCGGGCCAGTTCGAGCCGGGTCGCGGCGCCGGAATCGGTGGCGTGGAAGATTCCGTGTGCCCGACCGCTCCGACCGAGTACGACAAGCAGTCCCGCGGCGTCGTCGGCCCACGTCGGCTGGCCCCACTGGTCGTCGACTGCCACGGCCTCGTCATGGTGTAGCGCACGGTCGACCATGGCTTTCACGAACCCCCTTCCCCGGGTCCCGTACAGCCAGGCCGTGCGTACCACCGTGCCGGTCACGGGAAGCAGGGAGGCGACCGCTCGCTCCCCGGCGAGCTTGCTGCGTCCGTAGGCGGTCTGGGGATCGGGCGGGTGACCTTCCGGATACGGCGTACGGGCGCGCCCGGAGAAGACGTAGTCGGTCGAGACATGAAGCAGTCGGGCGCGGCTTCGGGCGCAGGCCGCGGCAAGGATCCGTGGCCCTTCACCGTTGATCCGGAGCGCTTCGGTCTCCTCGGCCTCGGCCTGCTCCACCCGCGTGTAAGCGGCGCAGTTGACCACGATGTCGGGGCGGTGGTGTTCGAAGGCGGCGGCTACCGCGTTCGGGTCGGTGATGTCGAGTTCGGCGCGCCGCAGGGCGACGACCTCGTCCCCGAACGCGGAATCAGTGTTCAACCGCTTTGTGAGGTGCCTGCCCAGGAGCCCTCCCGCTCCTGTCACCAGCCATCTCACCGGGGGCTCCGCCCGCCTGTCGCCGTGGGTGCGGTCACCGGGACGCGTGCCCGCAGCGGCTCCCACCAGTCACGGTTGTCGCGGTACCACTCGACGGTCTCAAAAAGCCCCTCCTCCAGGTCCCGCTGCGGCCGGTAGCCGAGTTCCCGCTCGGCTTTGCTGCAGTCGATGGCGTAGCGCAGGTCGTGGCCCTTGCGGTCAGCGGTGTACCGCACCGCACTCCGGTCCGCGCCGCAGAGGCGCAGCAGGCGTCCGGTGAGTTCGAGGTTGGTCAGTTCGGTGCCGCCGCCCAGGTTGTAGATCTCCCCGGGGCGGCCGCGGGTGCGCACGAGGTCGACTCCCCGGCAGTGGTCCTCCACGTGCAGCCAGTCACGGGAGTTGCGGCCGTCCCCGTACAGCGGGACGCTGAGGCCGTCGAGGAGGAGCGTCACGAAAAGCGGGATGACCTTCTCCGGGAACTGGCGTGGACCGTAGTTGTTCGACGCGCGGGTGATCCGCACGTCGAGCCCGTGGGTGCGGTGGTAGGACAACGCGACCAAATCGGAGGACGCCTTCGAGGCGGCGTAGGGGGAGGTGGGGGCGAGCACGGACTCCTCGTCGCGGCTTCCTTGGAGGACCGGACCGTAGACCTCGTCGGTGGAGACGTGGACGAACGGCTCGGTCCCGTGGCGCAGGGCGGCGTCGAGCAGCCGCTGGGAGCCCAGCACATTGGTGGTCACGAAGTCGTCGGCGCCCAGGATCGACCGGTCGACGTGCGACTCCGCCGCGAAGTGCACCACCTGGTCCGCCTCGGCCACCAACTCGTCCACGAGGTCGGCGTCACATATGTCGCCGTGGACGAACCGCAGCCGGGTGTGGGTCAGGTCGAGTCCGCTGGGGTCGGCGGCGTAGGTCAGCTTGTCCAGGACGGTGATGTCGACCTGCGGGCCGCCCGCCCGCATGTCGTCCAGCAGCATCCGGACGTAGGTGGCACCGATGAAGCCGGCTGCGCCGGTCACCAGGACTCTCGTGGCGGGGCCGTGGGAGGCGGGAGTCGGGGCGTTGGCGCTGGGTGAAAGGGGGGTCGAAACCTGTTCGGACAATGTTTCCTCCGTGCCGTTCCGTTCCTGGCAGTGGGTTCGGCCGTGGCGGGGCACGGCCGACCGGGAGCGCTTCGAGGCGGCCTTGCGATGTCCGGTACCGTGCCACTCCTCTTCGAGGCGGAATCGGAGTGGGGCGGTGGGGCGGGTGTCATCCCCGTCCCCGCGGTGTGCGGTCGCTGACCGCCTCGGCCGGCTCCAGTCGGAACACGGCGGCGGGCCGCTCGGCGAGCCGGTCGGGCAGTCGGATACGGATCCCGTTGGGCGACCCGCTCCATGGGAGTGGGCCGCTGGTGCCCAGCAGTGACGCTTGAGCGCGGGCTGTCAGGGCCACGTCGAGTTCCACCGAGTCGCCGCGGGGGGTGCCCAGCACGATCGCGTACACGGCATCGCCGTCCGTGGTGTAACGGATGTGGAGTCCCTCGTCGTTGACGCCGCCGGTGCGTGTCCATGGCCGAGTGTCGTAGATCGCGTCGGCGTTGGTCCGCACCCATTCGCCCAGTTCGAGTAGGCGCCGCTGCTGTGTCCAGGGGATCTCCCCGGTACCGGTGGGACCGACTCCGAGCAGGAGGTTGCCGCCGCGGGCAACGATGTCCGCGAAGACGTGGATCAGTTCGGTCGCGCTGATGAGGTCGCTCTCGCTCTCCTGACGGTTGTAGCCGAACCCATAGCCCAGCCCGCGGCATGCCTCCCACTTGCGTTCGGGGGTGCCGGTGGTCGTGTATTCGGGGGTCCGGAAGTCGGCGTGCAGGTCTCCGGTGGCCTGTGTGAAGTCGAAGCGGTCGTTGACGACGCCGTCGGGGACGTGTTCCCGGTACCAGCGGAACAGGTGCGCGACGTCGAGGCCCTCGGGGGACTGTCCGTAGTCGTTCCACAGGACCGAGGGGCGGTAGCGTGTGACGAGTTCCCGCCAGTGAGCCTCGACATAGCCGCGATAGGCGGGATCGCCGGGCATCATGTCCGCCAGGGACGTTCCGTGTCCGAACGTGAAGTCCCAGCCCCCGCTGTAGTAGGCGCCGAAACGCATGCCCCTGCGACGTACCGCGTCGGCAAGTTCGCCCACCACGTCCCGGTCGGACTGCCACCCCCGGCAGTGGGGGTTGGGGTGTCCGCTGGGCCACAGCAGGAAACCGTCCTCCGTCTTGGTGCACAGCACCACGTACCGGGCTCCGCAGCGGACGAACAGTTCAGCCCAGTGGTCAGGACGCAGGGACGGGACCGACCGGGTGCGGAACCGTTCCACGAAAGCCGCGAAAGAGAGGTTTCCATAGTGTTCGGTGTGGTAGCGCGCGGTCGCGCTGCCGGGAACGTTCATCATGTGGTGGTAGAACCCCGCCTCGGGCATGGTCCGCCAGGCGTGTCCGTGGACGTCCGCCTGGGGGTCGAACTCGAAGGCCTCGGGGTCGTAGGACGCGGATGCGTCGCGGTCCAGCACGGACGACTGGGGCAGCGGAGCGTAGCCCGGGATGGCTGAGGCCGTCCAGTGCACGAAGATGCCGAGCTTGGCCCGGTCGAACCAGTCCGGGGTCGGCAGTGTCTGCGGGTCGGTGGGCACCGCTGCGCTCCTCCTCGTCGGCTCTGGGAATGGGGGCTGTCGGGTGGGACGCTGCGTGGTCACCGGTGTGGGCTGTGGTCCCCGTCCAGCCCTCGGATAAGTTGGACGATTTCGGACACGACGGCATCGGGGGGCGGCATACGCAGGGTTTCGGTCCGCAGTCGTCGCGCGGCACTGGCCATCGCGGGATCCGCCACCAGGCGGGCGAGCCACCCCGCGAGTTCGTCGACGCTGGGGGAGCGGTCGGCCGGCATGTGGATGCCGGCGCCGAGTTCCTCCAGGCGCTCCGCCTTGTGCCGGGTGTCCCAGATGAGGCAGGGGAACAACATCTGCGGCACTCCGCACAGCACCGAAGCGGCCATGGAGCCCGCTCCGCCGTGGTGGACGACCCCGGAGCAGGTGGGAAGGAGCGCGTTCAACGGCACGAAGTCAACGAGGCGGACGTTGCCGGGGAGGGGGCCGAGCCGGGCCGTCTGTTCGGCGTCGAGGGTGGCGACCACCTCGATGTCCAGTTCTCCCGCGGCCGTGAGGAGATCCTGCACCGGTGTCGCCGTGTCCCCACCCAGGATCTCACGGTGCCCCAGGCCCAGGGTCAGGCACAGCCGCGGGCGCTCGGGAAGTGCGTGCAGCCACTCCGGCAGTAGCGAGCGGCCGTTGTAGGGTACCGGGCGCATCGGGACTCGGCGGGACGGAACCGGGATGTCGGGGTGGTGCAGCCAGGCTGGAACGGGGTCGATGGTGAAGTCACCGACCACCACGTCCTCCCGGAAGAGGGCTCCGATCCTGTCGAGGTGGGCGGTGAGCCAGTCGGTGAGGGGATCGTCACGCAACTCCGGGGGGCGCTGCGCGAGTCGGTCGAGGTGGGCCGCGCGCTGTGCGCCGAGGATGTCGAGACCGAAGAACAGTAGCCGTCCGCTCACCGCCCCGCACGCCCGCGCGGCGATCGGTCCGGAGAAGGTCATCGGATCCCACAACACCAGGTCGGGACGCCACCAGCGGGCAAAGGAAACGGTGTCGTCCACGGTCTGGTCGTCGCAGACGCTGCGCAGCGCGAACGGAGTGACAACGGAGAAGAGCCCGCTCAGGCTCTCCGCAGAGGCCTCACGCAGGTTCTCGGGACGCTCCTCGGCTCCCAGCCCGGAGTCCTCCACCGTGGAGTCGTCCTTCATGTTCTCCATGTGCAGGGGGGCGCCGACGGGGATGACGGTCAGTCCGGCCCGGTTGACCGCCTCGGCCATGTCCGGCTGTGTGGCGATGCGGACTTCGTGCCCCGCGCACTGGAACGCCCAGGCCAGCGTGATCTGCTGGTAGAGGTGTGTACTCGCGGCGAAGGCCGTGAACAGGACTCGCATGGGGACTCTCCTGGTTGTGCGTGCGCTGGATCACGCCGGTGCCGGGCCGGTGTCGGTGAGTTCGTCGTAGAGTGCCTCGGTGCCGGCGATCACGTCGGCCTCGCGGGTCGGCCCTGCGGCGAATCGCTCCGGAGCCCAGGCTTCGGGGGAGGCCGGTCCGCCGTGGCCGCCCGTGAGCAGGTCGACCATGACCCTCGCGAAGCCCGGGGCGTGGGTGACCCCGAGTTCGTTGTCACCGGTGAGCGCGTAGAGCCCGGCGGCTCCCGGGACCGGGCCGACCAGCGCGCGCATGTCCGGCGTATAGCAGGGCGCTCCGTGTTTGAGCCGGATGCTCGTCGGACGGCTCAGCGCGGGAAGGCACGCGGAGACGCGGGCGCTGGCCTGTTTCAGGTCCTCGACCCCGTCCAGGGGGAGTTCGTCGAATCGGTCAGGGACGTCGGAGTCCACGAGCAGGTCACGTGGATAGCCCGGATAGGGACCTCCCCACACCAGGCCACCCTCGTGCTCGCGTACCCAGAGCATCGTCCCCTCCCCCGGGGAGTCGGACTCCAGGATCAGCGCGGGAAGGTTCGCCGGGATACCGAGGGGGCCGGTGGTGAAACGCGAGGTGAGCTGGGGGGCCGAGGGCAGGAAGAGGCCGAGGGGGCGCAGCAGGCGGTTGCTCCAGGCCCCCGTTGCCAGGACGACGATTCCGCACTCCACGGTGCCGGTCGGGGTGGCAACGCCGACGACGCGGTCCCCGCGGACGACGATCCCGGTGACCGGTCTGCGCGTGTCGACAGCGACACCTAGGGCGAGGAGGCGCCGCGCGAGGACCGGGGCCAGTGACGGTACGTGGACCTGGGCTCCGGACGGGTGCCAGTGGCCGCTGACCACGTGGTCGGCACGGACAGTGCCGCCGGTGAGCCGTTCCGCCTCCGCGGGGTCGACTGGGCGGTCCCCGGGCTCGGCCGGATCGCTGCTTGCCTGCACGGTGCCGTCGGTCCGTTCCGCGGCATCGCCGGAGCGGTAGGTGACGGTCAGCAGTCCACTGCGCCGATAGCCGAACTGGCCGTCTTCCTCCTCATGCAGGCGGCGGTAGAAGTCCAGGCCGTAGCGCTGGACCGCCGCCTCCTCGGAGGAGGCTGTTCCCGCCAACGCCGCCCACACGGCGATGAACCCCGCCCCTGCCGCGCTGGTGCCCTCGAACAGGCCGTCGCGTTCGATCAGTCGCACGGTCCCCGCGCCGGCCTCGGCCAGGTGCAGGGCCAGCATGGTGCCGAGCACACCACCGCCGACGACCACGATGTCGGAACGGTCAGCCACCGTCTTCCCCTTCCTTCCGGCAAAGTCACCAGGCCGCCACCGGGAATCGGAACAGCGATCGCACGACGGGCGATCTCAGATGGTGGAGGCGCTCTCCGGCGGCGCGGAGTCGGGGCAGGCGTTCCGCGAGGACACCCACGGCCGCGGAGGCCAGCGCGCGCACCCACGGAGCCAGCGCACGGGTGCGGGGGGACGCCGACAGGGCGGTCGGGGCGACGGAGGGGCGGGTGACGTCGAAGCGGTCAGGGGCCTCGAATCTCTCGGGGTCGCGACCCACCGCGTCGAACAGGACGACGACCTCGTCTCCCGGGGCCGGTCCCGCTCCGCTCAGGTCCGAGCGGGCGGGAGCGAAGCCTTCCCCGGCGTAGAACCGTTCCATGCGGTAGGGCGGGGCGAACCGTTCGGTCTCGGCCACTGCCCCGGCTGCCAGGGACGGGTCGTCCCGCAGCCGCCCCCACTGGTCCGAGTGGTCGAGTAGGCAGGCGACCGCGGAGCCGATCAGGCCAGCTCCGAGTTCTGTTCCCGCTGCGGCGACCAGGACGGCCAGCGCCACGGGGTCCACCCTCTCGGCGGGGCCGGCCGGGGAGGGGCGTGTCGCGGCGTGGGCGGTGAGCAGGTCCCGCAGGTCGGTGATGCCCGCCCGCAGGTCGAGGGCGGCTCGGGGGAGCGGTGGGCAGAGCATCGCGTCGAGAGCGCCTCTGGTCTTGGTGCAGAGGTCGGCGTAGCCGTCCCGGACCGGCCCCTCCGAGAGGCCGAGGAGGTCGGCGGTGGCGGCTGCCGCGACGGGGCGGGCGAAGTGGTCCATGAGGTCGAAGTCGCTGCCGACCCGCTCCAGAACGTCGTGGGCCAGGTTCTCCAGGGGGCGGCCGTCGGGCTCGGCGGCGCCGAACGGCCAGGCGTCCCGCGTGCCCAGCCGTTCGTAGTCGGCGCGCCGCAGGGTGAGGGCGGCCCCGTTCAGGGGGAGGATGGCGGACAGCGGCTTGAGCTGCCAACCGTCCTCGTCGCTGCGGGTGCCGCCGTCGGCCGGGCACAGGTCCAGGCGCGGGTCGTCGAGAAGTTCCCGGGCGGCGGACCAGCGGCCGCAGACCCAGGCGCCGGTGTCGCTCTGGTAGAGGTCACCCTTGTCGCGGATGAGACTGCCGAGTTCCGCCGGATCCTCCGACTCGGCCCTCAGCAGAAGCGCGTAAGGGTCGCCCGAGGCTCCCGCGATCCACTGCATGCCGCGGAACAGCAGGAGGTCGCTGGTCAGTTCGCGCAGGTTCGGTTCACTCACCTGGCCAAGGTCTCCAAACGGCCTATCACCTCGCTTGAATCCCGCTGTATCGCCTGTCCACCCCTGCCCCGGGGCGGTCCGGGTCAGGCCGCGGCCAGTTCCTCGAGTTCGGTGACGAGGGCGGAGGGCGCCGGACGCTCGGCCAGCTCCCCGCGCAGGCGTTCGGCGGCAGACCGGTAGGACCGGTCGGACAGCAGCGCCGTCACGGAGGCGCCGATGGCGGCCGAGTCCGCGTGGTGGCCGGGCAGGTGGATCGCGGCTCCGGTCGCGGCGGTACGCGTCCCGGTCGCCGCCTGCTCCGCGGCGAAGGTGGTGACGAGTTGCGGGACCCCGGCCCAGAGCGAGGTGAGGGTGGAGCCGCTGCCGCCGTGGTGCACCACGGCGTCGCAGTGCGGAAGCAGGGCTTGGATGGGCAGGCGTGGGACGACGCGGACGTCGGGCGGGAGTTTCCCGAGAAGGGCGGCGTCGTGCTCGGTGGCGGTGACCACTACCTCGCAGTCGACGTCTCGTAGTCCCCGCAGGATCGTGGGAAGCAGGTAGGAGTCGGGGCCGGAGATCACGGTCAGGGCGGTCGACCAGGTGACGCACACGCGGGGGCGGCGGGCGGGGACCGGGGTCCATTTGGGGACGGGGGCGGTTCCGTTGTAGGGGACGTAGCGCACCCGCAGCCGCCGCGCCGAAGTCGGGGGTTCCAGGGAGGCCGGGCAGGGGTCGATGGCCAGGGTCGCACTGTCGGGGTGGTGCTCGCCCAGGCCGTAGCGCGGGAAGGACGCGCTGTGGTCGGGGAGCACGATGCTCATGTGCGCGGGTTCCCTGGTGCCGACCGGGCCCCACAGGCACAGCACGGCCGGAATGCGCGCCACCCGGGCGGCGAGTTGGCCTTCTGGGCTCGCCGGGTCGTGCAGGACGATGTCCGGTCGCCAGGCGCGGGTGAACTCCACCGCGCTGTCGAAGCTCCGGGCGGCCCGTTCCGCCAACCGCGGCGCCGTACGCTCCTGGAACTCCGCGGCGTCGAAGTCGTCGAGCGCCGTGAGGGGGTGGCCGGTCTCAGGGTGCGGTGGCAGCCAGGGGTAGGGCCACAGCCCGGCCCGCGCCTGCTCGTAGTACTGGAGTCGGAGCCAGGTCGCCACGTCCATCCCGTCCAGCACCGGAACGGGCAGTAGTCCCGCGGCGCCCACGTGGGGGGTCTGCGATCGTGCGCACAGCACGCGGACCTCGTGGCCTGCGGCCTGGAGAGCCCAACCCAGGGGGATCATCGACGCGTAGTGGGTCTGCCACGGGGAAACAGTGAACAGGACGCGCATGGGGTTCTCCGTTCTTCCGGGGGCGGGTCCGCGGCGTCATTCGCCGCGGACGATCCCGCCTTCCAGGGTGCGGATGATGGTCGAGGCAACGCCGTGGCGGGGTAGACGGCCTTCCCTGGCGACCTCGCATCCGGCGAAGACGAGGGCCCACAGGACGTTCTCGATCCAGTCCGGTTCGAGGTCGCGGGTGAAGACCCCCTCCTCCTGTCCCCGTCGGATCAGTGAGATGACGGCGTCGCCGGTGGCGTCGGGCATCTCCTCGTCCGTCTCGTCCTCGTCGCTCCGGAAGGCGCCGTAGAGGAAGAGGATGCGGTCACCCGCGTCGACGAAACCGGTGACCAGGCGCCGCAGCGCCTCGCGGGCGTCGCCGTGGTCCGGAGCGGCGTCCGCGACGGCTTCCTTGATGGTCTGGTGGCAGTCCGCCACGACCGCGCGGTGCAGTTCCGCTCGGTCGGAGAAGTAGCGGTGGAGGGTGGCGCGTCCGACCTGCGCGGCCTTGGCGATGTCGGTGAGAGGGGCGGAGGGGTCGCGGGCCAGGACCGATGTGGCCGCGGCCAGGATGGCGCGGCGGGTCCGGCCGCGGGTCCCACTCTCCTGCCGGGAGTGGGGTGTGGATGTCGGCGACAAGAAGACTCCTCATAACGAGAAAGTTGCGTCTCTAGATGAGACATGTGAGTCTCATTTAGGTGCTAGCCTGATTCTATTCAAGCATCCACCAAGGAGTTGAGGGAGGTCACGTGGACGCGCAAACGGCAGCCCGTGCCACCGACGTCGAGCCGGTCTGGCTCCGTCTGCCGAAGCACCGGGTCGAGAGCCGGGCCCGTGTGTGGTGGGCCGCGCAGGCGTTCGTCCGGTTCCTGTTCATCGCTGGCGCGATGGCGCTGCTCTACCTGTGGGTGGAGCAGCTCCGGCCGTGGCTGGGACCCCCTCTCGTGGTCGTGCTCGTCGGAGGCGTGCTCTACATCGCGGTGATGCCCTTCTGGCGCTACGCGGTGCATCGCTGGGAGTTCACCGAGGAGGCGGTGTACTCGCGCACCGGATGGTACGTCCGGGAGTGGCGGGTCGCCCCGCTCTCCCGTATCCAGACGGTCGACACCGTCCAGGGCCCGATCGAGCAACTGTTGGGCCTGGCGCGGCTGGCGGTGACCACCGCGTCGGCGCACGGCGCCATCTACATCTCCGGCCTCGACCAGGAGACCGCCGCCGAGGCCGCCAGGCGGCTGACCGAGATCACCCAACTCACCCCCGGAGACCAGACATGAACACCGGACCGATGCGTAGGAGCAGCGGTCGGCCCCCGACCGAACAGGCCGTGCGGGACACCGCGGGGGAGCCCGCGCCCCCGGTCACCGAGTCCAGCGCGCCGATCGAGACCGGAACCGCGGTGCCCTGGCGGCGGCTGGACGCCAGGATGATCCTGGTCGACGCGGTGAAGCTGGTCGTCTCCCTGAGTCCCGTGGCGGCCGCGCTCCTCCTGTTCGACGTGGAGCCGACCCTCGCGGCCACCTGGCCAGTGCTGATCGTCGCCGCGTTCGGCCTCTACAGCGCACTCAGCGACGTCCTACGCTGGATCACCACCCGCTACCGCATCACCGACGACTACGTCGAGCGGCGGACCGGGCTCTTCGTCCGCAAGTACCGGTCGATCCAGCGTGACCGCATTCGCAGTGTGGAGGCCGAGGCGCGGTTGCGGCACCGGTTGGCCCGGTTGCGCATGGTGCGGATCGGCGCCGGGCAGCAGAACACCGCCGGCGAGTCGGCGCTGGTCCTGGACGCGGTCTCCTACCGGACCGCGCTGGAACTCCGCGCCGAACTGCTGCAGCGCAGCATCGAGGACGTGGCCCGGGGACGAGAGCCCGGGGAGCGCCTCATCCAGCCGATCCGCTACTCCTGGGTCATCTTCAACATGTTCAACGGTTACGCCTACGTGCTGGCCGTCGGCATCCTTTGGGGGGCGTACTGGCTGCTGTCCACCTTCGGCGTTGACCCGCTGCCCCTGGTCAAACGAGTGGTCGACTGGGAGGCCATCGGCTGGGGCTGGACCGCCCTCATCGCAGTCCTCATCACCGGGGCTCTTGGCGTGGTCGGACTCACCTACCAGTTCTTCAACGAGAACTGGGAGTTCCGGCTCATGCGGGTCCACGGCAAGGACGGCACGCTGCTGCGCACCACCCAGGGGCTGTTCCGCACCCGAGAGGTGGACCGTGAGGAACACCGGATACGCGGCGCGGAGATCTCCGAACCGCTGCTGTGGCGCTGGATGGGCATGGCCGACACCGACGTGATCACCACGGGGCTGTCCATGTGGAGCATGGCCCCCACGATCCTCCCGCGCGGTCCGGTCAAGGTCGCGCACCGGGTTGTCGACGAGGTCCTGCGGGAGGAGCGCAGTCCGCTGAGGACACGGTTCGCCCCCCACCCCCCGGCGGCCCTGAGACGCCGCCTGTTCTGGGCGACCCTCGTCAGCGCGGCGATCGTCGTCACCACGGCTTGGGCCCTGACGAACCTCGGATGGCAGGACGCGTGGCCCTGGTGGGCGACCGCTCTGCTCACCTGGCCGACGGCGCTGCTGCTGGCCGTAGCCGGGTACCGGCACCTGGGACACGCCATCGTCGGCCGCTATGTGGTGCTGCGCCGCGGTGTCATGTCCCGCGTCACCGCGGCTGTCCAGACGCGGGCGGTGAGCGGCGTGACCGTACGCCAATCCCTTCTCCAGCAGCGCCTGGGCCTGGCCACCGTGGCGGTCACCACCGCCGCGGGGCGGGGCAAGTACTCCTCGCCCGACCTGGCGGTCGCGGAGGTTGGCGCCTTCGTCGACTCCGCGAGCCCCGGCTTCGTCACCCCCTTCCTGGAGAGGAAGCAGTTCCCGGAAGGGTGGACGACCCGCGAGCGCGGGACCCGCCTCGGCCGGAAACCACACGGAGCGGTCAAGACACCGGCCTCCGGCGCCCCCGCGCGCCTCTCGTAGCGGGGCGGCCGGACCCGTACGGAGCGGGTCCCGGCCGCCCCGCCGGACGCGGTACCACTCCCAGCCCAGCGCCCCGTGAACCGGGGATCAATCCGGAATCGAGCTGATTGCGACGCCCGCCCCCCAGCGTCGTCTGCACACGCCGGAGGCCGCTGGCCACGTACACCGCCGCTGCGGCGGAGCTGGGAGGAGGAGCGCATGATCATCCTGGTCAACCAGTTCGTCGACGTCGTCTCACCTCGGGAGTTCGAAGAGGCCTTCGCCGAGGTGGCCGCGTTCCTGGAGCGCCAACCCGGAATCATCCGCTACGACCTCCTACGTCACCTGGACCGGGAGGACAGCTACGTCAACATCGCCGTCTGGACGGACCTGGACTCGTTCCGGACGGCGACGACCGGGGAGCGGTTCGCACGGACCGCGGCGCCGCTCAGGGAGCTGTGCCGGGGCGTTCCCCAGCTCTTCCGCTCCGTGCGGTCCTTCGCGGCCGGCGCCACCGCCCCCGTCGGCGGTGCCGAGGCGGACAACGCCGTCTCCGGGCAGTTCCGGTGAACCGGCGTGTGGTCGTCACCGGTGCGGGGGTGATCGCCCCGAGGGCAACCGGAACCGAGGAGTTCTGGAACTTGATCACCAGCGGTCGTACGGCCTCGCGCACCATCAGCACGTTCGACCCCCGCCCCTTCCGCTCACAGGTCGCCGCCGAGTGCGACTTCGTCCCGCACCGGCACGGGCTGACCGCCGAGCGTGCCGAAGAACTCGACCGGGCGACCCAGTTCGCCCTCGCCGCGGCCAGCCAGGCCATCGCCGACAGCGGCCTGACTGACCGCGTGCGGCGTCCTGACCGGACGGGGGTGAGCATCGGCAACGCGGTCGGCTGCACACAGCAGATGGAGCGGCAGTATCTCGAGGTCAGCGACGGCGGCAGACGGTGGCGGGTGGACGCCGACCGGGCGAGCGAGCACTTCTACGACTACTTCGTGCCGAGCTCGATCGCGGCGGAGCTGGCCTGGAATGCGGGGGCGGAGGGACCGGCGGCCGTGATCTCGGCGGGCTGCACTTCCGGGATCGACGCCGTCGGTCACGCCTTCGAACTCGTCCGAGAGGGGAGTGCCGACACCGTCATCACCGGGGGGACCGAAGCACCCATCGCACCGATCACCGTCGCCTGCTTCGACGCGATCAGGGCGACCTCCCCGAGCAACGACGATCCGGCCGGTGCCTGCAAACCCTTCGACAGCAGACGCAACGGCTTCGTCCTAGGCGAGGGGGCTGCGGTCCTGGTCCTGGAGGAACGACAGAAGGCCTTGGCCCGAGGGGCCCGCATCCTCGGTGAGATCACCGGATACGCCTCCCGCGGCAACGCCCACCACATGACCGGGCTGCGCCCCGACGGACGGGAACTCGCCGCCGCCGTCACCGCGGCACTGGCCCAGGGACGCACCCTCCCCGAGGAGGTGGACTACGTCAACGCCCACGGGACGGCGACCAGGCAGAACGACAGACACGAGACCGCCGCCCTCAAGCGCGCTCTGGCGGATCGGGCCCGCAGCGTCCCGGTGAGCTCGATCAAGCCCGTGGTGGGCCACTCACTCGGCGCCATCGGAGCCATCGAAATCGTCGCGTGCCTGCTGGCCATCAGACACGGGGTCGTGCCGCCGACAGCCAACCTGCACGAATCCGACGCCGAACTCGACCTGGACTACGTGCCGCTCACCGCGCGTGAGCACCGGGTCCGCACCGCGCTGACCGTGGGCAGCGGCTTCGGCGGATTCCAGAGCGCGATGGTCCTCACCGACGGGAAGGGATGACCGCCGTGCCCCCGAACACAGAAGGCGGGACACGCCCCGTCATCACCGGAATCGGCGTGATAGCCCCCACCGGGATCGGCGCCAAGGCCCACTGGGAGGCGACCCTTCGGGGCGAGAACGCCATCGTCCCGGTGGACGCCTTCGGCCCCGAGGGCCGCCGGTCGCGGCTCCTCGGCGAGGTCCGCGGATTCGTCGCCGAGGACCACATTCCCGGGCGCCTGCTTCCCCAGAGCGACCGGATCACCCGCTTCGCCCTGGCAGCCGCCGAATGGGCGCTCGTGGACGCCGGCTCCCCCCAGGCCGCACTGTCCGCCGAGGACATGGCGGTGGTCACCGCCAACTCCACCGGCGGCATCGCCTTCGGCCAGCGCGAACTGGAGAAGTTGTGGGGCAGGGGGCCCCAGTACGTGAGCGCGTACATGTCTTTCGCCTGGTTCTACGCGGTGAACACCGGACAGCTCTCGATCCGGCACGACATGCGCGGTCCGATGGGTGTGGTCGTCACCGAGCAGGCTGGCGGCCTGGACGCGATCGCCCAGGCGCGGCGCGTCCTGAGAGCCGGGACCCCGCTGGCGCTCACCGGCGGAATGGACTCCGCGGTCTGTCCCTACGGCCTGGCCGCGCAGGCCGCCTCCGGCAGGCTCACCGGAAGCGACGATCCCGACCGGGCCTACCTGCCCTTCGACAGGGACGCGACCGGCCACGTCGCTGGGGAGGGGGGCGCGATGCTGGTGCTGGAGAGCGCCGATCGGGCCCGGAGCCGAGGCGTGCGCGGCTACGGCGAGATCTCCGGGTACTGCGCGACGTTCGACCCCCCTCCCGGATCAGGACGGCCGACCAACCTGCGCCGTGCCATCGAAGGGGCGTTGGAGGATGCGGGAACCGCTCCCAACGGGGTCAGCGTGGTCTTCGCCGATGCCGCCGGGGAGACCGAGGCAGACCAGGCTGAGGCCGAGGCCCTGTCCGAGGTCTTCGGTCCGAGGGGGGTGCCGGTCACCGCGCCCAAGACGATGACCGGACGCCTGTACGCGGGTGCCGGACCGCTGGACCTGGTGAGCGCCTGCCTGGCACTGCGCGAGCGGATCGCTCCCCCCACGATCAACTCCGCCACCGCCGCCGACGCGGCGGTGGACCTGGTGACCGGGGCGCCCCGGCCGCTGGCCCCTGGTGCGGCCCTGGTCGTGGCCCGAGGTACCGGCGGATTCAATTCCGCGGTCATCGTCGAGGCGGCGCAACCCCGGCCTTGAGCGGTCGACACGCCCCGGTAGAGGGGCTGAGGACAGCGAAGAGAGGACAGTGACGTGACCGAACTGACCCTGGACCACCTGATCCAGATCATGCGGGAGTGCGCCGGCGAGGACACCGACGCCGCGCTGGGAGCGGACAGCGCCCATGTCGACTTCGACGAGCTGGGCTACGACTCCCTGGCCGTCATGGAGGCCGCGGCGCGGCTGGAGCGCGACCTCGGCATCGCGCTGCCCGAGGAGGAGATCGCCGAGGTGCGCACTCTCGCGGCTTTTGTCGCCCTGGCCAACCGCAGACTCACCGAGTCTGCCGGCCTTCCTGGCTGACCCGTCCCCCGCGGGGACACGGCGGCGCCACCGGGGTGGCGGGACGGGGTCAGGGCAGTCTCACCACCTGACCCGCGAAGTTGAGACCGGCTCCGAAACCCAGGAGGAGCGCGAGCTGGCCGCTGCGGGCGCCGCCGGAGGCCAGCAGCGTCTCCATCGCCAGGGGAATGGAGGCCGCTGAGGTATTGCCTGAGGTCACCACGTCGCGGGCCACCACGGTGGTGGGGGAAAGCCCCAGACGCTCCGCCAACAGATCGATCAGGCGCTCGTTGGCCTGGTGGGGGATGAAGACCTCCAGGTCGGCCGGTTCGATTCCGGAGGCTCGTATCACTTCCCGCCCGCCCCGCACCACCGCGTCCGCCACCCACTGGAAGACCCGTCGGCCGTCCATGCGCATCCACGGCCGCTCCTCCTCCAGTGAGGCGGCGTAGCGCCCCCAGTCACCGCTCATGCGTAGGGCGTCGGTGTACCGGACGTCGGCGCGACGGACCACGGGACCGACCCCGGCCACCGCCGAGGGGCCCACGACCACCGCTCCCGCCCCGTCCGCGAACAGCACACTGACGTTGCGGTCCGCAGGGTCCACGATGTCGGTCATCCGCTCCGCGGCGACCACGACGACGTACTCGGCGCTGCCCGTCAGCACAGCGTCACGGGCCGCGGCCAACGCGTGACAGAATCCCGCGCACGCCCCCGACACGTCCACGGCCGCCGCCGCGTGCGCCCCCAGCGCGTGGGACGCGCGCGCCGCCAGCGGTGGTGTCTGGACCAGATCCGACATACTGGCGGCCAGCAGCAGGTCAACCGCCTCGGGACGCAGGCCAGCACCGGCCAGGGCCGTGGCCGAGGCCTGCGCCGCCATCATGGCCAGGGTCTCCCGCTCATCCGCGAACCGCCGCTCACGTATACCACTGCGTGACTCGATCCACTCAGGGGTGGAGTCAATTCCCGCGCACACCTCGATGTTGCTGACGACTCTGCGCGGTCGGTACCCGCCGACCCCCAGGATCGCCGCGTGGCGTCCGGTTCCGGCACCTGTCTGTCGGATCACGCCGGTCTCCTCTCGTTCCCGCCCCCGAGTCCACCGCCAGATTCCTGCGCGCGGCTCGATCACACGTCCATCCGGGGTCGAGGCCGCCGGGCCAGGCTGTGGGGAGGCCGCTGGACCCCGCGGCCGCCCCGGAAGGAGTGCACCGTGGAGACCTTCGAACTCGCCGACCTGCGGCGCATCGTCGAAGAGTGTGTCGGTGGTGCCGACACCGAACTCGACGAGGCGGCGCTGGACACCGATTTCAACGAGCTCGGTTACGACTCGCTCCTCGTCTTCGAGATCACCGTCCGGATCAAGGACGATTTCGGCGTCATGCTCCCCGACGAACGGGTGGAGGCGATCACCACGCCGCGCGCTCTGCTGGAGGAGGTCCGCGAACACCTGACCGGGCGGTCCTCGTGACAGAGGCCGACGCGGCGCGGCGGACGGTCGTGCCGGGGCACCCGGTCACCGTTCCGGCCGAGGGCCCCGCCACGGCACCGCGCGGGGACCGGCGCCCCGTGGCCCTGCTCCTGCCCGGCCAGGGCTCGCAGCATCCGCGCATGGCGGCAGGGCTCTGCCACGACGACCACGGATTCACGAACGCCCTCGATGAGGCGTTCGAAGCGATGGGCCCCCAAGGGGAGCACCTCCGAGCGGAGTGGCGCGCGGCCCGTCCCCGTTTGCCGATCGACCATGCGACACGGTCGCAGCCGCTGCTGTTCGCGGTCGACTACGCGCTGGCCCGCATGGTGGAGGGATGGGGCGTACGACCCTCCGCCCTCCTCGGGCACAGCCTGGGCGAACTGGTCGCCGCAGTGCTGGCCGGGGTGTTCGGGCTCGCGGACGCCGCCCGTGTGGTCGTGAACCGCTCCCACGAGGTGGCCCAGGCCCCGCCGGGACGGATGCTGGCCACCGCCGCCTCCCCCGCGGACATCGCTCCCCTTCTCGTCGGGGGAGCCGTCATCGGCGCCGTCAACGCGCCCCGCCAGACGGTGGTCGCGGGTACGGTGCGGGCGGTGGAAGCGACACGCGGCATGCTGGCCGGGGCGGGGATCACCCACCGTGCCGTTCCCTCCCTCACCGCGTTCCACAGCCCGGTGCTTCGGCGGACCAGGGCGCACGCGGCGCGCGCCTTCGCCTCGATCCCCGCCTCGCCCCCGCGCATCCCCCTGTACTCCTGCTACACCGCGGCGCGGCTGAGCGCCGGTGAAGCGCGGGATCCCGCTTACTGGGCCGACCACGTGACCGCTCCGGTGCGGTTCTGGGACGCCCTGTGCGCACTGCTGTCCACCAGCCCCTACCTACTGGTCGAAGCGGGGCCGGGGCAGGCGCTGTCACGGCTGGCGCGCCTGCATCCCGATGTCCGTGCCGGACGCAGCGCCGTCGTGCCCCTGCTTCCGGCCCGCTCCGGGCCGCCGTCGCGGGACCGCGAGGCGGCGCGTCGGGCACGGCGCCTCCTGGAGGCGGAGGGGATCGGGGGCCCGACGTGTGATCGGCCGCTCAGTGCCGGGGTCGGGCGGTGACGAAACGCACCGGCACGTCCATGGTGAGCGGCCGGCCCTCGGGCCGAGCGGCGTCCAGGGCGGAGATCAGCCGCGCGCGCAACGCTGCGGCCTCCTCTTCGGGAAGATGCTGCCAGAGTACGCGCATGCCCTGCGTGTGGGACCAGTCCACCCAGGCTGTGCCCGAGGGCGCGGTCAGTTCCACGGTCTCGTCCTCGACCTCCACGTCGGTGAACCCGGCGCGCCCCATGGTGGCCTCCAGGACGTCGGGATCGGCGAGCCAGGAGTGGAAGCGTTCTCGGATCCGTTCCGGGGCCCAGTCCGAGGGCAGGTGACGCAGCAGGCTCTGCGGGACCAGGCCGGTGAACATGGGCGGCAGGAAGGGGAACACGTCGTCGCTGAAGACCGGACTGGTGAAGGCGATGCGTCCGCTGCCGGACAGCAGGCGAGCGTAGGTCGTGAGGGCCGAGGGCGCGTCCGAGAAGAAGATGATGCTGTAGCCGCCCAGCACCACGTCGAAGGAGCGTTCCGGAAAGTCGGGCCGCTCGCCGTCCATCACCAGGAGTTCGACGTTGTCGAAGCCCTCCCGCTCGGCCTGCTCGGCCGCCTGCTCGATCATCGCCTCGGCGATGTCGATGCCCGTTGCGTGGCCGTGTGCTCCCACACGGGCGGCCGCGGGGAACAGCGAGGCGCCGCGTCCGCATCCGACATCCAGAATCCGCTCGCCGGGAGCCGGCGCGGCGCGCTCCACCAGGCGCCGTCCCATCGGGGTGAAGAACTCCACGCCCATCCGGTCGTAGGTGGGGGCCGCGCGGTCGAAGACCGCAGTGAGACCCGCCTTGTAGCTCGTCTCGGTTGCCGGACGCATGTACCGCTCCCATCAGGTCGGGGCCGCAGGGTTCTGGGACACTCCGCGCCGGTGCGCCGATCGGCGCACCGGCTCTGCGCCCCACCCTGCCCGGGACGGCTTGCGGGATGGGCGAGAACGGCTGGATTCCCCCACCGGGGCGGCCGCCCGCACACCCGGCTCGAAGGCTGATCATCGGGGGATTGCGGCCGAGCGGCAGGCGGGATCGAGCGTTTTGATAGCGCGTTCGGTCACGATGCCGGAGCAACCGGGGCGCCAGCCCCTCTGAGCGTCGACGAGGCATGGAGCGCATATGTCCAGTGCAGGAGGTCCGGCGGCCTTGGTCACCGGGGCCACCAGCGGTATCGGCCTAGCAGTCGCGCGCGCGCTCGCGGAGTCGGGGCACCGGCTCTTCATCTGCGCGCGTTCCGCCGCGGACGTCGCGGAGACGGTGAAGTCGCTACGCGCCGAAGGGTACGACGCGGACGGCCGCGACTGTGACGTCCGTTCGCTCGACGACGTGCGTGCGCTGGTCCGGTGCGCCGTGGACCGCTACGGGCGGGTCGACGTCCTGGTCAACAACGCCGGACGCAGCGGGGGCGGTGTCACCGCCGAACTCTCCGACGAGCTGTGGAACGACGTCATCGAGACCAACCTGGGCGGCGTCTTCCGGACGACCCGGGAGGTGCTGGCGCGCGGGGGCATCCTAGGCAGTCCCCGGGGGCGGATCGTCAACATCGCCTCCACCGCGGGCAAGCAGGGTGTCGTCCTGGGAGCGCCCTACACCGCCTCCAAGCACGGTGTCGTGGGATTCACCAAGTCACTCGGCCTGGAACTGGCGGGGACAGGGGTGACCGTGAACGCCGTGTGTCCCGGTTATGTGGAGACGCCGATGGCTCAGCGGGTGCGGCGGGGATACGCCGACCACTGGGGCGTGACCGAGGAGGACGTGCTGAAGCGGTTCCGGGCGAAGATCCCTCTCGGCCGCTACGCGGTCCCCGAGGAGGTCGCGGGGATGGTCGCCTACCTCGTCTCCGAAGCAGCCGGCGCGACGACCGCTCAGGCACTCAACGTCTGCGGCGGGCTGGGCAACTACTGAGCCTCCCGGCACACCCCTCCGCCACGGGAGCACGGTGGGGCGGTCCCGGGCAAGACACGCACGATCACGGTGCCGCACGCACGGCGGAGCGGCCTGTGCGACACCAGGACGGAGAAGCATGAACAGACCTGAGACGAAGCGGACCAGGCATCGGATCGAGGTGTCGGCCCCCGCCGAGCGCGTCTACGCGCTCATCGCCGCGGTGGAGGACTGGGCCTGGGTCTTCGGCCCCACCATCCACGTCGACCGCGAGGACCTGGGGGCGGGCCGGGAGCGGATCCACATCTGGGCCACGGCCAACGGCGACCCCAAGGGGTGGACCTCACTGCGGGAACTGGATCCCACGGAGCGCACGGTCCGCTTCCGGCAGGAGGTGTCCCGTCCGCCCGTGGCTTCCATGCGCGGACAGTGGCGCGTGGAGCCCGGGGGCGACGGGTGCCTCGTCGTTCTGGAGCACGAGTTCCAGGCTGTGGACGGCGACGCCGCGGCCGAAGCGTGGATCACCCGGGCGATTCGCACCAACAGCGGCGCGGAGTTGGCCGCGTTGAAGGAGAGGGCCGAGACCCCGGTGCGGGAGGCCGGACTGCTCCTGGAGTTCTCCGACGAGGTCCACGTCGAGGGGGACCCGGCCGACGTCTACGACTTCCTGCACGAAGCCGGGGAGTGGGAGGCACGGCTGCCCCATGTCGCCCGCGTCGCGCTCGAGGAGGACACGGTCAACATCCAGAGACTGGAGATGGACACCCGTGCCGCCGACGGCGGAGTCCACACCACCGAGTCGGTCCGAGTGTGCTTTCCCCGGCACCGGATCGTCTACAAGCAGCTCCGTACTCCTGAACTGCTGGCGGTCCACACGGGATGCTGGGAGGTCGCACAAGCCGGGAGCGGAGCTTTGGTCACCTCCTTCCACACCGTCGTCCTCGCCCCGGACGCGGTGCCGCGGGTGCTGGGTCCGGGCGCCGACATCGAGAAGGCCCGGTCGGCCGTGCGTGACGCGCTCGGCCGCAACAGCAGGGCGACGATGGAGCGCGCCGGGGCCTACGCGCAGAAGCGGGCGTGTCGCTGAGGAGCGGCAGGAGTCGGTACGGCCGAAGCGGAAAGGGTCGATCATGAAGTCACGGGAACTGTCGGTGCGCGGAGCCTTCGAGTTCGTCCCCGAGGTGTTCGAGGACCCTCGGGGCATCTTCGTCTCGCCGTTCCAGGAATCGGCGTTCGAATCGGCGCTGGGCCACCGGCTCTTCCCGGTGGCCCAGACCAACCACAGCCGCTCGCGGGCGGGCGTCGTCCGCGGCGCGCACTTCACCGTCACCCCGCCGGGAACCGCCAAGTACGTGTACTGCGCACGAGGGAGCGCGGTCGACATCGTCATCGACATCAGGGTGAATTCACCGACCTTCGGTGCCTGGGACACCGCGGTCCTCGACCCGGTGGGAATGCGCGCGATGTACCTCCCCGTCGGTGTGGCGCACGCCTTCGTTGCCCTGGAAGACAACACAGTGATGTCCTACATGCTCTCCGGTGAGTACGTCCGGGAGAACGAGTTGGCTCTGTCCGTCTTCGATCCCGAGATCGGTGTCGTCCTGCCGCGCCTCTGCGACCCGGTGCTCTCCGAACGCGACCGCGACGCTCCTGGGCTGACCCAGTTGCAGGAGTCGGGGCTGCTGCCCGACTACGGGGAGTGCCGGCGGATCGAACGGGCGATGTACGGTGTCTGAGCGTGCTGTTCCGGTTCTGCGGCACGGTGTAGAGGGCCGCCTCTCCGTGGTCGTGATCGGGGGGAGCGGAAGCGTGGGGCGCCATGTCTGCGCCGCGTTCCAGGCGGAGGGGTACCGGGTCACCGCGGTCGCGCGCAGGCCGGTGGGTCTTCCCGCGGGGGTGCGCGGTGTCGGCCTGGACGTGGCGGACGCCGATCCGGTGGAGCTTCGCGCCCTGCTGGAGGAGAGCGGCGCCGAGGTGATCGTCAACGCGGCCGGCGGGTGGGTCGCAACACCCGAGGAGAACCGGCGCGTCCACGTGCTGCTGGTCGAGCGCCTGCTGGAGGCGGCGGCGCGCGCGACCACGGGGCCGCGCTTTGTGCAGATCGGGTCGATCCACGAGTACGGGCAGGTCGGCGGGGGCGTCCGTATCGGTGAAGACGAGCCTCCGCGGCCCTCCACCGATTACGCGCGCACCAAGCTGGCGGGTTCGGAGGCGGTTCTGGAGGCCACACGCGCCGGTCGGTTGGAGGGGGTGGTCCTCAGAGCCGTCAACGTCTGCGGTCCGGGCACCTGCCGTGTCGGGTTTCTCGGTTCGCTCACCAGGCGGTTGCGGGCCGCACGCCCCGGGGAACCGCTCCCCGTGGCCATTGCCGATGCGCGCAGGGACTATGTGGACGTACGTGACCTGGCGCGTGCGGTGCTGCGTGCGGCGCGCGCTGATGCCGTCGGCCGGGTCTTCAACATCGGCCGGGGAGAGGCGGTGAGTGTGCGCGAACTGGTGGGGTTGTTGCTGTCCGCCGCCGGGCTGCCTGCCACCGCGATTCGGGAGGAGGGCGGAGGGGCCTCGGCGCGGGGGGGAGCGTGGACGCTCGCTGACATCCGGTCAGCCCGCGAACTGCTCGGTTGGGAGCCTGCCATCGGGCTTGCGCGTTCCCTGGAGGACCAGTGGGAGGCGTCGCCGGACTACAGGAGCAGGGGGAAGCATGGATGACGATGTCCGCGGCGACGGGACCGCCGCGCTGCTGGCGTATTCGGCTCGCCGGAGCCTGACGGATGCCGGGGAACTCGACGATGTCCGCCGTTGGCTGGCGGAGGTCGAGCACCAGGCGCCGATGCGGGTCCGCCGGGTCTCCCTGGACGACCTGGAGATGTGGGAGACCGACCCCTCCACCGGGGACATCAGCCATCGCAGTGGTGGCTTCTTCACCGTCGGAGGCCTGCGGGTCCGGATTCCGGGGCAGCCGGTCGAGGAGTGGTGGCAGCCCATCATCCGGCAACCCGAGGTGGGCATCCTGGGCATCCTGGTCAGGGAGGAAGACGGCGTCCTCCACTGCCTCATGCAGGCCAAGGCGGAACCCGGCAATGCCAGGACGGTGCAGCTGTCCCCGACAGTCCAGGCGACACGGAGCAATTACACGCGCGTGCACGGCGGCCGTGCGGTTCCCTATCTGGAGTATTTCCGTGATCCCTCCGCCCACCGGGTCCTGGTGGACGTGCGACAGTCCGAGCAGGGGGCGTGGTTCCACCACAAGCGCAACCGCAACATGGTCGTGCAGGCGGACAGCGGTGTCGAGGTGCGGCCCGGCTTCCGCTGGCTGCCGCTGGGCCAGGTGCTCGGGCTGCTCGCCGAGAAAGACATGGTCAACATGGATGCGCGTACCGTGCTGTCCTGCCTGCCCTTCGCCCGCGAGCACGGCGACCCGCGGCCCGAGCGGAGGGGGGACGACCCCTTCCTGAGCGCCCTGCGGCGTTCCTGTGTACGGACTGAAGGCGCCCTGCACTCCATGGTCGACGTGCTGAGCTGGATCACCGACGCGCGGAGCCGGATCGAGCCGCGCACGGCCCCGGCTCCGTTGAACGCCCTTCGCGGCTGGCGCCGAGCCGAGGGCCGGATTTCTCACGAAAGCGGGTTGTTCTTCGACGTCATCGGGGTGAGCGTGGAGGCTGGGGAACGCGAGGTGACCCGGTGGGCCCAGCCCATGATCGAACCCCACGGGCAGGGGGTGGTCGCCTTCCTGGCCAGGCCGGTCGACGGTGTGCTCCATGTGCTCGTGCACGCGCGGGTGGAGGCGGGGTACGTCGACGTGGTGGAGTTGGCGCCGACCGTGCAGTGCACACCTCAGACCTACACCCACCTGCCCGCCTCAGCCCGCCCCCGCTTCCTCGACGAGGTCCTCGCGGCCCCCGCCGAACGCGTCAGGTTTGACAGTGTGCTGTCCGAGGAGGGGGGACGGTTCTACCACGCCCGCAACCGCTACCTCATCGTCGAGACGGATGCCGACCCCGCCGCGGTGGAGTGGCCCGACTTCCGGTGGATGCCGCTCCACCAGCTCGCGGAACTGCTGAGGCACAGCCATTACGTCAACATCCAGGCGCGGAGTCTGGTGGCCTGCCTCTACGGGCTGCTGGGGGCCGACACCCGGGAGTGAGCGGTGCCGGCCCCCCGGCTCACAGTCGGGCGAGGACCTCGGTGAGCGCCTCGATCACCCGGTCCTGGGTCTCCAGGGGGAGGGAGGGGTACATGGGAAGGGAGAAGATCTCGCCGGCCAGCGCTTCGGTCACGGGAAGCGATCCGGGACGATAGCCGAGATGGGCGAATCCCGTCATCGTGTGCACCGGCCAGGGGTAGCTGATGTTGAGTGAGATGCCGTAGGCATTCAGAGCCTCGATGATGTCGTCGCGCCGAGGGTGGCGAACCACGTAGACGTAGTACACGTGGTCGTTGCCCGGGGCGGTGGAGGGCAGGACCAGGTCGCTGTCGCCGAGGGCCTCCTCGTAGCGCCGGGCGACCGCGCGCCTCCCGGCGATGTAGTCGTCGAGTCGCCGCAGCTTGCGGCGGAGGATCTCGGCGTGCACCTCGTCGAGGCGACTGTTGTGGCCGGGCGTGTCGACGACGTAGTACCGGTCCTCCATTCCGTAGTAGCGCAGACGGCGCAGGGCGCTCTCCACCTCGGGGTGGCGGGTCACCGTCGCCCCCGCGTCGCCGTAGGCTCCGAGCACCTTGGTCGGGTAGAAGGAGAAGGCGGCCGCGTCGCCCATGGTCCCGGCGAGTCGCCCGTGGTGGCGGGCACCGTGTGCCTGAGCGCAGTCCTCCAGGAGGGCCAGGCCGTGCTCCTCGGCGAGGGCCTGCAGGGGGGCCATACCGACGCACTGTCCGTACAGGTGCACCGGCAGGATGCAGCGGGTCCGCGGCCCGATGAGATCGGCGACTTGGGAGGTGTCCATCAGGTAGTCCTCCTCGCGCACGTCGGCGAAGACGGGGGTCGCGCCGACCGCGTCGATGGCCACCACCGTCGGCGCGGCGGTGTTGGAGACCGTGATGACCTCGTCTCCGGGCCCGACTCCGAGCGCCTGCAGGCCCAGCTTGACGGCATTGGTTCCGTTGTCCAGACCCACGCACGCGCGCAGGCCGTGGTAGTCGGCGAATTCACGCTCGAACCCGGACACGCTCTCGCCGAGCACGAGGCGCCCCGACCCGAAGACGGTCTCCACCGCCTCGAGGATGTCCTCCCGCTCCTTGTGGTATTCAACCAGGTAGTCCCATACCCGCGTAACCAAGAGACACTCGCTTCCTGTACTGGCTTCCCGGAACGCCACGGGAAGAGAATCCCGCTGCCGAGGTTCCGGCGTGTGCAACTCGATTGGAACTCGCCGCGTTTGCATAATTCTCGAATCGGGGTTGAGCGCGGAACCGCGGCATAGGAATTGCCAATCCCGTTCGATAGAATTCCGGCGAAGAATGACCAGCCCACGTTGCTCCCGAAGGGAGGAGTACTTCCACCGTGAAGGGAATCATTCTTGCAGGGGGAACGGGAAGCAGGCTCCATCCGGCGACGCTCGCTATTTCCAAGCAGCTCCTACCGATCGGCGACAAGCCGATGATCTACTATCCGCTTTCGGTTCTCATGCTGGCCGGAATCCGGGACATCATGATCATCGCCACCCAGGCCGACCTTCCCCGGTTCCACATGCTGTTCGGCGACGGGGGACAGTTCGGCCTGCGGATCGCTTACCGGGAGCAGGAGAAGCCCAACGGAATCGCCGAGGCGTTGATCATCGGTGCCGACCACATCGGCGAGGGACCCGTAGCGTTGGTGCTCGGTGACAATTTCTTCCACGGGAACTCCTTTTCCGAGGTGCTGGAGCGGGAAAGTGAGGACGTGCGTGGATGCGTCCTGTTCGGCTATCCGGTCAGCGACCCGCGGCGCTACGGCGTAGCCACGACTGACGCACGAGGCCGCCTGGTCTCCCTGGAGGAGAAGCCTGAGCGTCCGCGGTCGAACAGGGCGGTCACCGGGCTGTACTTCTACGACGGGGATGCCGTGGAGATCGCCCGCGACCTGCGCCCCTCGGCGCGGGGTGAGCTGGAGATCACCGACGTCAACCGGGTCTACCTGGAGCGGGGCGACGCCCGCCTGGTCGATCTGGGCCGCGGGTTCGCCTGGAGCGACACCGGAACGCCCCGGGCGCTTCTGGAAACCGGTCAGTACGTGCGGACCCTGGAGGAGCGTCAGGGGGTGCGCATCGCCTGCCTCGAGGAGATTGCCATCCGCAAGGGTTTCATCGACCCCGAGAGCGGTTTCCGGCTGGGTGCCCGGATGGGCAACTCCTCCTACGGCCGCTATGTCATGGCCGTCGCGGAGGAACTCTGCGGACGTCCTCTCCCGCCTCGCGGCTGATCCCGATGAACAGGCCGCGTCCGGTCAGGCCGCCCTCCAGGTACTCGGCGGGGCAGCCGGCGTCGGCGAACGCGTCGAGGTACTCCTCGCGGGTGAACAGGGTCAGCAGGTTGATCTCGGTGAACTCGCTGATACCCGCTTTCGTGCCGATGACGAACCGCAGCTCCATCCGGGTTCGGCGGCCCTGGAGGGTGGAGTGGGAGATCCTGGAGACGGTCCTCTCCTCGTCACGGGCCAGATCTCCGGCCACGTACCCGTCGATGAAGTGCTCGGGAAACCACCAGGGCTCCACGATGAGCACGCCCCCCGGCACCAGGTGCGCGGCCATCGAACGCAGCGCGGCACGCAGGTCCGCCACGGTCTCCAGGTAGCCGATCGAGCAGAACACGCAGATCACCGCGTCAAACCGGCGCCCCAGGTCGAAGGAGCGCATGTCACCGACGTGCACGGGGACATCCGGCAGCCTCCGCACAGCCTCGGCCCGCATGGCGTCGGACAGCTCCACCCCCTCGGTCAAGGAGAAGCGCCGCCGGAACGACTCGAGGTGGGCCCCGGTGCCGCAGGCCACGTCGAGCAGGGAGTCGGCGGAGGGAAACCGGGATCTGATCTCCCGCTCCAGGTAGGCGGCCTCGGCGTCCCAGTCCTTGCCTCTGCTCCGGTAGACCAGTTCGTAGACCGCGGCCAGTTCCGGACCGTACATGGGCACTCCTCGCTCGGGTTGTCCTCGCATGGGCTGTCGATCGTCGCGCTCGGGCCGCGCTGTCGGTCAGTCCTCGACCAGGGCGACCGCCCGGGTCCAGCCGGCACCGGCGCCTGTGATCCGCACCGGGAAGCACGCCACCTGAAAACCTCTGGGGCCGGGAAGCGCGTCAAGGTTGGCGAGCCGCTCGATCTGGCAGTACTCCCGGCGGCGGCCCGCCATGTGGGCCGGCCAGAGCACGGACCGGTCGCCGGTGGCGCGGTACCGCTCGATGATGTGGCCGAACGGCGCGTCCAGGCTGAAGGCGTCGGTGCCGATCACCCGCACCCCCAGGTCCAGCAGGAGGTCGACGGCGGGACCGTCCAGGCCGGCGAAGTCGGTGAAGTACCGGTGGGTACCCGCGTGGCGGTCGGCTCCGGTGCGCAGCAGGACGATGTCGTCCGCCTCGGGCGGACCGCCGATTCGCGCGAACTCCTTCTCCAGGCGCGCGGCGCCGATCGTGCCGAGCGGGATGTCGGAGACGTCGAGAACCACTCCGGGGCGGAGGAACCACTCCAGGGGCATCTCGTCGATATGGCGCGGGATGCCGGAACCGTAGGCGACACGCGAGCCGTAGTGCGAGGGGGCGTCCACGTGGGTGCCGGTGTGGGTGGTCAGGGAGATCCTGTCCAGGGAGAGGAACTCGCCCTGGGGCAGTTCGTCGGGGGCGAACTCCACCCCGAAATGGCGGCGCATCTCCTCGCTCATGTGCTCGGCGCCCTGACGGGGCGTCAGCACCTCGTGTACCACCTGGTCAGGCTCCTCCCACGAGGAGTCCACCGGTGAGGACAGGTCGATGATCCGCACGGACGCTCCTTGCTCTGCCTGGACGTGTCCCACCCCGGGCGGGCGCGCCTCGGCCCGGAGCCGACACGATCGTGCTGGGCGGAGGCGGAGCGCCGGTGGAGGACGGCTCGACACCGCGAAGGCGCGTTCCGCTCCCGTCCAGCGGTCCTCGATCCCGCCGCGCCAGGGTGGCGTTGCCGAGCACTGGCACCACAGTGCGCGGAGCACCGGGCGAGGCTGGGAGGAAGAGTGAACGGGAAAGACGCAACGGCGACCGGGACGGGGGTCGGGAGGACGGCCGTGCTCTCCGCGACGGATCTCGCCGAACTCCAGTTGTTCTACGCGGAGCAGTCCCGTCTGCTCGACGAGGGGGGCGCCGAGGAATGGGCGCGGACCTTCACCGAGGACGGGGTGTTCTTCTCGACAGGGATTCCCGCACCGGTACGGGGACGCACGGCCATCACCGAAGGCAGACGGCGGGCCACGGCCGAGAGCAGGGCCGCGGGCGTCCAGCGGCGGCATGTGTTCGGCGTTCCCTCGGTCCGCTCTGCGGACGACGGGAGCCTCGTGTGCCGCCTCCAGGTCCTGGTCGTCTCCACGGCGGACGGCGCCGCCCCGCAGTTGCGGGCCGTGTGTATGTGCGAGGACGTGCTGGTCCGTGAGAACGGCGTCCTACTCATCCGGAAGCGGACGGTCGCACATGACGGGACCTCCGGGGTCGAGCGCGATTCGACCCGCCGTTCCTAGGGTGCGACCATGAGCGCTGCACAAGGAGGTACCGCCCCGCAGGGGGTGATCGTGACCGGAGCCAGTTTCGGCATCGGGCGTGCGGTGGCACGAGCCTTCGCCGCCCGGGGAGCCGGTGTACTCGCCGTCGGACGGACCGGATCGGCGCTGGCCGAGACCGCGGGGGACCGTCCCAGAATCCGGACGATGGAGGCCGACGTCACTGACGAGGACGCTCCGGCAAGGATCGTCGACACGGCGGTCAGGTTCTTCGGGGGTGTCGACGTCCTGGTGAACAACGCGGCCGTGTCAGCCTATGGCGGGCTGCGCGAGACCGGGCGCGAGAAGGTCACGGAGCTGGTCGAGACGAACCTGGTCGCCCCCGTCATGCTGACCAGGCAGGCGCTGGACGCCCTGGAGAGGCGTCGGGGAACCGTGGTGAACGTCAGTTCGTCGGGCTCCCGAGGCAGCCGCGCGTGGCCGGGGGCGGGAGTGTACGGGGCGAGCAAGGCCGCCCTCGACTTCCTCACGCGAACCTGGGCCGTGGAGTTGGCACCGCGCGGCATACGCGTCGTCGGTGTGGCACCCGGTGTGGTGGACAGCGGCGGCGCCGTCCGAGCCGGCATGCCCGCCGACGCCTACCGGGGCCTTCTCTCGTCCATGGGCTCGCGGGCCCCGGCAGGGCGGGTGGGCACCGTGGAGGAGGTCGCTTCCTGGGTGACCTGGCTTGCGGGCCCGGACGCCGCCTACGCCACCGGGGTCACGGTCCCGGTGGACGGCGGCCTGTCTTTGACCTGAGCGGTCCCGGGCGCGGGCCCGGAGCGCCAAATCCACGGTTCTGCCAGTGAGGTGTGTATGACGCAGACGATCCCCGACAGCGGCCTGGGGCTGGTACTGCAGACACTGCGTGGCCGCCAGTGGCTGCTGGGGACCAGGAACGACCCCTATGCTCTGGTGCTGCGCGGCGGCGAGGAGTCCCCCGGCAGGCTCGGGGAACGGGCCCGTGACCGCGGTCCGCTGCACCGCAGCAGCACAGGGGCGTGGGTGGCGACCACCCTGGACACCGCCCGGTCGCTCCTTGAGGACAGCCGGCTCCAGGCCGCGCCCCCGCCTGTGACCGAGGCGACGGTTGCGGAGCAGCGCGATCCCGCGCTCGGTACGCCGATCTCCCTGCGCGAGGCGGTACCCCTGCGGGGTCTTCCCGCCGCCCCCGGGCGGGACGACTGCGCGCGGCTGGGTGCTGCGGCCGCCGTCCTCTCCGGACAGTGCCGGGCGCTTCCGGCGGTGTCCGTCAGGGAGCGCGAGGGCGGGGCGGACACGGGGTTCGATCTGGTCCAGGACGCTGTCCGGCCTTGGGCTGCCGGGGCGGCGGCAGCCGTCCTGGGGTTTGAGGGAGCGGACGCCTCCCGCTTCGCGGCCTTGTCCGCCGCGGCGGCTGGAGCACTGGACGCGACCCTGTGCCCGCCCCGGTTGGAGACCGCGCGCACTCTGGAGTCGGCGCTGGCGGGCATGGTTCGCCTCGCGTCGTCTCGGCGTCGGGCCGCGCCCGACGGGCCGATCGGCGCGGTGCTCAAGGCCGCGGAGCGCGCCGGATCGACCGACCCCGAAGAGGACGCGGTGGCCGTGGCGGTCCTGCTGGGGGCCTGCGGGGTCGAGGCTGCGGTCAACCTCGTAGGCCGTGCCGTGGAGAAACTGCTCGACGGCCCCGAGGGTCTCACCGCGGTCCGCGGCCCCGAGGCCGCCGCCGACGCGGTCGAGGAGACCCTGAGGGTCGACCCACCGGTCCGCGTCCACCGTCTCTTCGCGCACGAGGCGCTGACAGCGCCGAACGGCGCACGGATCGCGGCGGGGGACGAGGTGGTCGTACTCACCGACGCGGTTCATCGCGATCCCGCGGTGTTCGACCTTCCGGACTCCTTTGTCCCAGGGCGCTCAGAAAGCGCCCTCCACGTGACGCTGCACCCGGCCACGCCGCTGGGCATCATTGCGCCGCTGGTCCGGCGGTTGGCCGTGACCGGGCTGCGCGGCTTGGCCGACACGGTCCCGAGGCCGTACGCCACCGGACCGGTGCACCACCGTCCCCGGTCCCCGGTCACCCGGAGCATCGCCCTGTTTCCGTGGCTGTGGACTGGCCCCGGGACCGGGGCCGCCGCTGTGGCAGCACCGCCGGCACCGGCAGAACCGTCAGAAAGGCTGGAAGCATGGATGTGATCCCAGGCGCCCGCGAAGTCGCCGGTTGCCGCGTCTGCGGGGCCACGGACTGGCAGGAGGTCCTATCCTTGGGCCTGGTTCCCCTGGCCAACCGGTTCCTTGACCCGGCGTCCTCCCACGGTGACGAACCCTACTTCCCCTTGCGGGTGCTCTCCTGCCGTGCCTGCCGCCTGATGAGCCTCGACCATGTCGTCGATCCGGAGATCCTCTACCGCGACTACCTCTACATCACTCCTGAATCGGAGACGATCAGGCGTCACATGCGGAACGTGGTGGATTTGTTCTGCGAACGCTTCGGTCCCGAGGCGGGCGACCTGGTTGTGGAGATGGGGAGCAACATCGGCGGACAGCTCAGGCTGTTCGCGGGGAAGGGCATGCGGGTGGTCGGCGTGGACCCCGCGCGCAACCTCGCCGACGTGGCCGAGGCCAACGGCATACCCACGGTGCCCGAGTTCTTCTCCGTCGACACCGCCGCGGCCGTGCGCGACTCCCACGGCGCGGCCAAACTCCTGCTGGGCAGGCACGTCTTCGCCCACATCGACGACCTGGCCGGGGTGCTGGACGGTGCTGAGCGGCTGCTCGTCCCGGACGGTGTCTTCGCGGTCGAGGTGCCCTACGTGCTCGACATGTTGGCCACGACGGCCTTCGACACCATCTACCACGAGCACCTGTCGTACTTCTCGGTGGGCACGCTCTCCGTCCTCGCGGAGCGGCACAGGATGCGTATCGTCGACGTGGCGCGTTCCTCCGTGCACGGTGGGTCCGTCCTCGTGTTCATGGCTCGTCGGGGCTCGAAGTGGAGGAGCACTGCGGCAGTGGAGCGTCTTCGCGGCCTGGAGCACGACTTCGGGTTGTACGGGGACAGGGTCTACCGGCGCTTCGCCGAGGATGTGATGCGGGTGTGCGAGGAACTGCCCCGGATCGTGCGCGGGATCGCGACGGAGGGCGGCACCGTGGCGGGCTACGGGGCGCCGGCCAAGGGGAACACGATTCTCAACGTCTGCGGTCTCGGCCGCGACGTGGTGGCCTTCTGCAGTGACACCACGCCTCTCAAGCAGGGCAAACTGCTACCCGGCACGCACGTCCCGGTCTGCTCTCCGCAGGAGGCGAGGCTGCGCGGCCCCGATCACTACCTGCTGTTGGCCTGGAACTACGCAGAGGAGATTCTCCGGAAGGAGTCCGGGTTCCTGGCGGGAGGCGGGCGCTTCATCCTGCCGATTCCCCGCCCTGTGCTGGTGGATTCGGCTGAGGAGGCCGTCGAGGCGCTGCAAAGTGCCGTCCAGCTGTGAGACCCGCCCGGCCCCCTCCACCGGGGCCGGGCGGGTCGATCGGCCTCAGGCCGCGCGGTGCTCGGCGGTCAGCCGCTCCAGGGCCGCAACGATCGCCGTGGGCGAGGGCATGCTCAGGATCTCGGTTCTCAACTGAGCGGCACCCTCTGCGAAGGACGGGTCCTCCAGAAGGCGGATCAGCATGCCACGTGTCTCGTGCGCGGTGACGGCGTCGGCGCTGCCCGCGATCCCGGCTCCGGCCTGCGCGATGCGGTGGGCCTTGGGCTCGTTGCACCACACACTCGTGGGCAGCATGATCTGTGGGACTCCGTGCACCAGCGCGTTGAGCACCGTGCCTGAGCCGCCGTGGCTGATCATCGCGGAACATGAGGGCAGTAGCTCGTTGAGCGGGACGAAGTCGACGGCCCGCACGTTGTCGGGCAGTTCTCCGACCGCGGCCAGTTGCCCGGCGTCCAGCGTGGCGACCACTTCGACATCGAGGTCGGCGACCGCCTCGACCAGGTCAGCCACTGACGCCCTGTCCCCGCCCATCTCCTCGCGGAAGGTCGTCCCCAGGGTCAGGCAGACCCGTGGCCGCTTCGGTGGCTCCCACAGCCACTCAGGAAGAGCGGACAGGCCGTTGTAGGGAACGTAGCGCATCGGTACGCGCAGCCCCGGAACGTTGAGCCCCAGGGACGCCGGCAGGGGGTCGATGGTCCACTGACCGGTCACGACGTCCTCCGCGAACGCGCAGCCGTACCGCTCCAGGGACCAGGAGAGCCACTCCCGAGCCGGGTCGTCGTGTGTCACCGCGGGCATGCGGCGCAGGAGGTCCAGGTAGCGGGCGCGGACCATGCCCATCAAGTCCATGCATCCGAACAGCAGGCGCGCGTGGGCGGCTCCGGAGGCCCGCGCGGCCACCGGTCCCACGTGACTCATCATGTCCCAGACCACCAGGTCGGGCTTCCAGCTCCGGGCGAAGTCGACATAGGCGTCCATGAGTTCGGGCGGATTGGACGCCGGATGGATCATCCCGGCCCACCCGGTCAGGACCCCGTGCAGGTGGTCGTAGGTGAGGCGTTCAGGGCGGAGTTCGTCGATGTTGAGAACTTCCAGCCAGGCGCCGCCACGCAACTCCTCGGGCTCGTCGCGGTCGTCCGTGGCCATCATGCCGGAGAAGTCGAGTGCGTCTCCGACCGCGGCCGCGGGAAGACCTGCGCGCAGCACGGTGTCCACGACGTCGGGCTGCGCGGCGAAACACACCTCATGTCCGGCGGTCTTCAACGCCCATGCCAGGGGGACCTGGGCGTACACATGAGCGTTCACGGCAAAAGGAACAAATAGGACACGCATGGGGTACTCCCTCGACGGCCCGTGATGCCGGTTCCACCGTGCCGTTCCCCCCTCGAGAACGCACCGAGGTCCGGTTGCTTCCGGTGCGTGTCGCCCGGGGCGGCGCGGGCCAGAAGCAACCGGACCTCCAGTCCGTGTCGAGCGGTCCGAGAGCGGGGCTCGTCAGGATGTGGTCGACACAGGGCAGTGAGGACAAGGATCTCTGAGACGATGAAAGTACTGTTCACTCCGTCACCTGGTCTGGGACACCTGTTCCCGACGGTGCCGCTGGCCCAGGCGCTGCGGGCAGCAGGACACGAGGTTCGCTACGCCACCGGGGGACTCAGTCTTGCCGCGGCCGAGGCCGGCTTCAACACCGTCGACGCCACTCCCGGGCTGGACTACGCCGAGGTGTTCATGCCCGAGGGGATTGACGGGGACCGTCCGGTCTTCAGTCACGATCCGGCCGGGGCAGAGCTGGCCCGGTTGTTCGGCCGCGTCTCGGACTTCATGGTCGACGGCATCGTGCGGGCCGCCCGGGAATGGCGGCCCGACCTGGTGGTCTCCCCGGTCCTCCAGGGCGGCGGTCCGTGCGCGGCCGAAACGCTGGGGGTGCCGTGGATCGAACTTCCGCTGGGACCGGAAGACAGCGCCCCGGGCATGGCTACCGACGTCCGTGCGGCGATGAGCCGCGCCGAGGGCGCCCCTCCCGCCCCGGCTGCGCGTGTCAGCACGCTGCCGCCGAGCCTCGCCGAGGCTCTCGATACGGACAAGCGCCCGCGAGGCGCGTGGCCGATGAGGTTCCTGCCCCACAACGGGACCATGGCCCTGCCGGAGTGGCTCTCCCGGCCCTCGGATTCCCCCAGAATCGTTGTCACCCTCGGCTCGATCGAGGCGATGTTCGATGGGATCGCCGTGCTCGCCCCTCTCCTCTCCGAGGCGGGGAGGACCGACGCGGAGTTCGTCGTCACCCTGGGGGGCGGTGACCCCGAACTGCTCGGCGAACTTCCCGGCAACGTGCGGCTGGTCGAGTGGATTCCGCTTGACGCCCTCCTGGCGACAGCGTCGGCGATCATCCACCACGGCGGTACCGGGACCATGCTGACCGCACTGGCCTGCGGCGTCCCCCAGTGCGTCATCCCGCAGGGGTCCTACCAGAGGATCGCCGCCGACGCCGTGGAGAAGGCGGGGGTCGGGGTGAGCGCTGCCCCCGACTCGGTGGGCGAGGTCCAGTTCGCCCGGTTGCTGGAGGAGGACCTCCGGCGCAGAGTGCGTGAGGTCCGGGCCGAGATGCTCGCCATGCCCACGCCCTCCGATGTCGCTGCGCGCGTCACCGCCCTGATCGAGGACGGTCGGTGACCTGTGGCCGAACCACGAGTGGAACACGGAGAGAGGTGCGACCCGACATGACCGCACAGACGGCCGACTCCCCCGCGGAGTCCGTGGGAGACGACTTTGTCCGAAACTACCGTGAGCAGGGGTTCGCGCACGTCCCCGGTGTGCTCACAAGCGAGGAGGTCGCACGGTACCGGGCCGCCGCCGACCGCCTCTACGCCGCCGAGTCACCCGTCGTGTGGGGGACCAGCGAGGAAGAGGTTCAGGTCCACTACGTCGAACACGCGTGGCAGAAGGAGCCCCTCCTGCGCGAACTGGCCCTCCACCCCAGGATCACGGCGATCGCGCTTCGACTGGCAGGCTGCGCACTGCGCCTCTACAGCAGCGACCTGCTCGTCAAGGAGCCCCGGACGGCACTGCCGACCCTGGTCCACGACGACGAGCCCGGACTTCCTCTCGCCAACCTGGACAACGCCCTGACCGCGTGGATCGCCCTGGGCGACGTCCCGGCCGAACGCGGATGCCTGAGTTTCGTGCCCGGCTCCCACCGGCGCCCCGAATCGGACCGCCAGACGCGTATGGAGAGCTTCGCCGACTACCGGCCGATGCCGAACGTGTGGCCGGACTTCCCGTGGCGCCCCAGGGTTACCGTGCCGTTGCGCGCCGGCGACGTGACCTTCCACCACTTTCGCACCGTGCACATGGCCGGAGACAACCACAGCGACGAACGGCGGGTGGGCAACGGCGTCATCTACATCGACGACGGGGCCACTTACCGACCGGGGGTGCAGGACGAGCATCTGCGCGGGATGGCTCCGGGCCAGCGGCTGGACGGCGAGGACTTCCCCCGCATCGGCCATACGTGACGGTACACGCCAGGGACGAAGGGCGGTTCACATGCGGGTACTGATCACCACCTTCCCCGCGACCACGCATCTCTACTCACAGGTCAACATCGCCTGGGCCCTCCAGGGAGCCGGACACGAGGTGCTCGTCGCCGGGCATCCGGGAATGGAACGGGAGGTCACCGCCGCCGGGCTGTCCATGGTCGCGGTGGGCGAGGAGTTCGAGGCCGACGATGGCGGCGGTGCGCAACTCGACGCCGGAATGGACCTCGACCTGATCGCTCCGCAGACGCTGGCCCAGGAGCCGTTCGATCGACTGCACGGCCTGTTCACCATGATGACACCGTTCGTGTTCCACAGCGTGTCCGAGGACAAGATGGTCGACGACCTGGTGGACGTCGCCCTGCGCTGGCGGCCCGACCTGGTGCTCTGGGAACCCCACACCTTCGCCGGGGCGATCGCCGCGCGGGTCTGCGGCGCCGCCAGCGCGCGCGTCATGCTGTTCGGCCTCGACGTGATCGCCACCATGCGCACCGTGCACCGGGACAGGCTGGCCGGGCGTCCCCCAGAACTGCGCGACGACCCCCTCGCCGACTGGCTCGCCGGACACCTCGCCCGATACGGGGTGGACTACGACGAAGGGGTCGCCCTGGGTGATTTCACGGTCAATCCCTGCCCGCTGTGGATGCGGGCACCGACCGACCCACCCGAAATGCACTACGTCCCGGTGCGGTACCTGGCCTACAACGGCCAGCGGCCACTTCCCCACTGGTTGCGGGAACCCCCCGCGCGGCCCCGCGTGTGTCTGACCCTGGGGGTGGGTTTCCGCGACGTGCTCAAAGAGGACGAGGCACCGGTGGAACGGCTCCTCCTGGCGATGGAGCGGCTCGACGTCGAGGTGGTGGCCACGCTCAACGAAACCCAGACCTCGGCTCTGGAGCGGATTCCCGACAACGTGCGCGTCGTCGACTTCGTCCCGCTCAACGCCCTGCTTCCCACGTGTTCGGCGATCATCCACCACGGCGGAGCCGGGACGTTCGGCTCCGCGCTGGCCGCGGGGATTCCCCAGATGATCTTCCCGTGCGACCTCGCCGACACCGAACACATGGGCCGCAAGCTGGCGGAGCAGGGGGCGGGAGTGCACGTGGCACGGGATCACAACCCTGACGTGGAGTGGCTGCGGGACCGGATCGCGGACATGCTGGACAATCCCGCGTTCGCGCGCAACGCCCGTCGACTGCGCGACGAGACGGCGCGGATGCCCTCCCCCTCCGACATCGTTCCCGTGCTCGAACGGCTCGCCGAGCGCTACAGGCGGGTTCCGGTCGGCAGGTGACCCGAGCGCCGGAGCCTTCCCCGGGAGGCGGTCAGGACTTCGGGAGGAAGTCGTCCCGGTGGTCGGCCACCCACTGCGCGAAGCTGCGAGGCGGTCGACCGGTCACCGCCTCGCACGTCGGCCCCGGCTCGCTCTCCTCCTCGCCCCATTCCTCGCCCCATTCCTCGTCCCCGTCCCCGTCGGCCTGGGCGGTGCCCAGCAGCCAGTCGGCGAGCTCGGGGGCCATCCCCTCGGACACCCACAGTTCGCGGGCCTGTTCGCGGGTGAGCTCCTCGAAGCGGATCTCTGTGCCGAGCACCTCCGCGATGACGCGCACCTGCTCGAGTCGGGTGAGGGTCTCTCCGCCGTTGACTTCGTAGGCCCTACCGGCGTGGCCGTCGTCCAGCAGAGCCGCCACCGCCACGTCGGCGATGTCGGCCTCGTGCACGGCGTTGCTCTCCTCATCCGGGAAAGGCGCCCGCACCACACCTTCGGACCTGATCGACGGCGCCCAGTCCAACAGGTTCGCCATGAACTCTCCCGGTCGTAGGTGTGTCCATTCCAGTCCCGACGCCTCGACCACCACCTCCACGGCGCGGTGGTGGTCTCCGCTGAGATCTCCCGACTCGTAGCCGGCGGAGACCGAGGACAGGACGACGACACGGCGCACGCCCGCTTCGCGGGCCATGCGGACCACCTCGCCCGCGGTCTCGGCCACCGGGAAGAGGAAGAGCCGGTCAACCCCCTCGAACGCAGACCGGAGCCCCTCCGGTTTGGTGAGGTCGCCTGCGACCACCTCGACTCCTTCGGGCAGGTTCGCGGTCGCCGGCCTGCGGGTCAAAGCCCTGACCGGCTGCCCGGCCTCCAGCAGTTGCGCCACCACATGGCGGCCGACATTTCCCGTCGCACCCGTCACCAGAATCGTCATGCGACTCCACCGCCCAATCATTACGCCAGTGAATGACTCTTCTCGTGGCCACTCTACGAGAAGAAAACCGGGTGTACAAAATCCCTTTTGCCGGATAAGGAAATCTGGTTCCGGTTTCCAAGGAAAACTCAAGTGGTTTTCGAGTTCGACCGAAGACCATTGTCCGCTGTATTCGTCCTGCCCCTCGAACCGGTGCAGCCACAAGGCCACCGAGGGGCGGAAAGGCGGAGAAGTGATCGAAGACGTGGAGTCGCTGCACGAACAGCGCGCCGGCCAGTGGCTCTGCCGGCTCAGGGGCGACCCCTACGCCGCGCTGCTGTGCGCCGACGGTTCCGTCCAGGCCGCGGGGTGGGCGAAGGCACGGTCCTTCGCAGGGGCCGCGCCGCGGCGCAGCGCGCTCGGCCCCCTGGTGGTCGCCGGATACGACATGAGCAGAGCCGTGCTGGAGGCGCTTCCCGCCGAAGCGCTGCCCCCGGACCGTGCGGCCCACACGGACGGCGCCTGGTTCGACCGGGTGGCCGCCGCCGCGGAGGCGCCGATCGCGGCGGCTCAGGAGCATTCGGACCGCCTGGCCGCCACGTACATCGCCGGGGCCCGGCTCCGCGCCGACTTGGTCGAACTGACCGTACGGACCGCCGCGGCGGTCATCGCCGAGGGGTTCGGCCTGTCCACCGCGCAGCGCGACCGTCTCGCCCTCGTGGTCCCGGCGGCCGCCGCGGCGGTCGACGCGTTGTTCTGCCCTCAACGACTGTCGGACCACCGCGCCGCGTCCGACGCGCTCGCCGCGGTCCGCGCGGTGGGCCAACAGACGCGGTCTCCCGCCGCCGACCTGCTCGTGCTTCTCACGGCTGCCGGGGCCCCCGCGGCCGCTGGCTTGGTCGTGCACACGGTGCGTACGGTGTTCGGGACTACCGGGGAGGTCGAGGGGGTGGCCGACGACTCCGAGCGCACCCGCCGAATCGTGGACGAAGTGCGTCGCCTGCACCCGCCGGTGCGGCTGTGGGAGGGAACCCTGCCGCGCGCTCTACGCACGCCTGGCGCGTCGATAGCCGCGGGTGAACGTGTCGCCGTCGTGATCGCGGCCGCCAACCGCGACCCGTCGGTCTACCCGGAACCCGACCGCTTCGACCCCTGCGGCCCCGGCAGAACCCGCGAGGCGGCGCTACCGCTCGGTCCCTACGACCGTGTGCTGGCCCCGTTCGCGCACACCTGTGCCGAAGCGGTGGTGCGCGGTCTGGCGCGCCGTGCGGCCACGCGCGGGGCGCGGGGCGCCTCGCGCGACTCCCGCCCGCCCTCCGTCGTCTACGCCGCCAGGGCTGCGGTGACGGGCCGGATCGCGCGTTTTCCCGCGGTGGTGCTGGACGGGCCGCCCGGGCGGTGGCCAGCGGGACGTGCCGCGCACGAGCACGCGGAGGTCGCGCAATGAGGGTTCTCTTCACCGCGTTCGAGGGGTCTCACTTCAATCAGCTCGTCCCGATGGCCTGGGCGCTGCGGGCCGCTGGCCACGAGGTGCTCGCCGCCTGCAAGCGGTCGGTCCTCCAGGACGTGGTCCGCAGCGGACTGCCCACGGCACCGCTGGACGCCCCGCCCATCTGGGAGCTGCTTGACGACTTCCACCGCCAGTCCATCGCCCACTACACCGCCGTCGGCACACGCGGGCCCGATGGCTCCCCGCCCACCTGGGAGGAGCTTCTCGCGCAGGAGAGCATCCTGGTTCCCTGCCTCTACGCCCGCCTGAACCACATCACTCTCGTGCGGGCGTTGACCGCCCTGGCCCGCGGCTGGCAGCCCGACCTGGTGATCTGGGAGAACACGTGTTTCGCCGCTTCGGTCGCGGCTGTGGCCTCGGGAGCGGCGCACGCCCGCATGGTGTCGGGTCCCGAGCTGTCGATGCAGGTGCGTACTCGCACCGACTTCCTGCGTCTGGCCGGGGAGCGACCGCCCGAGCAGCGCGAGGACCCCACCGCCGAATGGCTGGGAGCGCTCCTGGAAGACGTGGAAAGCCCCTCCGGCTTCGAGGAGTCCTTGCTGACCGGGCAGTGGACCATCGACACCAGAGCGCCCAGCACACGCACAGACGCCCCGGTTCCCACGGTCCCCGTGCGCTATGTGCCCTCCGACTACGGGAAAGGCCGCACGGCCTCGGCCCTGCCGCCGCCGAACCGGCCCCGGGTCTGCCTGACGCTGGGCACCTCCATCGCTGAGGCCGAGTACGCCTTGTTCGACCTGACCGAGGTGCTCTTCTCCTTCTTTACCGCGATGGCCGGCGAGTCCGTCGAAATCGTCGCCGCTGTCACCCCGCAGCAGCGCGAGCAGATGCCTCCGCTCCCCGCGGACGTGGTCGTCGCCGACTACCTTCCGCTGGACGCCGTCCTCCCCACCTGTTCGGCTGTCGTGCACCACGGCGGCTACCAGACCAAACTCACCGCGGAACTGTACGGCGTACCGCAGGTTCTCCTGTGCGGATACGAATGGGTCACCGAGTCGATGGGGGCCGACTACGAGATGTCGGGAGCCGTGCTCTCCCTTCCGCTGCGCCGACTGAACGCCCGGACCCTGCGTTCGAGCGTGCTGAGGGTGCTCCGCGAGCCCTCGTACCGGGAGGCGGCGCAGCGGGTCCGCCGGGAGATGCTCGCCATGCCCGCACCGAACGACGCCGTGCCCGCCTTGGAGGAGTTGACGCGGTTGCGCCGACCGGCTTCGGCCGTCCGGGGCCGGTAGCGTCCAGCGCACATTGAGGACGACGCGAGCCGCGCCGCGCATGCTGGGTCCGCCTGGGACAGAGGGTCGCCGGGGAGCCGGCAGCTGAAGGCGGCACACCCGCGACCAGGGCCGCCGACGTGAGATGGGGTTGACACGATGCTCGCATGCCGTATCTGTGATGGTCGGGTGGAGGAATTCTGCGATTTCGGCCGCCAACCGCTGTCCGACGCGTTCCTCGGACCCGACGGCCGCGACGATGAGTACTTCTTCCGGCTCGCCGTGGGGGTGTGCTCCTCCTGCGCCATGGTGCAGTTGGTCGAGGAGGTCCCCCGGACCCGGATGTTTCACGAGGACTACCCCTACCGCTCGTCCGGTTCCACGAGGATGCGCCGCCACTTCGAACGCACCGCCGAGGAGTTGTTGGCGGGCGAGCTCTCCCAGGGGGATCCGTTCATCGTCGAGATCGGCTGCAACGACGGGATCATGCTGAAGACGATCTCGCGGGCAGGGGTGCGGCACCTGGGCGTGGAGCCCTCGGGAGGCGTCGCGCAGCTTGCCCGCGCGGACGGGGTCAGGGTGACAACCGAATTCTTCCAGGAGTCGTCTGCGCTGACCATCCGCAAGACCGACGGAGCGGCGGACGTCGTCTACGCGGCCAACACCGTGTGCCACATCCCCTACATGGACTCGATCTTCCGCGGTGTCGACGCCCTCCTCGGTCCTGACGGCGTGTTCGTGTTCGAGGACCCCTACCTCGGTGACGTCATCGACCGCACCTCCTTCGACCAGATCTACGACGAGCACTTCTACCTCTTCTCGGTGACCTCCGTGGACGCCATGGCGCGGCGCTTCGGTTTCGAGCTGGTCAACGCCGAGCGCCTGCCGGTCCACGGCGGGGAGGTGCGCTACACCCTGGCCCGGAAGGGGCGCAGACCGGTGGCCCGCGAGGTGCACGAACTGCTCGCCGAGGAGGAGCGGCGCGGGCTCGCCACTCTGGAGGTCCTGCGCGGCTTCGCGGAGCGGGCCCGGGGGATCCGCGAGCGTCTGGTCGCCCTGCTGCGCGAACTGCGTGCGGCCGGGAAGACCGTCGCCGGATACGGGGCCACGGCCAAGAGCGCGACCGTGCTCAACTACTGCGGCATCGGCCCGGACCTGCTGCCCTACATCAGTGACACGACTCCGACGAAGCAGGGACGCCTCACACCGGGAAGCCACATCCCGGTGCGCACCCCCGACTCCTTCGCCGACCCCTATCCCGACTACGCGCTGCTCTTCGCGTGGAACCACTCGGAGGAGATCATGGCCAAGGAGCAGCGCTTCCGGCAGGAAGGGGGCAAGTGGATCCTCTACGTCCCCGACGTGCGCATCGTCTGAGCCCGACCGTCCAGGCCGGGGAAGGCCCCCGGCGCGTCGTCGTCCTGGGCGGCACCGGATGGCTGGGCCGCCACCTGCACTCCCTGGCCAGGAGACGCGGGCACGACGTGCTCGCGGTCGCGCGGACGCCCGTGTCCCACATCCGCGGCGGGGAGTTCCGACGTATGGACGTGGCCCACGCCTCGCGCGGGCAGGTCGCGGCCCTGCTCGAGGAGTTCCGCGCCGACGTGGTCGTCAACGCCGTGGACTCGGCCAACGCCACCGACGGCTGGGAGCGCACCGAGGAGGAGATGGCCGCTTCCAACGTTCACCTCGTCGACACTCTCCTTTCGGCGGTGGCGGGTCTGGCACACCGGCCGCGCCTGGTGCATGTGAGCACGGTGCTGGAGTACGGACCGCAGTCGCCGGGGACGTCGCTGTGCGCCGCTACGCCGCTGACCCCCCGGACCGTTTACGACAGGACGCGGCTGGTCGGGTCGCTCGCGGTGCTTCGGGCCGCCCGCGCCGGCCGGGTGGACGCCACGGTGGTTCGTCTTCCCAACTTGTGCGGCCCCCATCCTTCGCCGGCCACCTTTTTCGGCAAACTCCTGGCCGCTCTGCGGGAATCGGCGCGGTCCGGTCGCACCGTCAGAGTGGCCGTTGCCAAGGCCCACCGCGACTTCGTGGACGTGCGTGATGCCGCCGACGGCGTCCTGCGAGCCGCTGTGGTGCCCGAGGCCGTCGGCCGGGCGGTGAATCTTGGCAGCGGCAGGGCCGTCGAGATCCGTACCCTGGTGCGACTGTTCACCCGGGCGGCGGGGCTGTCGGAGGGAGCGGTCCGTGACACCGGGCAGCCGGTGGCGAGCCTCGGCGGCGATTGGATCCGGGTGGACGTCGAGGAGGCGTGGGACCTGTTGGGGTGGCGGGCACGTACTCCGCTTGAGGTGTCGCTGCGCGAGGCCTGGGAGCAGGACGCGGCCTGACCGGGGCCCCAGGCCCCGGTCAGGACCGGTCAGCGTTCGTTCGGGACGCGTGCGTGGCCGATGAAGAGGCCGAGAGGGAAGCGAGCGTCGCGCTCGTAGTGGACGTCGCAGCCCGCGCGGTCGAATGCGGACTCGTACTCGGACTGTTCGAAGAGCCTCAGGGTGTGGGTGTCGGTGAAGTGGCGGATTCCGGTCTGGGCATCGGCAACGATGTAGTGCACCACCATCGGCACCTTCCTGCCCCGGCGATGCGAGTGGGACACGCGGGCGACCGTGCGGTCGCCGTCCCTGGCGATGTCCGCCGCCACGTAGCCGGGGATGAAGTTCTCGGGGAAGACCCACGGTTCCAGGACGATGACTCCCCCCGGTCTCAGGTGACGTGCCATCGCGGCCACCGTTTGGCCCAGTTCGCCGGTGGAGCGCAGGTAGGCGATCGAACTCGCCATGCAGATGACGGTGTCGAAGCGGCGGCCGAGGTCGAAGTCGCGCATGTCGCCCCGGGAGATCGTGATTCCGGGGCGCCGGGAGCGGGCCTCGGCGATCATGTCCGGGGAGAACTCCAGCCCCTCGACGCGGCTGAAGCGGGACTGGAACGCGGCCAGGTGGGCACCCGTCCCGCACGCGACGTCGAGGAGGGAGTCGGCTTCGGGGCTGTGGGCGCGGACCAGCTTCTCAACGGTCCTGGCTTCGGTTGCGTAGTCCTTGCCCCGGCCGGTGTAGATGAGGTGGTATACCTCTGCCAGGTCGGCTGTGTACATGGCTGTCCTCACGGGGGTTCGGTCGGGGAGCGCCCTGCCCCTCCTCGCTGCCCTGCGTCATCGTCCGCGGTCACGGACGCCAGCCGCCCTTCTCCGGCCAGGGGTCACCCAGTTGGCGGAGAGTGCTCTGGAAGGCGGGCCAGTCGCGATGGTCCCGGATCTTGCCGTCCACGAAGCGGAACAGATGGACCTGCTCGCCGGCGAACCTGCGTCCCGTGGGTGCCATGCCGACGAGGTTGCCGACGTGGCGGCCGTAGAGGACCAGGTACGCCTTGACCCACTCGCCACGCTCTTCGATACGGACCTCCTCCAGATGGGCCTCCTCGGAGAAGGTCGCCTTCACCCAGCCGACGATCTGGGCGAAGGCCTGAGGCCCCTGGGCGATGCCGTGTTCGAGCGTCGCGGGGTTCAGGTACTCCTCGTGGATGTACTCGTCCACGTCGTCGGTCTTGCCGGTATTGATCGCCGCGATCAACCTGCGGACGCTCTCCACCTGGTGGCTCATGCTTCCTCCTCGCTTCTTGTAGCCGGCCCTGCCGGACCGCTGCACACGACGATGGCTGATCCGGATCGCGGATCCGTGGAACTCCGCTTGACCCGTGCGTGAGGGGAAGCGGTGGCGGCGCCGGCCACCGGGGAGGACGAGGGCGCCCGTGGCGTTCGCTCCAGCCGCGCCCGCACAAGCGTTTCCGCTCCTGTGCGGTCCTGGGCTGGGCGACGGTACGGGGCCGCCGGAATCGCCCTGCGCCTACGGACCTGTTGAAGCCCTGGCCGTCGCACGGTTCCGGGACCGGCCCCGCACGGCGGAGTCGGGGAGTGGGGCTGTGCTTCAGCGCTCTCCCGCGGGGCTTATTCGACCGCACTCGGCTTTGGGGGAGGAGCGGAGTGCGAGTTCGGTGGAGGCCGCGGGGCGCCGCGTGGGTCCAGGGAGTCAGATGGCGGTGGCCTGGGAGTTCTCAAGGGTGTGCGCGAGGCGCTCCCGGGCGTAGTTGAGGAGGGGTTGAGGGAGCGTGTAGTGGGCTTGGCCGTCGTCTCCGTGGGAGACGGTGATCAGGTGGTGGTCGACCAGTCGTTCCAGGGTGTGTTCGGCGTCTTGGACGTCGACGCCGAGGAGGCCTGCGGCGGTGCCGATCCGGAAACCGTCCGGTGAGAGCATGCTGAGCAGCCGGAACGCGCTTTGGTCAACTCGGTTGAGCGAAGCGTAGCAGGAGTCGAAACGCGATTTCAGGTCGCTTCCCCCCACGTGCAGCATGTCTGGGGGACCGCTGCTGTCGAGGAGCTGTTCCGCCACTTCGTCGATTCGCAGACCGGGCGCCGCGGCCAGGTGGTCCCCGATGGAGCGCAGCGCGGGGGGAAAGCCGCCACTGGCGTTGACCAAGCGCTCCACGGCGCGAGGCGCGCGGTCCAACCGGGAGGCGCCGACGATGCTGCGGAGCAGCTCGACGCTCTCGGAGCGTCCGAGCGGGCTCATTTCGACGCTCCAGACCCCGATGAGGCCGTGCAGGCGGCGGCGACTGGTGATGATCGTGGCGCAGTTCGGGGCGTCCAGGAGCAGGGGGCGGACGTCAGCGGTGGAGGAGGCGCCGTCGAGGATCATGAGCAGCCGTGTCCTGGAGCAGAGGGAGCGGAACATCCGGCCCTGCTCCTCCAGAGTCGCGGGCAGGCCGTCGGGGGTGACCCCGAGCGTCTGCAGCAGCTGCTGGAGCACGTGACCGATGGTGGCCTGGGTTCCGGCCGCGCCTTGAAGGTCGACGTAGAGGTAACCGTCCTCGAACCGGGGTCTGAGCCTGTGCGCGAGGCGGATCGCCAGAGAGGACTTGCCGACACCGGGCATTCCGCTGATGGCCACAGTGCGGGTCACCGGGGGTTGCGTGCCGGAATCGCCGGGAGCCAGCCCAGCGGTGATCTTCTCCAGGACGGCGGTGTGTCCGGTGAAGTCCGCCAGGTCCGGGGGGAGCTGCGTGGGAAAGGGCCGCTGCCCGCGCGGTGTCCTCTTCGAAAGACCGGTGCCGTGGGGCGGGACGGTGAGCGGTTCCACCGCGCGGCGCTGCTGCGGGGCGTGCTTGTGAAGGGGTTTCTCGGCCGGGGGGTGGACGAAGTCGTCGGACAGCAGCGACTGGTGCAGTTCTCTCAGGTCGTGTCCAGGCTCCAAGCCCAGATCCTCGATCATGGTCCTACGGAGCTTCTGGTACATCTCCAATGCCTCGTGCCGCCGCCCGGAGCGGCTCAGGGCGATCATGAGGGACGCGTGGAGTTTTTCGTGCAGAGGGTGGGTGAGGACCAAAGACTTGAGTTCGCTGATGGTCTCCCTGTGGTGGCCGAGCCTCAGGTCGGCCTCGATGCGCAACTCCAGTGTCCGGAAGCGCAACTCCTCCAGCCGGGTCACGTAGGAGGAGAGGAGGTCGCCGTGGGCCACGTCCAGCAGAGCCGGGCCGCGCCACAGCGCCAAGGCACTGCGGAGTGTCCGCGCGGCCTTCTCGGAGTCACCGGACTCCAGGAGGAGTCGTCCCTCGTGTGCTTCCTTCTCGAAGCGCGAGAGGTCGACCATCGTGTCGGGCACGGTCAGCATGTAACCTCCGGGCCGCGTGCTCAGGCAGTCGCCGTTGCCGTGTTCCAGGAGGATCTTGCGCAGCTTGTAGATGTAGGTCTGGAGCGTGGTCATCGCGCTGGGAGGCGGGGACTCTCGCCAGAGTTCGTCGATGAGTTCACGTGTCTGCACGACCGTGTTCCTGCGCAGCAGTAGGAGCGAGACCACCTGCCTGGGCTTGGGGGCGGTCGGAGTGATGTTCACGTCATTGTGAATGATCTCTATCGGACCTAGAAGATTGAACTGCACTGATTCCCCCATGTTTCGCCGAACAAACCAGGTGGAAGCGGTGTTCGGCTTTGTGTCCCCGTTCAATGTTCCACCCTTTGTTCTGTTCGTCCCTTGCGTTCACCGCTTTCCTTGAGGAATCTATGAAAATCGGCGGTCACACTATAGTCAGCGCCTTTCTTGGCATCAAGTGTCTTGAAGAGTCTCTGACTCGACCTCAATCGAGCACTGTCCAACGTCCGGATGCGTCGGATGGTTCCGAGGGGCTGAGAAAAATTTCTTGACAAATCGGACATGAGGGTCGCTGCTCCGTCGAAACCGACGCGTCCACGGCCACGCGGGAGCAGAACTCCTGATTGACCACCGGAAACGATCCAACCGACTGCCTATCGCACGAGCCTCGACGATTCGAGGAGGCCAATTCGACGGATCCGCGGATCCGGGGGAGGGGTCGCGGCCCCGCGGGTATGCGACGAGGCGCACCGGGCCTTTCTCGCCCTGGCGGTGCCGGCCACAGCCCTGCAGCGGTCGCCTCGATCCCCTTCTGGACAGCAGGAAGCCCCTGGTGGAGGAGGTGCCGACCGAGACCAACCGCTCCACCAGGGGCTGCATGCTGGTGGACCGTGCCTGTCTGCCGTTGCCGCGCCGTACCGCTGAACCTGGCGGCCCGCGCCACCCGCGCCCACCGGAGCGCGGCGCCGCCGCATCGCTCCAACCGTCCGGGCTCTTCATCCTGGTCCCTCTGCGCGGAGGCGAGCCTCTCACTCGCCTTGCAGGGGGATTCGGAGCGGCCGTCTCCACCGCGTGGCGGTATGTGTACGAGACCGTCGCAAGGCCACGCCTTCGTGGTGGTGGACGGCCTCCTCACCCTGCGGCCCGGTGGCGGCCGAGTGCCCGTTCTCCTTGGGCAGACACCGTCGGCACGGGATGAATGTGCGGGTGGCACCCCACCGGACAGGGGGCTGTTGTGGGTGTCGGAAGCATTGCCGGGGCCGTGCACGGCACTCCAGCCGCCCGGAAGGGGGCGTCGAGGGTCCGCTCACGGGCCGGGGCAAGCCTGCCCGGAAGAAGGACGCCAATCCCGCCCACACCAGGCCGCGCGGCTCTGGCGGGCGGGCCACCGCCCGCTCCAAGAACCGGCGAACTCGTCCGGGCGGTGCTGGTCCTTCGACTCCGCGAAGCAGGGTGGAAAGACTCACCGTGCGGGCCGGGGGTTTCCGATGCGGAGGGAGGCCCGGTTCGCTCACCACGGCGCCTCCGTCCCGCCCCCCTGTCCTCCCTGCTCCGGAGGGACTGGGCCGAGCAGGGGATTTCCCTCTTTTCTTCCCGGGGAGTGGTCAAATTCAAAATCTCTTCCGGCCGCCCTTGAGCGCCCGAAGGTACCGGTCGCCCACCAGGATCCCGTCTTTCGTGAGCCGGATTCAGACTCCCGCAGCCAGTAGCTCGGGCAGAAGGAAGCGATGCAACGACAGTCACATGGTGTGGGCGTGTTTCCGATATCCCGAAAGGCGAGCCGATTTGATGGCGGCGGATGCGCGAAGAATCCTCTCCTCCAAAACGAGGGAGCCTCGCTTCCGAGTCGACTGCCCGGGGGTAAACGCCACGCGGGAAGAGAAACCCCCAGCAGGTGGAGGGCGGGGACCGGGGACATTGCGCAAGGGCTTCGAAGCCGGTTGGAATCCCGGTCGAGGCTGGGACGACACGCTGGCCGTCGGCAGCCGGGGAACACGCGACGCAGCAGGTTCCCCCTCGGCGTCTCGGGAGAACCGGTCCGGTGAGGCGTGTGCCCTGGTGCACGCCGGATCCGTGGCCGCGGCGCTGACGCTGGCCAGCGCATTGGGGCGGACAGCAGCGAGTAGACGCCGGCCACCAGCCCCATCGTGTTGTGGGTGGCGGCGGGACGGCGGTGCGGGCGAGCAGCCCGGCGAGGGGGCTTCTTGGACCGCCCGGTCGCGCACTGACCGTGTCGATCAGCTCGTGGGCGCCGAGCACCCCCGGTGGCGCGGTCCCCGCTGGTGGACGTCCCCTGTTCGGCGTGGACTCGGGCCCGCTCCTCAGCGGGGGAAGGAACCTCGCCTGTCACGGTTGGCGTAGACCATGATCAGGTACTTCGTACCGGTGTCCCTTCGGTGCCGGGCGCGCCCTGGCGGCATGCCCCACCCGTGGTCGGAGCCGGGCGCGGGTTCTCGACCGCCGGGGCGGCTTCGCCCCGAGATTTCCCCGTCTCCGCTCCCCGGTGTGCAGCGGCGCGGACCGCAGGTCGCGGGACGGAGGGGCGGGACCGTCCCGGTGCTCCGCGGACGCCGGGCCGTCTTCCGTGTCACCCGCGGTGTGCGGGTAGCACCTCCCGGGTGGGCGGGGAGTGTCCGCCCGCGGTGGAGGAGCGTCGCCCATGAGCAGTCGCACGATCCGGATGCCCCGGTGGTGGGAGAGTCCGATCCGCACCCGCCCCCCGTCGGGGAGGGTGGCGCGCTGGCTGCTGCGCCACCGGGTCGAGCAGGTCCCCGGCCCGGCGGCCCGCGAAAGCCCCGACGGCCAGTACCCCTGGTGGCAGGTGATGTGCCTGACCGGCGTGGACTACTTCTCCACGCTGAGCTACCTGCCGGGCATCGCCGCGCTCGCGGCGGGGGTGTTCTCCCCGCTGGCGACGCTGCTGATCGTGGTGCTCACCCTGGCGGGAATGCTGCCGATGTACCGCAGGGTCGCCGGGTACAGCCCACGCGGGCAGGGGTCGGTGGCGATGCTGGAACGCCTGCTGCCGGTGTGGCGCGGCAAACTGTTCGTGCTGTGCCTGCTGGGGTTCGTCGCGACGTCCTGGATCGTCACGATCACGCTGTCGGCTTCCGACGCCGCCGCCCACATCGTGGCCAACCCGCTGACCCCCGAACCGCTGCGCGACCAGAGGCTGCTCATCACGCTGGCGCTGCTGGCCGTGCTCGGCGCGGTGTTCCTCACCGGGTTCACCGAGGCGATCCTCATCGCGATCCCGGTGGTCGCGGCGTTTTTGCTGCTCAACGCGATCGTGGTGGCCGCGGCGGCGGAGCACATCGCCGCCGTTCCCCAGTCGCTGGACTGGTGGTGGCGGGCCCTGCTGTCCTCGGGCGGCGGTGATCCGGTCACGATCGCCACCACCGCGGTGCTGGCCTTCCCGCTGCTGGCGTTGGGCCTGTCCGGGTTCGAGACCGGGGTGAGCATGATGCCGCTGGTGCGGTCCCGGGGAGAGGACGCCGAGGAGCGGCTGCGCGACCGCGTGGCCGGCACCCGCCGGATGCTCACCGTGGCCGCGCTCGTCATGAGCGGCTACCTGCTGGCCACCACGTTCGTCACGACCGTGCTGATCCCGCCGCACGAGTTCGCCGAGGGGGGCCGGGCCGAGGGGCGCGCCCTGTCCTACCTCGCCCACGAGTACCTGGGCGAGGGCTTCGGCACGACCTACGACGTGGCCTCGCTGTTCATCCTGTGGTTCGCGGGGGCCTCCGCGATGGCCGGCCTGGTCAACATCGTGCCGCGCTACCTGCCCCGCTACGGGATGGCCCCGGCCTGGGGGCAGGCGGTGCGCCCGGTGGTGCTGGTCTACACCGTGACGGCGGGCCTCATCACCGTGCTGTTCGACGCCGACGTCAACGCCCAGGCGGGCGCCTACGCCACCGGGATCCTGGCGATGATGGTGTCGGCGGCGGTCGCGGTGGCGCTGGCCGCACGCCGCTCGCGGCAGTACGGCGCGGCGGTCGGTTTCACCGTCGTGGCGCTGGTCTTCGGCTACGCGCTGGTCGACATCGTCGCCGTCCGGCCGGACGGGATCGCGATCTCGCTGGTGTTCGTCGCGGGGATCGTCGTGATCTCGGTGGTCTCGCGGGTGGTGCGCAGCACCGAGCTGCGCGCCGACAGCCTGGAGTTCGACGCCGCGGCGCGCCGGTTCGTGGCCGAGGCGGCCCTGCGCGGCCCCCTGCAGGTCGTCGCGAACAAGCGCCAGGCCGGGGACGTCCGCGAGTACCGGAGGAAGGAGTGGGAGCAGCGCGTCCTCAACCCGATCCCCCGCAGCGCCCGGGTGCTGTTCGTGGAGATCACGGTCCAGGACCCCTCGGAGTTCACCAGCGTGCTGCGGGTGCGGGGCGTGCAGGTGGGCGACTACCGGATCCTGCGTGCCACCAGCCCGGTGGTGCCCAACGCGCTCGCCGCGATCCTGCTGTGCCTGCGGGACGCCACCGGGATGGTCCCGCACTGCTACTTCCAGTGGGCCGAGGGCAGTCTGGCGGGCAACCTGGCCCGGTACGTGCTGTTCGGGGTGGGCGACACCGCTCCGGTGACCCGTGAGGTGCTGCGCGAGGCCGAACCGGACCCGCGGCGCCGCCCCGGCGTCCACGTCGGGTGAGGCGTCGACGGGGAGGCCCGCCGGACGGCCGTGTCCTCGGAGCGGGGTCAGCCGTTCTCCGGGGCGGGGAGCGGTGTCTGCTGGTACAGGGCCAGCCGCCACCCGTCCTCTCGGCGGACGTAGACGCTGGACATGAGGGCGCGGAAGACCGACGCGGCGCCGTCGCGGTGGGCGGTGCCGGTGTAGCAGAGGGCCGCACCGCCGGGGCCGGTGCCGACGAGGCGCGCGTCGCTGATCTCGTAGCCGCTCCACGGCGGGGCGTCGTCGAGGGAGGCGACCACGGCCGCGCGGTCCAGGGCGAAGCCGTGGGCGAGGACCATCACGCCGTCGTCGGTCATCAGGGAGCCGTAGAAGTCCGCTCCCGTGCCCGCGCACAGGGAGTCCCAGCCCCTCCGTTCCAGGCGGAGCAGCTCCTCAAGGAGGTCGGTGTCGGACAACGTGTCCCCCTTCGGGTGGTTCGCGGCGGCCAGGTGGACGTCCTGGGACGGGGTTCCCGCGGGCGGCGCGGGAAAACCCCGGAGCCGGTGGCCCGGCCGGGGGACGGACACGCGGGCCGTCCCGACCGGCTGCGGGGGGCGGGCCGCGACCGTTTCCGTTGTTCGGGCGCGGCCCGGGCGGCAGGGCCGCGCCGGAGGGAAGACGGTGGAGGCCGCGCCCGGGGAGGGGAATGGTGCGGTGGGTTCCCGGCGGTTCCGGAAGGTATCGCCCCCGAAAGGGGCCGGAGCCCGGAAAAGCGCGGAAAAGCGGGGCGGGGCCGCGGGAAACAGGGCGCTCAGGCATGTCGCGGGATGTCCGCCGAACGGCACCGGTATTCGGCGGGAAGGAGCCGGCTCGGCATACGGGGGCACAACGGCGGCCGGTGGACCGCGGACGGGGTGAACGGCAGCAGGCGGTGCCGGGGGTCGGGGCCTGTCGGGTGGCGTCGCGGCTGGTGGAGAAGGAGCCCGGCAGGGCGGTGCCTCCGCGGTTGAAGACGGATTCCCCTGTCGCCCGCCGTGGCGGGCCGGCCGGGAATGCCAAGGCCCCGGAGGAGTTCTGAGTGATATTCATTGTGGCCGACCGGTGGGGGAGGTGACACATTCTCATATTTTTTATTGTGACGGACCGGTGGGAGACCTAAAGTGCCGTGGTGGATTCTGTGGGCGGTATTCGTTGTGATGAATCGTTCGGGGATGTGGCGCATTTTGGTTGAGGGCTGGGAAAGCGGACCCGGCTGGGAGTGGGACGCGGACGCCGGGCCGCTCCGCCGGAAGCGGGTTCTGCGGGCGGGGACTCGGCGCCGCGGAGCGCGGGCGCTCGGCACGGTCGGCCGCGCCGAGCCGTCGCCTGCGACGGGCCGGACGCGTGCTGCGCGAGGCCGGCCCGGCTGACCGGAGCGCGAGGTCCTGGTCCACCCGCCGCAGACCGGAGGCCGAGGGCGGCGGCGCCTTCGCCCGGCCCGGGCCGCGAGCGGGCGGTGGCCGCCTCCCCCCGACCCACACCACCGCCGTCCTGCGTGCCCGGGCCGGACGGCTCTCCCGGCACCCACCACACCCCCCGGGGAGCGGACCGTCGCGCGTACGTGCGGGCCGGACACGTCCGCGCCGGGCTCTTGCCGGTCTCCTGGCCGAGCGGCCCCGCATCCCTGGGGACCGATCCACACAGGAAGGACAGGACCGTGACGACCGAGACCGCAACGTCCCGAGCGGCGAGGGGACGGTGGATCACCCACTGGGACCCCGAGGACGCGACCTTCTGGCGCAAACACGGCAGCAGGATCGCCCACCGCAACCTGTGGGCGTCGATCCTCGCCGAGCACCTCGGCTTCTCCGTGTGGAGCCTGTGGTCGGTGCTGGTGCTGTTCATGACGCCCGAAACCGGATTCGCCTTCACCCCCGAGCAGAAGTTCCTGCTCATCTCCGTCGTCTCCCTGGTGGGCGCGGTGCTGCGGGTGCCCTACACGCTGGCCGTGCCCAGGTTCGGCGGACGCAACTGGACGCTGGTCTCGGTCGTCGTCCTGGTGGTGCCCACCGTGCTGGCGGCCGTGCTCGTCCAGCGGCCCGACACCCCGTTCTGGCTGTTCGTGGTGCTGGCCGCCACCGCGGGCCTGGGCGGCGGCAACTTCTCCTCCTCCATGGCCAACATCAACTTCTACTTCCCCGAGCGCCGCAAGGGCTGGGCGCTGGGGCTCAACGCCGGGGGCGGCAACATCGGTGTGGCCACCGTGCAGTTGGCGGGCCTCGCCGTCATCGCGGCGTTCACCGTCGAGGCCGGCCCCCTCGTCCCACTGTGCTACCTGCCCCTCCTGCTGCTGGCGAGCTGGGCGTCCTGGCGGTTCATGGACAACCTGGCCACCGCCCGCGCCGACACCGCCGCACAGCTCGCCGCCGTCCGGGAACGCGATTTCTGGACCATGTCGGTGCTCTACATCGGCACCTTCGGCTCCTTCATCGGCTTCGGGTTCGCGTTCGGCCTGCTGCTGCAGAACCAGTTCGACCGCACCCCGCTGGAAGCCGCCGCGGTCACCTTCCTCGGCCCGCTGCTGGGGTCGCTGGTCCGCCCGGTCGGCGGCTGGCTGGCCGACCGCTTCGGCGGCGCGCGGGTCACCGCCTGGAACTTCCTGGCCATGGCCGCCGGTACCGGTCTGGTCGCGGTCGCGACCGTCCAGGGGTCGCTGCCGCTGTTCGTCCTCAGCTTCGGCGCCGTGTTCGTGCTCACCGGCGTCGGCAACGGCTCCACCTACAAGATGATCCCCACGATCTATGCGGCCAAGGCCGAGAACCTCGTCGCCGGCGGCACCCCGCGCACGGAGGCCGCGGCCCGTACCAAGCGGGTGGCCAGCGCCATGCTGGGGCTCATCGGCGCGGTCGGCGCCCTGGGCGGGGTCGCCATCAACCTGGTCTTCCGTGAGGCGTTCGCCGCCACCGGCTCGGCCACCCCCGCCTTCATCGCCTTCCTCGTCTTCTACCTGGCCTGCCTGGCCCTCACCTGGCTGTGCTACCTGCGCGTGCCCGCGGCCGCGCCGACCGCCGGGACTGCCGCGCGGTGACCGCCACCCACTGCCCGTACTGCGCCCTGCAGTGCGCCATGCACCTGGACCGCGGGGCAGACGGCGTCCTCACCGTCCGCCCCGCGGACTTCCCCACCAACCGGGGAGGGCTGTGCCGCAAGGGCTGGACCTCGGCCGAACTGCTCACCGCCGCCGACCGGCTCACCACACCCCTGCTGCGCAGGGACCGCGACGCCGGGCTCGAACCGGTCGACTGGGACACCGCGCTGGACCACGTCGTCGACCGGGTACGCGCGGTCCAGGCCGCCCACGGCCGCGACGCGGTCGCGGTGTTCGGCGGCGGCGGCCTGACCAACGAGAAGAGCTACCAGCTCGGCAAGTTCGCGCGGGTGGCGCTGGGCACCTCCCAGATCGACTACAACGGCCGGTTCTGCATGTCCTCGGCGGCCGCCGCGGGCAACCGCGCCTTCGGCCTGGACCGCGGTCTGCCGTTCCCCGTCACCGACCTGGCCGGTGCCGAGGTGGTCGTGCTGGCCGGCGCCAACCCCGCCGAGACCATGCCGCCGCTCATGGGGCACCTGGCGGGGCCCCGCCTCGTCGTGGTGGACCCGCGCCGCTCCGCCACCGCCCGCGAGGCGCTGCGCCGCGGCGGCGTGCACCTGGCGCCCCGCCCCGGCACCGACCTGGCGCTGGCCCTCGGCCTGCTGCACGCCGCCCGCTCGGAGGGGCTGCTCGACGACGCCTACATCGCCGCACGCACCACCGGTTTCGCCGCGGCCTGGCGGCATGCCGCCGCCTGGTGGCCCGAACGCGCCGAGCACGTCACCGGAGTGCCCGCCGCCCGCATCCGGGAAGCCGCCCGCCTGGTCGGCGCGGCGCGGCGCGCCTACATCCTCACCGGACGCGGAGTGGAGCAGCACGCCAGCGGCACCGACACCGCCTCGGCCTGGATCAACCTGGCCCTGGCGCTGGGCCTCCCCGGACGGGTCGGCTCCGGATACGGCTGCATCACCGGCCAGGGCAACGGACAGGGCGGCCGCGAGCACGGCCAGAAGGCCGACCAGCTGCCCGGCTACCGTCGCATCGACGACGCGGCGGCCCGCGCGCACGTCGCCGCCGTGTGGGGGGTGCACCCCGACGGCCTGCCCGGTCCCGGGCGCAGCGCCTTCGAGCTGCTGGACGCGCTGGGCGCCGACGGCGGGCCGCGCGCCCTGCTGCTGTTCGGTTCCAACCCGGTGGTCTCCGCCCCCCACGCCACCCGGGTGCGCGACCGCATGGCCGCCCTGGACCTGCTGGTCGTGGCCGACTTCGTGCTGTCGGAGACGGCGGCCCTGGCCGACGTGGTCCTGCCCGTGGCCCAATGGGCGGAGGAGAACGGCACCATGACCAACCTGGAGGGGCGCGTGCTGCGCCGCCGCCGGGCCGTGGCACCCCCGCAGGGGGTGCGCACCGACCTGGAGGTGCTGCACGGCCTGGCGGTGCGGCTGGGGCAGGACGCCGAGGGCTTCCCCACCGACCCCGACGCGGTACTGGCCGAGCTGCGCGCCGCCTCCGCCGGGGGAGCCGCCGACTACTCCGGTGTCACCCCGGAGCGGTTGGCGGGGGGAGAAGCCCTGTACTGGCCGGTCCCCGAGGACGGGACGCCCACCCCGCGCCTGTTCCTGGACAGCTTCGCCCATCCCGACGGGCGCGCCCGGTTCACGCCCGTGGAGTACCGCCCGTCCGCCGAGCAGGCCGACGGCGACTATCCGCTGCTGGCCACCACCGGCCGGCTCATGGGCCACTACCAGTCGGGTGCCCAGACCCGCCGCATCGGCGAACTCGCCGCCGCCGAACCCGAGGTCTACGTGGAGGTGCACCCCGACACCGCTGCCCGCTGCGGTCTGGCCGACGGGGAGCGGGCCGTCGTGGAGTCCCGGCGCGGCACCACCGTGGCGCGGGTGCGGACGTGTCCCGGTGCCCGGCTGGACACCGTGTTCCTGCCGTTCCACTACCCGGGCGAGCAGGCCGCCAACAACCTGACCAATCCCGCTTTGGACCCGACCAGCCGCATGCCCGAGTTCAAGGTCAGCGCGGTGCGGCTGCGACCGTACACGGACCGCCGAGGAGGAGAGGAGCGGTGAGCCACCAGTCCAGGCACGTCGTCGTCATCGGTCACGGCATGGTGGGGGCCCGCTTCGTCGACGAGGTCGCCCGCCGCGACCCCGCCGGCGAGCGGCTGCGCCTGACCGTGGTGGGCGCAGAACCAGAGGGGCCCTACAACCGCGTCCTGCTGCCCGAGGTCCTCAGCGGCCGACTCGGCGAGGCCGACCTCGCGCTGCCGGAAACCGTCCTGCCCGGTCTTGCCCTGCGCACTGGGACCGCTGCCACCGCGGTCGACACGGCCGCCCGCACCGTCGCCCTGGACGACGGGAGCACCCTGCACTACGACGAGCTGGTGCTGGCCACCGGGGCGCGCGCGGTGGTGCCGCCGCTGCCCGGCGCCGCCACCGCGGCCGGGCCCGCCGAAGGGGTGGTCGCCCTTCGTGACCTGGCCGACTGCCGACGCCTGACCGCCCTGACGCGTCCGGGGACGCCCGTGGTCGTCCTGGGCGGCGGTGTGCTCGGCCTGGAGGCCGCACGCGCGCTGGGCCGGCGGGGCGCGTGCGTGCACCTGGTGGAGTCCGCCGCCTGGCTGATGCCCCGCCAACTGGACCGGAGGGCCGCCCGCGTGCTGGAGGGCCGCTACGCGCGGCTGGGCGTGGCCGTCCACTCCTGGACGACGGCGGCGCGCTGGATCCCCGCAACCGGATTGGAGCTCGACGACGGCCGTGTCCTGGCCGGGGAGGTCCTCGTCGTCGCCGCCGGGGTGCGTCCGCGCACCGAGCTGGCGGTCGGGGCGGGCCTGCAGGTGGACCGCGGGATCGTCGTGGACGACTCGCTGACCACCTCCGATCCGCGCGTCCACGCCATCGGCGACTGCGCCCAGCACGCGGGCGGGGGAGGCGGGCTGGTGCAGCCCGGCTACGAGCAGGCGGCGGTCCTGGCCGACCTGCTCACCGGTGCGGCTCCGCAGGCCCGCTACACCGGGGCGCGTCCGGCCACCCGGCTCAAGGTGGACGGCATCGACCTGGTCTCCTTCGGCGCTCCCGACGCCGAGGACGCCGAGACCGTCACCGTCGACGACGCCCACGGCGGCCGCTACGCGAAGCTGTCGGTGCGCGACGGCCGCGTGGTCGGCGCGATCCTGCTGGGCTTTCCCGACTCGGCGGCCACGATCGGCCAGCTCTACGACCGCGGAGCCGCGGTGCCCGCGGACCCGCTGGCCCTGCTGGTGGGAGGCGTGGCGGTCGGCGCTTCGGCCGCGGAGCCGGGTGCGGTCCTGGTGTGCCGGTGCAACGCGGTCAGCCGCGCCCGGCTGGAGAGCGCGTGGCTGGACGGTGCCCGCAGCAGGCGGGACATCGCCGCCGCCACCCGGGCCACCACCGGCTGCGGCGGCTGCGTCCGGGACGTCGACGCCCTGATCGCGGCGTGGAGCAGCGGTCGGTCCGCTCCGGTGGGAGCGTGACCGCGGCAGGGGCGGCCGCCCCGCCCCCGGGGCCGAGGCGGCGGAGGGGTGGCGGGCGGTGGAACGGAGGGACTTCCTCCGGCGGCGCAGAGCATCCCGGTGACGGCGAGGAGGGTGTTTTGCTGCGGTGGAGACGCACCCCGCGCACCGGCCGCCGCCCCGGGGCCGGTCGGCCGGACCGCCGACACGGCTCCGGGGCTCCGCGGTCCCGTGCCGGCTCAGTCCGCGCCGCCGGGCGGGAACGGGACGGCGGCCAGGACGGGCAGCAGCTCCCGTTCCTCGTGGTCGAGGTGGGCCGTCAGCTCCCGGGTGATCCGGTCGAGGTCGGCGCGGAACCGGTCGGGGTCGGCGGTGGACACCTCGGCCAGCAGGTCGACGAGTGCGGCGCGCAGCCGCTCCACCGTGCGGTGCTCCTCGCGCAGCCGTGCCACGGTCTCCCGCAGGTGCGGGTACTGCTGTTCCAGGGCGGGCAGCAGCCCGGCGTCCTCGAAGGTGTGGTGGAGGTGCAGGGACTCGCAGAAGGCCAGGCAGTGCTGGCGGATCTGCAGGTTCAGCCCCGCCGGGGGACGCCGGGGCGCGTCGGCGTGGGCGCGGAGGTAGGCGTCGGTCTCGGCGCGCACCCGGTCGAGTTGGCCGCGCAGCCAGGTGTGGACCTCGACCAGTTTGTCGGCGAGGGTGGCGGCTTCGCCGGACGACGGCTCGACAGGGGAGCGTTCCAGCGCCACCACCGGGATGGTGCGGTCGGTCTTGGCCTGGTAGTCGCCGTAGCGGGGGAACCGGCGGACGATCTCGGCGAACGCCCGGTCGCGTGCGGCGCCCTCCAGGGGGACCGCGACCGCCTCGAAGGTCTCGGTGCCGACCTCGACGGTCACCAGGGGGTGGGCGAGCAGGTTGTGGTACCAGGCGGGGTGGCGGGGCGCGCCGGCCGCGGAGGCGACGACCAGCAGCCGTTCGCCGTCGCGGAGGAAGCCCAGCGGGCTGGTCTGCTCGCGGCCGGAGCGGGCGCCCGTCGTGGTGAGCAGCAGCAGGTCGCTGCCCTCGAAGGGGCCGCCGACGCGTCCGCCGTTGGCGCGGAACTCCTCGACGACCGGGCGGTTGAAGTCGCTGACGTACGGCTCGGGGCGGTCGAACGGGTTCGGGGTCTGTGAGGTGGACAAACCGGACTCCTCGAAGGTCCTGGGAAACGGTGACGGCGAGGACACGCGCGGGGCCGTGGCCCGACCGGCGAGAGCGGCGGCACGGTGGAGCGCGTGACGACAGAAGACCCGTGAAGCGATATATCGGAGAATAGTTCCGAATAGCGGGTCGGTGATGGTCCGCGATGGCCGGAAACGGCCACGGACAACGGGAACACGACGGCGTCGGGCGCGGCAACGGCAGAGGCGGCCGCGGCGGCCGGATCAGATGAGGGGCGTCTGTGGACTCACGACTGGCTCCCCGGATGTGACGGTGCCTCCATGCCGCCGCCGTCCACCTGGTCGGCGGCACGCGACACAGGGAGCAATTACAGGGGGTGGCGGCGCCGCTGTCAACCGGGGGAGGTCAGCCGTTCGCCGGGGGCGGCGGTGCTGCGGGCGGTGTCGCGCAGCAGCACCAGGGCGACCGCGGTGGTCCACGCCAGCCCCGTGCCGACCGACAGCCGCTGGTAGAGGCCGCCCACCTCGACCAGGCCGGGCTGCTGGGCGAAGCCGAGACTGGCCAGCAGGAAGAAGAGGACGAAGACGGCCGCGCCGAGCCCGCTGCAGACCGCCGCCGGCCACCGCCCGCCGCGCGCGGACCGGAGCGCGAAGGCGAGGCAGGCCAGCGGCAGGCCGAGGAAGAACAGCATCGACAGGCCGTCGTGGGCCGCGCCGAGCGGGGTGTAGACCAGCGCGTCGGGACTGCCCGGCGGATAGCCGCTCACCGGGTCGGTGGGAAACAGCCCCGCCCCGACCAGCCCGACCCCGCAGGCGCCCAGCAGCCACGGAAGGATCCCGGCGCGCCCGCCCAGCGCCCGGCGCACCCCGACCGCGAAGGCCGTCAGCAGCGCTCCGGTGACCAGGAAGTTCGCCACCTGGGTCCAGCCCGCCGGGGTCAGCGCCAGGGAGCTGACCGGGTGGCGCAGCGGGTCGTAGCCGGGACGCAGCGCACCCGAGACGGTGAACACCGCGACGAACAGCGGACCGGCGGCCGCGCCGCACCACAGGAGTCCGCGGGTCACTGCCACGGGGGCCTCCTCCCGTCGTCGGGGAACCGGTGGGCCTCCAGCCTAGGAGCGGACGCGCTTTCCGCGCGTGGCCGCAACCGGCCACGCACGCAAGCGCGGGTGCGGCCGGGGCCGCGGTCAGCCGGCCCGGCCGCTCAGCTCCTCGGTGCGCGCGTGCTCCGCGGCCAGGGCCAGCAGCATCTGCCGCACCCGGGTGTTGGCCTCACCGCCGAGGACCAGCCGCCGGGGCGGATCGGCCATGTCCACCAGCTCCAGCAGCGCCGGGGCGGCCTTGGCGGGGTCGGCGTCCTCGACCCCGCTCCACATCGCGGCGAGGCGGGCGCGCAGCGGCGCGTACTCCGGCCTCTCCGCGGCGAGGGTGGCGCCCCGGGTGAACAGTTCGGTCGCGTAGCCGCGGGGCTGCACCATCGTGACCCTGATCCCGAAGGGCTCCACCTCCATGGCCAGGGCGGCGCCCACCGAGTCGAGCGCGGCCTTGCCCGCGCCGTACAGGCCCACCGAGGCGAACCCGCCGAACGGGGCCATCGTCGTGACCTGGAGGATGTGGCCCGACCCCTGGGCGCGCAGGTGCGGCAGGACGGCCTGGAGCACCCACAGCGCGCCGAAGAGGTTGACGTCCAGGTGGTCGCGGGCCTGCTGTTCGGTGGTCTCCTCCACCATGCCGAGCAGGAACCGGCCCGCGTTGTTGACCACGACGTCCAGGCGGCCGAACGCGTCGACGGCCTGCCGCACCGCGGAGAACACCGCGGCGCGGTCGGTCACGTCCAGGGGCAGGGCCAGCAGGCGGCCCCCGTACTGCTCGGCCAGGCCGGCGAGCGGGGCGGTGTCGCGGGCCGTGCCCACCACGCGGTCGCCGCGCTCCAGGGCGGCCTCGGCGACGACCCGGCCCAGGCCGCGGGAGGCTCCGGTGACGAACCAGACGCGGGACGGGGACGTGTGCGCGGTCATGGCGCCCTCCTCGGTAGTTGCCGCCCCGCAGACAAGACGAGACGTATCGTTTCGTTCAGTGTCCAGGGTGCTCCTCGGCCGCCCTCCTGTCAAGACGGAACGTCTCGTCTATTCTGTGGGGGTGACACCGCCCAGGAACCCCGACCCCCGACGCCGCAGCGAACGCTCCCGCCGCGCGATCCTCGACGCGGCCCGCGCACTCGTCGCCGAGACCGGCTATCCGAGACTGACGATCGAGGCCGTCGCCGCCCGCGCCGGAGTGGGTAAGCAGACCATCTACCGCTGGTGGCCGTCCAAGGGCGCGCTCCTGCTCGACGCGGTGCTGGCACTCAGCCAGACCGCGGAGGGCGACATCACGCTGCCCGACACCGGCGACATCGAGGCCGACCTCAAGACCCTCATGCGCGCCACCGCCGCCGAGTTCGCCACCCCCGCATTCGAAGCCCCCCTGCGCGCCCTCAACAACGAGGTCGCCGCCGACCCCGAACTGGCCGCCGCCTACCGCCGGCAGGTCGCCGAACCGGTGGAGGAGGCCACCCGGGAACGGCTGCGCAGCGCCCAGCGCGCCGGGCAGATCGCCGCCGACGCCGACCTCGGCCTACTCCTCGACCTGCTCTACGCCCCCCTGTACCGGCGCTGGCTGCTGCACGAGGGGCCGCTCACCCCCGACTACACCGACGCCCTGGTCGACGCGGTGCTGCGGGCCTTCACCCCCCGCGCTTGAGGGGGCACGACTCCCCGGGCGCCCGGTCCGGGTCGTCCTCCGCCGACCACGGCCGCCGCGGCAGGGCCCCGCGCCACCCCGGCCGCCCCGCCGCCCAGTCCGCCAGGATCCCGGCGACGGGCTGGGGGGGCGAGCATCTCGGGCGGGCGCGGCACGTGCGCCCAGAAGTGCCGGTCCGCGCCGCCCTCGCGGTACTCCACCCGGTAGCTCAGGTCGTCGTTGAGGTGGACCCGCATGGAGTGGTGGCCGCGGGGACGCCGGCCCAGCCGCTCGACGACCACGAACCGGTGGGCCAGGTTCAGGTCGGCCAGCAGGGCGTGCAGGGTCTCCTCCGACGGGTCGTCCCAGGTGCGCCCGCACCACTCTCTCGCCCGCAGTACCGGTCCGGTCATGGCGGCGACCCTACCGCCCCGCTGTGACCGGCACCGACACTGGAAGGACCGCACAACCCCCGTGCCGGGGCGGGATCCGGTCACCGGAGCAACCGGCACACTGCGGTAAAGAAGTAAGGAAAACGGCGGCGGTTGTCCAAGGGAGTCGCGGGTGCAGTCCGAAATGGTGCTGGCGGGCCGGTACCGGCTGGAGGAACGGCTGGGACGGGGCGGAATGGGCGAGGTGTGGCGGGCCTTCGACCCGCATCTGGAACGCGAGGTCGCCGTCAAGGTCATCGTCGGGGGAGGCGGCGACGACGTCCTGATCCGCCGCTTCCAGCGGGAGGCGCGCATCGCCGCCGGCATCCAGCACCCCGGCATCACCGCCGTGCACGACTTCGGCCGCCACGACGGGCAGCTGTTCCTCGTCATGGAGCTGCTGCGCGGCCGCGACCTGGGCGCGGTGCTGGCCGACCACCCCGAAGGACTGCCGCTGGACCTGCTGGTGTCGGTCTCCGTGCAGGCCGCCGAGGCGCTGCGGGCCGCGCACGCCCACCGGGTGGTGCACCGCGACCTCAAACCCGGCAACCTGTTCCTGCTCGACACCGGGCACGTCAAGATCTGCGACTTCGGCATCGCCCACATCGCGGACGCGACCAGCCAGCTCACCGCCGTGGGAACCGCGCTGGGCACCCCGGCGTTCATGCCGCCCGAGCAGTGGAAGGGCGAGGAGGTCGACGCGAGCAGCGACGTCTACGCGTTCGGCGCGGTCCTGCACACGATGCTGACCGGCAGGGTGCCCTTCAGCGGCACCCTGCCCGCGCTGATGGCCCAGCACCTCACCCAGCCCCCGCCGCCCGTCCTGGAGGCCCGGCCCGACATCCCCGCCGAACTGGCCGACCTCGTCGCCCGGATGCTGGCCAAGGAGCCCGCGGAGCGGCCCGCCAGCGACGAGCTGGGAGAACTGATCCGCCGCGCCGCCGGGGCCGGCCCGCAGGGCGGGGCGGCCCCCCTCGCCCCGTCCCCCGCCGCGTCGCCCGTCCACACCGAGCGGCCCGTGCCCGCCGCCCCGCAGACGCCCCCGCCGCCGTCCGCCCCGGCCCCGCCGCCGTATGCCACCGGCCAGTACCCGTCCGGACCCCCGCCGGCCCACGCCACCGGGTACGCCGCGCCCGGGCCGTATCCGCCGCAGGGTCCGCCGCCCCACCCCACCGGCTATCCCGCCCCGGGCCCCTATCCGCCGCAGGCGCCGCCGCCCCACCCCACCGGGTACGCGGCCCCCGGCCCGTACCCGCCCGCGCCGCCCCCCTCCTACGGCTCCCCACCGCCCGCGGGCGACCCGCAGACCATGTTCACGCTCGGCCTGCGCCACCGCGAGCAGGGCGATGTCGCCGGAGCCGAGTCCTGGTACCGCCGCGCGGCCGAGGCGGGCCACATCGACTCCATGTTCAACCTCGCCCTCCTCTCCCGGGAGCGCGGCGACACGGCCGAGGCCGAGCAGTGGTACCGGCGCGCCGCCGAAGCCGGCGACCCCGACGCCATGGTCAACCTCGGCGACCTGCTCAAGGACCGCGGGGAGACGGCCGAGGCCGAGACCTGGCACCGCCGCGCGGCAGAGGCGGGCCACGTCGCCTCCATGCACACCCTCGGCAACCTGCTCTACGGCAGGGGCGACGCGGCCGAGGCCGAGACCTGGTGGCGGCGCGCCGCCGAGGGCGGCAACATCCGCGCCATGGCCCTGCTCGGCAACCTGCTGGAGCAGCGCGGCGACATCCTCGGCGCGGAGCAGTGGTACCGGCGCGCCGCCGAGTCCGGCAACATCGACGCGATGGTCAACCTGGGGGTGCTGCTGGAGAACCGCCGCGACACCTTCGGCGCGGAGCAGTGGTACCGGCGGGCCGCCGAGGCGGGCGACATCGACGCGATGGCCAACCTCGGCAGTCTGCTGCAGGGCCGCGGCGACGTGGGCGGCGCCCAGTACTGGTGGCGGCGCGCCGCCCAGTCCGGCAGCACCCGCGCCATCCGCCACCTCGACCAGCTGGGCTGAGACCGGCCCCGGTGCTCGGGTGCCCGGAGTCGGGGCCGCGTGCCGCGCGGGGCCTCAGGCCCGCTCCGCCAACCGGTCCACGGCCTTGGCCAGGAGCGCGTCGAAGCGGTCGGCGCGCTCGGCGGCCGCGTCCTCGACCGCCTGGTCCCGCATGCGGTCCGTGCACTCCATGAGCTCGTCGATGTGCGGGGTGGCAGCGGGGTCCTCCATGAGGCACTCGGCGGTGAGGTCCTCCGGGGACAGCGGGGAGGAGTCCGCGCCGAGGGTGACCGCCACCAGCAGGAAGTGGACCTCTGACACCCGGCCCCAGGCCATCCGCACCTCCACCGACGGGCCGCCGCCCGCGGGCGTGGACGTCACGAGGACGCCGTCGCCGCCCTCGGGCAGAGCGTCGCTGGGCAGGCTCTGGAAGGCCCCCGTCACCGGTTCGTCCTCGATGCGTCCAGTGAAGGTGAAGCAGTCGGTCAGCAGCCGCTTCACCGACTCGGGGGTGGGGGTGCCCGACAGGTCGCCGGTGGCCAGCGTGTAGTGGTACACGGTCTCCGGGGTGCCGCGCCGGTTCGGGGTGGCCTGCTGCGCCGCGACCGCCTCGACCCCCTCCGGCAGCAGGTCGGGCCGCGCCTCGGCGAGGGTGTCGGCGCACTCCCGCGGTTCGATCTCCGTGAACGACGGCGAGGACGGCCCCTGCCGGACCTCGTCGGCGTCGACGCTGTGCACCGTGTAGCCGGAGAAGGCGTTGCGGGGCAGCAGCAGCTCCTCCAGGCCGGGGCCGAACAGGGACGCGCAGCCGGTGAGCGCCAGCAGCGCGGACAGGGACAGGGCGAGCGGAACGGCGGAGCGGGCGGGGGATGGCATGGGGTTTCTCCGTGGGGCAGCGGCACATTCCTGCCGGCCCTGGCACGGGTGCCATGCTCGATGCCGATCATGGCCCCCGTGCCAAGGGGGATCGGGTGTCGGGGTTACAGGTGGTCGTGTTTGAGGTTGGCGAGGAAGGTGGCCCATTCGGTGGGGGAGAAGTGGAGGTGTCCGAGGTCGCGGTGCTTGGTGTCGCGGATCAGGACGGCCTCGGGAGTCTCGGCCACCTCGACGCAGTTACCGCCGCCACCGTCGCTGTAGCTGGACTTGTGCCAGGAGACGGCGACCTCGACGCAGTCGCCGCCGTTACCGCCGCTGTAGCTGGACTTGTGCCACCGGAGCCTGTTGTGATCCGTGTAGCCAGTGCTCATAGTTGGTCCTTTCTGCTGCGGATGTAGTCCGCAGAGTCGCTGGGGGACAGCGCTTCGGACTGTAGTGCCGAGAATATCGCCGAGCAGTATCGGACCTCCTCGGTCTGAGCCGAGAGATGACCTCCCAAGGCATGGTCTGTGTAGACCATTGTGGGACGGTCGTCGAAGGTCATGATCCTGATTGCCCCGGATGAACCAGGATGTACTGGTGTCTCCTGTGATACGACCTGGAACCGGATTACGGAGTCCTCGATCAGGCTCAGCAGGTACGTCAGTTGCTCCTTCATCACCGCAGGACTCTCAATGACGCGGTCGATGACGACTTGGTCCACGACGAACCAACTAAGCGGACGGTCCGGGACGGTCAGGATTTCGCGTCTACCCATGCGGGCGTGGACGAGTTCCTCAACCTTGGCGGCATTCGCCCACGGCTGGGCGGGACGAATCAAAGCCCGAGCGTAGTCCTCAGTCTGCAACAATCCAGGCATCACGATTGGCTGATATTGCCGGATTTCTACCGCTTTGCGCTCTAGTTTGAGCACTTCCTGGAACCAGTCGGGGTGGGATGGTGTGGAGTTCAACGAATCCCAGAGGCGGACAAGCCTGCCGTCGGTGTTGAAGGCCCGGTCGAGAGCTTCCGCATGATCCCTTTTGGAGCCTTTGTGGCCTAGTTCGATACCACTGAGCATACTCTGGCTGAGTGGTATCGCCTTGGCGAGTTGGGTCTGTGAATACCCTGCTTGGAGGCGTAACCGACGTACCTCGGCACCGAAGCGAGACCATGCCGGGGGGTGCTTCACCACAGTTCTACGACTCCTTAGAACCGAGCTAGTGCTGTTCAGTCTAGGTCTTCATAGATATTCAGAGAACGGCGCTATGGCTAGAAAAACGTTACTCGGTACTGGAGTGTTGAGTTGTCGCCTCTGACGAAGCGACAACGGCCCCGATTCGGCGCTGCAACGCCGAACCAGGGCCTTGACTCCTCGACCTGAGTGAGCAGGTGAAGAATCCATGTCCCAGGCTACCCTCCGCCTTTTGTCTGAATTGTGGCGGTCACCCCGAAACCGCCCCCGTGTCCCCCGTGTCCTCCACCCCGGGAAGGCAGTGGCCCGGTGACCGTCGTCTCCGCGTCCTTTCCCGGTCTTCCCGCGAGTGTGGCCGCCGCACGCCGGTTCGTGGTCGAGGCGATCCGGTCGTGCCCGCAGGCCACCGCGTCCTCGGACGCGGTCGGCCGGGTCGAGCTGATCGTGTCCGAGCTCGCCACCAACGCCATCCGGCACACCCACTCCGGCGACCCGGGGGAGTCTTTCACGGTGCGGGTGAACGTGACCGAGCGCGGCGTGTGGACGGAGGTGCGCACCCTGGCCCCGCGCCGCTGGAACTCGGTCCCGCACGTCGTCGAACCCGACGACCCGTCCCGCGAGCACGGGCGCGGCCTGTTCCTGGTGGACCGGTTGGCCAGCCGGTGGGGCCGCCTGGCCCCCTGGCAGGAGGGCGTCTACTCCGTCGTGCACTGGGACGGCCACCCCTGTGCCGAGGACGGCCGGGCGGCGGCCCGGTGAGGGACCGGCCCCTGCCCCCACTGCGAGATCTGCCAGTTCCACGATGCCGCCGGGGCGCCCGAGGCCACCGCCGTGCCCACACCGCGGTTCCGGTACACCGGCCTGACCGTGCTGGCCTGCACCGCCACCGTCGCCGAACCGGCCGGACTCCTGCGCGCCCGGCCGAAACCGGGACTGCCCCGGCGCGACCGGACCCGGCCGCGCCCGTAGCCGCACCGACCGCCGGTCGCCCGCACGGCTCAGGGGGCGCGGGCGACCGGTCTGCTGCGGGCGGGCCGGGGCAGTTCCTTCCCCGGCCCCGGTCCGCCCCTTCCCCGAACCCCCGCACACCCGCACGACCCCGGAAGGCGACCCCTCGTGGACGACGACCTCGTGACCCTGTACGCCGGGCCGGTGACCCTGTACGCCGGGCCGCTCGCGGCCTCGCCGTCCTCCGAAGCCACCTGGACAACCTGGTCCAGGACCACGGCACCGAACGCTTCCTGCTGCTCACCCGGTCCGGCGTCTCCGGCCTCTACCAGGAGGCCGCGGGCCGCTGGGTGTACGCCACCCCGCACCTGCTGGAGACCCCGGAGCATCCCCCGAGTCCTCCGGAGGGCGACGGTCCGTGACGCCGCGCACCGGGACACGCGGCGGGGTGGGGCCGGACCGGTCGGACCGTGGCCGGAACCGGTCACCTCGCGGGACGGGGCGGCCTCCGCGAGGGCCGTTCGGCCCCGCCGTCCCCTGGACGGTGTTCGGTGTGGTGACCAGCATCAAGAGCGCAGCGGCGGCTTTTTGCCACAGCCGTGGCGGGCCGGACCGGAGGGGGACCGGGGAACACCGCGGCGGGCGGCGGGTGTCGTCGCCGTCCCCTAGTATCCCGGCATGCCGAAGATCACCGCACTGACCGACCTGCTGGACGACGCCGCCCTGTTCTCCCTGGAGCACCAGCTCCACCTCGTCGACGTCCTCGGCGAGCACAACTGGCACGTCGACCTGCAAGCCCCCCGGTTCGACTTCGTCGGGGAGCGGACGCTGACCTGTGAACGCTTCCACCTCCTGGGCAGCGCCGCCCCCGGGCCGGGGTCGTGGATGTGGGCCTGGGCGAACCCCAGCGGCTTCCCCGAGGAGCTGACGCGGCTCTCCGCCGAGGTCCGCGCGCACGGTGAGCGGCTCGGCATCCCCGAACTGGCCAACGCCGAGGTTCCCTTCGCCGCACTGCCCGGGAACCCGCAGCACCCGGCGCAGGTCGCGTTCCTGCTGACCGAGGCCGCCAAGGTCCTGGGCGGCCGGTGGACCTCCTACACCGGGGAGGTGGGCGGGGGAACCCGCGTGGCCTGCCTCATCGAGCACCCCGAGTTCACACTGCCCGCCCCCGAACCGGCGCGGACCATGCGGGTGATCCAGCAGGCCGTCGCCGAACTCCCGCTGTCGGACCACCGGCGTGCCCTGGCCGGCTACGCCGCCCGGCGGGGCCTGGGACAGCAGACGACCCCGGACGGCGGGCTGGTCCTCACCGGCCCCGGCTTCGAGCTGGGCGTCGAGTTCGACGACAGGGGTCTGGTGGCGCGGACCAGCCTCACCGCGCAGCCCGGCCCGCACGCCCGCTGAGCGCCGCCCCGGCGGGTGCGGTCCCCGTCGGGGCGGCGCTCGACACCCCGGGCCGGGTCACAGGGCGTGGCCTCCGGCGACCTGCAGCACCTGCCCGGTGATCCAGCGGGCCTGGCGGGAGGCGAGGAAGACCACGGCGTCGGCGATGTCCGCGGGCTCCCCGACACGGCGCAGCGGAATGAGTGGACGGACCTGCTCGACCAGGTCCGCGTCCATCCAGCCGGTCTGCACCGGTCCGGGAGCCACGGCGTTGACCCGGATTCCCCGGGGCGCCAGGTCCAGTGCCGCGGCCCGGGTGAACGCCTCCAGGGCGGCCTTGGAGGTGCCGTAGCCGATCTGGCCGGGGAAGGCGCGGGCGGCGTCAGTGGAGATGTTGACCACGCACGGCGGGTCGGTGTCGGGGGCGCGGCGGGCGAGTTCGGCGGTGAGCAGGGCGGGCGCGATCGCGTTGACCCGGTAGTGGCGGCCCAGACCCTCGGCGGTGAGCGTGTCCACGGTGTCGGGCGTCTCGCAGTGCGCGGCGTTGTTCACCAACACGTCGACCGGCCCCAGACGCGCCTCGACCTGGTCGAACAGCCGCGTGGCGGCGTCCGGGGCGGACAGGTCCGCCGCGACCGCCACCGCCCCGTCCAGTTCGTCCACCAGAGCCTCCACCTCCCGCAGCGGCGGGACCTCGTGCTCCCAGCGCACCCCGTCGGGGGCGGGTGGTGCCGAGGGCAGGTAGTGCACGGCCACCCGCGCCCGCTGTGCGGCGAACGCGCGGGCGATGGCTGCGCCGATGCCCCGGCCGGCACCGGTGACCAGCACTGTCTTGGCTGCGAGTCCCGTGTCGATCATGGCGCCAGCCTCCCAGAAGCGGGACGGACGGACAACGGGATTGTCCGGCGTGCGGCACCGGGGCGACGGCGCGCTGTCACCGCTCCGGTGCGCCCCGGTTCCCGCACGCGGGCCTCAGCGGGGCGTGAGCCGGTCGATCTCGGCGAGCACCCGTGCCACGTGCGGACGCACCCGCGCCCGCAGTTCGCCGCTCCACCGCTCCTCGGAGTAGCGGCGGTGCAGGTACAGGTCCCTGGCGTGCTCCAGCACGGGGCGGTGCTCCGGGGGGAGGCGGGCCAGCGCCCAGTCCGCGGCGGCGTCCTTGGACCGGATCTCGCCGGTGGCGAGCGTCGTCCAAACGCGGGCGAGGGTCAGCACCGTGTTGCGGGTGTCGCCGTCCAGGTCGGCGAGGAGTTCCGGGAGGCCCGCGACGCTCGCCCGCACCAGGTCGGCGTGCGGGACGGGGTCGAGGAGCCGCGCGGGCGGGGGACCGGCGAGCGGACGGTCGCCCGCCAACACCATCGTGAGCAGCAGCGCCAGGTCCGGCATCGGCCGCGGCCGGGGCAGGGCACCGGCCTTGAACGCGTCGCGCAGCCACTCGCCGTACTGGAAGTCGCCGGTGGGCGGGAAGCGCCACGGGCGGACCTCGGAGTGGACGACGACGGTGAGCTCCACCGGCCGCAGCCCGCCCTCGAAACCGGAGGCCGCGAGCAGCCCGTCCAGGAGTCTCCGCCGCTCCCGGTCGTCCATGCCGCGCCGGGAGACGACGAGCAGGTCGAGGTCGCTGGCCGGGCGCAGGCCGCCGAGCACCGAGGAGCCGTGCAGGTAGACGCCGACGGCCTCGGGGCCGAGCGTGTCGCCGACGAGTGCCACGATCGTTTCGACCTGGTCCACGGCCCCACCGTAGACCACCGCTGTCTCCGGCCCCGGGACGGTCGGTGGCAGCGGTTCCGTGACGACACCGGAAAAGGCCTGGGAACGGGCCGGTGGCTGCCGGACAGCGGTACGGCGCTTCCGGGTGGCGGAGGTCGCGGAAAAGCCGGGTAGTGCCGCGTCCAAGAGTGCCGTGATCCTCCCCCATATCCGGGCCGGACGGGGTGACACGGGGGTGCGGGTCGGTAGTCGTCCGCACGGGCGCACGGGAACAACCGTGTCCCGCTCATCGATGTCACTACCGCAGAAGGCGAGTGGGCCATGTCTTTCGTCACCGTCGGCACCGAGAACTCCTCGCCCATCGGGATCTACTACGAGGACCACGGCAGCGGTCGGCCCGTCGTGCTGATCCACGGCTACCCGCTCAACGGACACTCCTGGGAGAAGCAGGAACGGGTGCTGCTGGAAGCGGGATACCGGGTCATCACCTACGACCGGCGCGGCTTCGGCCGGTCCACCCACACCACCGTCGGCTACGACTACGACACCTTCGCCGCCGACCTGAACGCCCTCGTCGAACACCTCGGCCTGTCCGACGCCGTCCTGGTCGGCTTCTCCATGGGCACCGGTGAGGTGGTCCGCTACCTGAGCCGCTACGGTTCGGCACGGATCAGCAAGGCGGTGCTGCTCGGAGCGCTCCAGCCGTTCCTGCTCAGGACCGACGACAACCCCGAGGGCGTGGACTCCAGCGTGTTCAAGGGCATCGAGGAGGCGATCCTCGCCGACCGCTTCGTCCATTACAAGAACTTCTTCGACGACTTCTACAACGTCGACGTCCTCGACGGGGTCCGGATCAGCAGGGAAGCGTGGCAGAACAGCTTCGCCGTGGCCGCCTCGTCCTCGGCCCACGCCACCTACGCCTGCGTGCGGACCTGGCTCACCGACTTCCGCGCCGACCTGCCCCGTATCGACGTGCCCGTGCTGGCGATGCACGGCGACGCCGACCGCATCCTGCCGATCGACGCCACCGCGAACCGGCTGCCCGGGCTGATCAAGGACCTGGAGTACGTGGTCGTGGAGGGCGGCCCGCACGCCATCAACTGGACGCACGCCGAAGAAGTCAACAGCGCCCTGCTCGACTTCCTGCGCGGCTGACGCCGGTGAGCCCCGCGCCCGCCGGGGCGGGCGCGGCTCACTCCTGCCCCAACACCCGGTCCCGGTAGCCCTGGAAGCCGTGCCAGCCCGCGAGGTCCTCCGCGCCGGTGAGGAGCTCCGCCGTGGAGTAGTCCACGGCCCGGCAGCCCAGTGCCGCGGCGATGCGCAGCACCACGGGGAGGACGTCGTCGCCGGAGCCGCGGACGTGCAGCGTGACCGAGCGCACGGGGACCTCGGAACCGATGTCGACCTCCATCGACCAGCTCGGACCGGTCAGGAGGCCCCAGGCCGGGTCCGTCAGGTCGACGTCGGGCACGGCGTCGCGCAGGCGGGCCAGGACCCGCTCGGCCGGACCCACCGGAGGGGGGCTCGTGGTCGTCGGGGAGGTCGTTCACCGAGGCGATCTCGTCGGGCAGCGGCATCAGGAGCACGTCCCAGCTCACGGGGGTCCTTTCACGTCGTCCGGGTCGGCACGGGGCGCCCGCGGCGGCGCGGCCGTCGCGGGCGGGAGGAGGAGCGGCGTCCCGCGGCGGGGAGTACCCGCCGCGACCGTTCCCACGACGCGGAGGGTAGCGGCGGGCACCGACAGACTCCCCGCGCCGACGGCGGCCCCGGGCCCGCATCCCGGACGACGGTCGGGGAAGCGGACCCGGGAGCCGAGGATTGGAGCGCGACCATGACCCCACCTGTTCTGGTCACCGGGGGCACCGGCACACTCGGGCGGCACGCCGTGCCGCTGCTGCGGGAGGCGGGCCGCGAGGTGCGGGTGCTCAGCCGGCGCCGCCACACGTCCGGGGACGGCGTCGAGTACACGGTCGGGGACCTGCGCCGGGACGTGGGTGTCGACGCCGCGGTGGACGGGGCCGACACCGTGCTGCACCTGGCGGGCGCCCCCAGGGGCGACGACACGGCGGCCCGCACCCTGGCGCGCGCCGCCGCCCGGGCCGGGGTACGGCACCTGGTGTTCATCTCGATCATCGGGGTGGACCGCGTCCCCCTGGGCTTCTACCGGGCCAAACACCGCGCGGAGCGGGCCGTGGCCGACTCGGGGGTGCCGTGGACGGTGCTGCGCGCCGCCCAGTTCCACGACCTGGTCCTGGCCGGGGTGCGGAACCTGGCGAAGATCCCGGTGGTGCCCGTCCCCACGGGGCTGCGGCTGCAGCCGGTGGACGCGGGCGAGGTGGCGGCCCGGCTGGTGGCGCTGGCCCTCGGCGGGCCCGCCGGACGGGTGCCCGACCTGGCCGGGCCGAAGGTGTACGCGGTGGGCGACCTGGTCCGCGGATACCTGCGGGCGCGCGGCGAACACCGGCTGCTGCTGCCGGTGCGGACCCCGGGCCGGATCGGCCGCGCCTACCGGGAGGGCGCGAACCTGGCCCCGCCGGGCGCGGTCACGGGCGGGCGGAGCTGGGAGGACTTCCTCGCCGAACGGGTGGGGGTCCCCTAGCGCCTCCGGGCGCGGTTTCGCCGCACGCCTTCGCGGCAAGTACGGCAGGCACGTCCACGGGCGTGGACGTCGAGCACCGCGCGGAGCCGGGGAGGGGACGCCGCCATGGGCGACAGCAGCGAGGTGGACATCCGCGACGACGTGGCCTTCCAACGGCGCGAGTGGCGGGTGGAGCGGGCCGCGTGGGTGCTGGCGGCGCTGCTGCTCGCCCTGGCGCTGGCGGGACTGTTCGGGGGCGGGCCGCTGAGCTGGGCCGGTGCGGGAAGCCCCGACGGGGTGGTGCACGTGGCCTACGAGCGGTTCGTGCGCGGCCACAGCCCCACCACCCTGGAGGTGCGCGTCGCCCCCCAGGCGGTGCGGGAGGGCCGGATCTGGCTGGGGGTCTCCCAGGACTTCCTGGAGACGGTCACGGTCGAAAGCGTCACCCCGCAGCCGTCGAGGGTGGTCGGCGGCACCGGCACGCTGGTCTACGAGTTCGACACGGACCGGGCCGAGGAGCCGCTGGCGGTCGCCTTCGACCTGCGGGCCGAGCGGACGTGGCTGCACCGGGCCCGGATCGGCGTCGAAGGCTCGGAGCCGGTGCGGTTCTGGCAGTTCGTCTACCCCTGAGACGGAGGAGAACCCGTGGACCCGGTCCTGCGCGCCCTGGCGGTCTACGTCGTCCTGCTGGTGATCTTCCGGCTCGCCGGAAAACGCAGCATGGCCCGGATCACCACCTTCGACCTGCTGTTGCTGCTGGTGGTGTCCGAGGCCACGCAGCAGGCGCTGCTCGGCGACGACTTCTCCCTCACCAACGCCGCCCTGGTGATCCTCACCCTGGTGGCGGTGGAGCGCACCGCCGACTTCCTGCGGTGGCGGTTCGGCTGGTTCACCAGGGTGACGCAGAGCGTGCCGGTGGTGCTGGTGGCCAGGGGCGAGGTGCTGGCCGAGCCGATGGCCAAGCACCACATCGACGAGAGCGAGATCCTCGCGGCCGCCCGCGCTAGCCAGGGCATCTCCAGCATGGCGCAGATCGACTACGCCATCCTGGAGGAGTCGGGAACGATCAGCGTCCTGCCCAGGAACCGGCCCCGCGGGCAGTGACCGCCGGTGCCGCCGACCGACCGGGAGGCGGCCTCCTCACCCGGGGAGGCGTCCCGCCCGGGCGTCCTGTTCGTCGAGCCGGAGCGCGGTGCGCCGCCACGACCGGGCGGTCCGCCGATCCACCAGGGACGGCCACCAGCGTTTGAGGCGGAGCGCGCGCCGCCCCTCGGGGTGGGGGTTGACCAGGAAACGGCGTCGGGCGACGGCCTTGGCGACCTGCGCGGCCACCTGCTGGGGGGTGAGCCTGCCGCCGCGGATCAGGTCGGCGGCCCTGCGGGCGAGCACCGGGTCGGGGCCGCGCAGTCCCGCGTCCAGGCCGGTGGGCATGAACCCGGGGCACACCACCGTGGTGTGCACGCCCCAGGGGGCCAGTTCGTGGCGCAGGGTCTCCGACAGGGAGATCACCGCCGCCTCGGACACGTTGTAGGCGGACAGGCCCGGCGGGTTCACCAGCCCCGCCAGCGAGGCGACGTTGACGATGTGGCCGCTGCGCTGCGCCTTGAACACGGGCACGAAGGTGCGGCAGCCGAGCACCGCACCGCGCAGGTTCACGTCCAGGACCCGGTCCCAGTCGGCGTCGGTGAGGCGTTCCATCCGCCCGGCCGCGGCCACCCCGGCGTTGTTGACGAGGAGGTCCAGTCCGTCCCAGTGGATGCGGCACCACTCGCGCACCGTGGCCCAGTCGGCCTCGGAACGCACGTCCAACCGCTGGTAGACGAGTTCACCGGCGGGCGGGGCCGCGGGTTCGGCGAGGTCGGCGACGAGCACCCGGCAACCGGCCGCGGCGTAGTGCTCGACGAGGGCCCGCCCCAGCCCGGAGGAACCCCCGGTGACCAGGACCCGCGTGCTCACGCCCGCCCCCGGGGACGGGCGTGGGGGGTGCGCGGCACCGCACCCGGGGGAGTCCCGCGCGGGCGGGCGTTCGGCGGCGGGGTCGTCCACCGGCCGGTGACGTGCGCGGGGCGGCCCTGGGTCCGCGGCGAGGGGGTGGGGTCCACGTTCGGCTCCTTCACGACAAGTGACGAACCGGAATACTAATCGTCCCCGGACCGCCGGCGACGCGGATGCGGGACTGCCTGCGGCGGACGGGGCGGCGCGGTTCCCCGGCCGGCCCGTCCACCGGTCGCCGTGCGACTCGGCCGGGCAGGGGCCCGGGGGCCGGGAGGGGCCTTCGGCACGCTCCCGCTGCCGGGGAGGCCGTCAGGGGGGCGGGGGGTGGTGGTGCGGCTGCCGGGCGGGCTGCCGTCACTGTGGTCAACCAGGTCGACCACGCTCCGACGCCTCTCCGCCGACCACGGTCGGGAGGATCCCACGAGAGGGGACGGCACGGCCGAGGAACCGAAGCCGCTGGCCGCGCAGAGCACGGCCGAGGAGGGGCGGCGCACCCCCGGGGGGCGGGCGCTGCTCGACCGGGGAGACGCCGACGAGCAGGCGCTCGCCCCGGTGAGCCGGCTCCCGCTGCGGCAGTTGGCCGAACTCGGCCAGGGTGCGCTTCTCCGGGAGGCGGTCGACGACCCGGTGCTGCGCGCAACGACGGGACCGCGCCGACCGTCGGGGCGGCCGAGGGGACGTGGACCGAGCGGATCGTGCCCGGCCGTTTCGACGGACGGACCGTCATCGCGACCGGCGCCGCCTCCGGCGTCGGCTGTGCCACCGCCTCCCGTGTGGCCCGGGAGGGCGGCCGGGGCGGCGTCGTCGACCTGTCCGCCGACCGCGGCGCACCGGTGTCCCGCTACGGCGCCCTCCTCCGGCAGCTGCTGACCCCGCCGAAGCCCCCGCCCCCGTCCGCGGCGGAACCCGCCCCGGCGCGGTTGCCCCTCCGGTGGCCGGAGGCCGGAAGCTGGGGGCATGCTGAGCATCGGAGAGTTCGCGAGCCTGACCGGGTTGACGGTCAAGGCCCTGCACCACTACGACGAGAGCGGCCTGCTCGAACCGGCGCGGACCGACCCGGCGTCCCGCTACCGCTTCTACGCGCCCGGACAGGTCCGTGCGGGGACCGTGGTGCGGCTGCTGAGGGACGCCGGGGTGCCGCTGGCCGAGGTGGCCGAGGCGCTGCGCGGGGACCCGGCCGAGGTGCTCGACCGGCACCGGCGGGCCGTGCTGGCCGCCCGGGAGCGCGAGGACCGAAGCCACGCGGCCGCGGCGGGGGCGCTGGCGGACCTGGTCGGCCCCGTCGAGGTGGTCCGGCGCGACGCCCCGCCGCAGCCCTACGTCGGCCGGGTGCTGGCCGTCGGCGACGGCACGGACGCCGACGAGGCCAACGCGGCGGCCAACGACGCGTTGGCGCGGCTGCACCGCGCCCTCGCCGCGGAGGGCGCGGGCCCGGTGGGACCGTTCTGGACGGCACTGCGGGCGCAAGGCGTGCCGCCCGCCGTCGAGGTCCTCGCCTGCTGGCCGACGGCCGTCCCGCTGCCCGCGGACTGGGGCGGCGCGGAGGTGGAGGTCGGTGTGCCGCCGGCCCGCACCGAACTGGCCGCCCGGTGGCGTCCCGGCGGCCGCCCCGCAGCGGAGGGGGCGCCGCACCCCGCCGTCGTCGCGCTCTTCGACGCGCTGCACGAGCACGGGTGCGACGCCCGCGTCGACTCGGTGCGCCAGAGCGTCCTTCCCGACGGCGACGGGGAGGACGGGACCGTCGAGGTCGCGGTCACCGTCGCGTGAGCCCGCCCGGCGGCCCCGCGGGCCCCCGGGACGCGGCGGTCTCGGCCCCCGGGCGGGGCCGCGGGCCCCGGATCGGGTAGGCCGGGAAGCAGGCCGGGGCACGGAGGCCGGACCGGCTGTCAGGTGAAGGAGAGTGCGCCCATGACCATGACGTTCGAGCACGTGACGCTGGGCCAGCGGGTCCTGTTCGGCTCCGGCGCGGCGGCCGCGAACCTCGCCGGGGAGGTCCGCAGGCGCGGGGCCGGACGGGTGATGGTGATCGCCACGCCGTCCGCGCGGCCCCTCGCCGAGCGGGTGTGCCGGGACGTCGACGTCGCTCTGTGGTGGGACGAGGTGGTCCAGCACGTGCCCGTGCCCCTCGCCGAGGCCGCGCGCACGGCCGCGGCCGCACACGGCGTCGACCTGCTGGTGTGCGTGGGCGGGGGCTCCGCCGTCGGACTGGCCAAGGCGGTGGCCCTGACCAGCGGCATCCCGGTCGTCGCGGTGCCCACCACGTATGCCGGGTCGGAGGCCACCAACGTGTGGGGGATGACCGAGGGGCGCACCAAGACCACCGGGGTGGACGACCGGGTGCTGCCGGAGACGGTCGTCTACGACGCGACGCTCACCACGTCCCTGCCGGTGGAGTTCTCGGTGGTCTCCGGGCTCAACGCGGTGGCGCACTGCGTGGACTCGCTGTGGGCGCCGCGCACCGACCCCGTCAACCGGCTCATGGCCCTGGAGGGCGCGCGAGTCCTGGCGGCGGCGCTGCCGCGGATTGCGGCGGGCCCCGGCGCGGTGGCGGCCAGGGAGCAGGCCCTGTACGGCTGCTACCTGGCGGCTGTCGCGTTCGCGTCGGCCGGGTCCGGACTGCACCACACGATCTGCCACGTGCTGGGCGGCGCCTTCGACCTGCCGCACGCCCCCACCCACGCCGTGGTGCTGCCGCACGTGCTGGCGCTCAACGCGCCCGCCGTGCCGGAACGGGCCGCCCGGCTGGCCGACGCCCTGGGACGCCCGGCCGGGCCGGGACAGGATCCGGCGGCGGCCGCGGTGGCGGCGCTGCACGGGCTGTGCCGCGACCTCGGCGCCCCGGCCCGGCTCGCCGACCTCGGGTTCGGGGCCGACGACGTCGCCGAGGCGGTGCGGCGGGTGCGGGCCGCGGCCCCGCCGTCCAACCCGGTGCCGGTGACCGAGGCCGCGGTCACCGCCCTGCTCACCGGCGCCCTCACCGGTGCCGTGCCCGGCCCGCGCTGAGGACCCGGGACCCCTGCCGGGCCGTGCGCTTCTCCCGGACGGCCGACTCCCCCGCGGCACCGGGACGGTCCCGGACACGCGTCGGGGCCGGTGCGGGGGTTCCCGCACCGGCCCCGGAACCGTTCCCGCCCCCGCGCCGGCGAGACCGTCGGGGACGGGGCGGTGGTGCGGGCCGCGGCCCGCACCACCGGGGACGGTCAGTGGTCCGTGTCCGTCACAGCGCAGGCCGGCACGTCACCGGGAGGCGTGGTACGCCTTCTCGATGCGCTCGCCGATGCTCTGGTCGACGTTGCGCCAGTACTGGAAGGCGCGCGACAGCACCGGCTCGACGACTCCGCCGGCCAGGTGGTTGGCGACCGTCTGCACGAGCCGCTCCCGCTGGGCGTCGTCGAAGACCTCGCGGACCAGCGTTCCGGGCTGGGTGAAGTCGTCGTCTTCGGCGTGCAGGGAGTAGGCGCTGCGCACCATCTCGCCGTCGGCCTCCCAGCCGTCCTCGGCCGGGCCGGTCTCGTCGGACCAGGAGCGGTCGTAGGAGTTGGGCGCGTAGACCGGGGCGGTGCCGGAGTGCTCGTAGGTCATGTGCCCGTCGAAGGTGTAGGAGTTGACCTTCACCTTCGGCTTGTTCACCGGCAGCTGGAAGTAGTTGGTGCCGATGCGGGCGCGCTGGGCGTCGGCGTAGGCGAAGATGCGGCCCAGCAGCATCTTGTCCGGCGAGGCGCCGATGCCCGGCACCAGGTTCGACGGCGCGAACGCGGCCTGCTCGATCTCGGCGAAGAAGTTCTCCGGGTTGCGGTTCAGGGTCATCTTCCCGACCTTGATGAGCGGGTAGTCGCTGTGCGGCCACACCTTGGTCAGGTCGAAGGGGTTGAACCGGTAGGTCTTGGCGTCCTCGTACGGCATGACCTGCACGTACAGGGTCCAGCTGGGGTACTCCTCGCGCTGGATGGCCTCGGCCAGGTCGCGGCGGTGGAAGTCGGCGTCGCTGCCGGCGAGGCGCTCGGCCTCCTCGGCGGTCATGCTCTGCACGCCCTGGTCGGTCTTGAAGTGGTACTTCACCCAGAACTTCTCGCCCTGGGCGTTGATCCACATGTAGGTGTGCGAACCGTAGCCGTTCATGTGGCGCCAGGTCCTGGGCAGGCCCCGGTCGCCCATGAGGTAGGTGACCTGGTGGGCGGTCTCGGGGTTGAGGGTCCAGAAGTCCCACTGCATGTTGTTGTCCCGCAGACCCGTGCCCGGCATCCGCTTCTGGGAGCGGATGAAGTGCGGGAACTTCATCGGGTCGCGGACGAAGAAGACCGGCGTGTTGTTGCCGACGAGGTCGTAGTTGCCCTCGGAGGTGTAGAACTTCAGCGCGAAGCCGCGTACGTCCCGCCAGGTGTCGGGCGAGCCCTGCTCGCCGGCCACGGTGGAGAAGCGGGCGAGCATGTCGGTGCGGGCGCCCTTCTGGAACAGGGCGGCCTTGGTGTAGCGGGAGACGTCCTCGGTGGTCTCGAAGACACCGAAGGCGCCGGCGCCCTTGGCGTGCGGGTTGCGCTCGGGCACCCGCTCGCGGTTGAAGTGCGCGAGGGTCTCGACGAGCCGGACGTCGTGGAGCAGCAGCGGCCCGTTGCTGCCGATGCTCAGGGAGTTGCGGTCGCTGGCCGCGGGCGCACCGGAGTCGAGCGTGGAACCCGCGCCGTTGTTCGGAGTGGGCAGCGCCCCGTTGGTCTCGGTCAAGTCGGTCTCCTTGTCAGGTGGACATGGCTGTCAGAGGTCGGGACAGCGCCGGTCTGAAGCCTTCGGGACGGCGTGGCGCGTCCGCGTGGCGAAGCCCCCGCCGCGGTGTGCGTGGTCGTGTGCGGAACTGGGCCGACGCGCTCGGCGGGGAGGCCCGCCTCCTCTTCCAACGCCGATCTTTTCTGGAATCATTCCAGAAAACTAGGGGCTCAAGTCTCCTGACGGGTGTGACCTCTCCCACAGTGCCGGCCCGTGGCGGCGGCCCCGGAGCCGGACCGTCCCGCCTGTGCGGACGGGCACCAACGCGGCGGGCCCCCGGGAGCCGACTCCCGGGGGCCCGCCGCGGCGGCGGTCGGGGCCTACTTCAGCAGCTGGCGGGCCATCACCACGCGCTGGATCTGGTTGGTGCCCTCGTAGATCTGGGTGATCTTGGCGTCGCGCATCATGCGCTCCACCGGGTAGTCGCGGGTGTAGCCGTAGCCGCCGAGCAGCTGCACCGCGTCGGTGGTGATCTCCATGGCCACGTCGGAGGCCAGGCACTTGGCGGCGGCGCCGAAGAAGGACAGGTCGTCGTCGCCGCGCTCGGACTTGGCGGCGGCGACGTAGACCATCTGGCGGGCCGCCTCCAGCTTCATCGCCATGTCGGCGAGCATGAACTGGATGCCCTGGAAGTCGGCGATGGCCTTGCCGAACTGCTTGCGCTCCTTGACGTAGCCCAGCGCGTAGTCGAGCGCGCCCTGGGCGATGCCCACGGCCTGGGCGCCGATGGTCACGCGGGTGTGGTCGAGGGTGCGCAGCGCGGTGCGCAGGCCGTCGCCGACCTTGCCGACCAGGCGGTCGCCGGGGATGCGGACGTTGTCGAAGACCAGCTCGCGGGTGGGGGAGCCCTTGATGCCGAGCTTGCGCTCGGGCTCGCCGAAGGAGAAGCCGGGGTCGTCGATGTGCACGACGAAGGCGCTGATGTTGCGGCCGCGCGGCCCGTCGGGGTCGGTGACGGCCATGACCGTGTAGTACTTGGAGACCCCGGCGTTGGTGATCCAGGACTTCTGGCCGGACAGGATCCAGTCGTCGCCGTCGCGCACCGCGCGGGTGCGCATGCTCGCGGTGTCGGAGCCCGCCTCGCGCTCGGACAGCCCGTAGGAGAACATCGCCTCGCCCGAGGCCAGTTCGGGCAGGTAGCGCTGCTTCAGCTCGTCGGAGCCGGCGAGGATCAGCGGCATCGACCCGAGCTTGTTGACCGCGGGGATCAGCGAGGTGGAGGCGCACACCCGGGCGACCTCCTCGATGACGATGCAGGTGGCCAGCGCGTCCGCGCCGGCCCCGCCGTACTCCTCGGCGACGTGCGGGGCGTGGAAGTCGCTGGCGCGCAGCGCCTCGTAGGCCTCCTGGGGGAAGCGGGCCTTCTCGTCGACGTCGGCGGCGTGCGGGGCGATCTTGTCCTCGGCAACGGAGCGGATGGCTTCGCGGAGCGCCTCGTGCTCCTCGGTGGTCCGGTAGAGGTCGAAGTCACTCATGGGGTCTCCTTGCGTCACGATCGTCCCCAGTATGACACTACGTCTCAGTAAAAGGAACTTAGTCCCATTTCAGGGGAGCGTCCCGGTGCGGGGAGAATGGGGCGGCAGTGGGCCCAGGCGGAGGCGAGGAGAGCTGATGACCGAGCGCGCGGGAGGCCGCGGGGTCGTGGCCGCAGCGCTGCGGCTGTTCGACGAGAAGGGCTTCGAGGCGACCACCATGGACGACGTCGCCCTGGCCGCCGGGGTGAGCCGCAGCACCCTGTTCCGGCGCTTCGGCTCCAAGGACGACCTGCTCTTCGCCGACCAGGAGGAGCTGGTGGAGTCGGTGCGCGCCCACCTGGCGGCCTCGCACGAGGACCCGGTGGGCGCGGTGTGCTCGGCCGCGCGCATGGTGCTGCGCTCCTACACCGGCCAGCCCGACCTGGCGGTGCGCCGCTACCGGCTGGTGCGCACCCGTCCGGCGCTGCGGGACCGCGAGATCGCGATGGCGGCGCGCTACCAGTCGCTGTTCACCCAGCACCTGGCGCGCGGACACAGCGAGGAGACGCGGGTGCTGGCCGCCGAGGTGCTGGCCGCGGCGGTGATCGCCGCGCACAACCACGTGCTGCGCGTGTGGCTGCGCGCCCCGGAGGTGTCCTCCCCCTCGCCGATGGAGCGGCTGGACGAGGCGCTGGCGTTCGTGGTGGCCACGGTCGCCCCCGCGCTGCGCCGGAGCGGCGGGGGCGCGCCGGGGGCGGCGGGGGACGGCTCGGTGCTGGTGGCGGTCTATCCCGCGGGGGCCTCGCACGAGGAGGTCATCGCGCGGGTCCGCACCGCCCTGGAAGCGAACCGCAATGGCGCGCACTAATGGTCCGAATTGCGTAATTAGGTCGCTTTTGTGGTGATGCTGGGCGCGATCGGAATCCGTGAAAATGAACGGATCATCCGCAGGGCTCTATGATTCCGACAACCCGTGTGTCCCAACGGTCCCCCAGCGGAAAAGGCGGTTCCATGACCAGCAAATCCTGGATGAAGACGCAGGCGCCCGACCCCACCAGACTCCCCGCCGAGGTCAACCCCGAGGTCCCCAGCATCGCCCGGGTCTACGACTACTTCCTGGGCGGAAAGGACAACTTCCCCGCCGACCGGGCCGCCGCGGCCGCCGTGGAGACCGTCTTCCCGCAGGGCAGGCAGCTGGGCAGGGAGAGCCGCCTGCTGCTGCGCCGGGCCACCCGGGAACTGGTGCGCTCCGGCGTGCGCCAGTTCCTCGACATCGGCTCGGGCCTGCCCACGGCCGGCAACGTGCACGAGATCGCCCACGAGATCGACCCCCAGGTGCGGGTCGTCTACGTCGACAACGACCCGGTGGTGCTGGCGCACGGCCGCGCGCTGCTGGCCGACGACGGCGCCACCACCACCGTCGTCCAGGCCGACCTGCGCCACCCGGACGGCATCTTCGACCACCCCGAGGTGCGCGCCCTGCTGGACTTCGACCAGCCGGTCGCGGTGTTCATGGCCTCGGTGCTGCACCACCTCGACGACGCCGACGACCCGTGGGGGATCGTCGCGCAGATCCGCGACCGCCTCAGCTCCGGCAGCCACGTGCTCGTCACGCACTTCTACGACTCCGGCGACCCGCGCTGCCGCGAGATCGAGCAGGCGCTGGTCCAGGGCGGCCTGGGCAGCGGCTGGTTCCGCACCACCGAGCAGATCGAGCGCTTCTTCGAGGGCATGGAGCTGCTGGAGCCGGGCGTGGTCGCCGCCAACGAGTGGCGGCCCGACGAGGAGACCCCCAGGGACAGCGACACCCACCGTATGCTCGCCGGGGGACTGGCCCGCAAGCCGTAGGCACGCGGCCCCGGACGGCCGGTGCGGCCGCCGGCCCGCAGCAGAACGCGGCCCCGGCCCCCCGCGCGGGGGGCCGGGGCCGCGGCCGTGTGCGCCGCTGCGGCTCAGGGCCGCAGGACGAGGGTGTGCTCGGCGGCCTCCTCCACCGCGTCGCGGCTCATCCGCATCGGGAGGGTCTTACCGGCGGCCCACATCTCCAGCTGGTCGTCGTAGTGGGGATGGAAGGCGTGCCCGGAGTTGCCGGTGAGGTTGATCCAGCGGGAGCCGTCCGGCTCGGCCAGGTCCACCACCATGCGCATCGACGGCACCGTGGTGATCTCGTAGCCCTGGGCCGGGTCCCAGCCGGTGGCGTTGACGACGCTGGAGCCGCCGCCCGACGCCACCGGGCCGCGGTTGAACAGCCACTCCACGGCGGCGATGCCGGACTCGCCGAAGGAGGCGTTGCGCGCGGTGAGGGTGTGCAGGTCGCCCCAGCGCCAGGCGGCGACGTCGTCGCCGAGCAGCTCGGTCAGCTCCTCGGCGGCCCGCTCCATGGCCAGGCGCAGCGCCTCGTCGCGGCTGTCGGCCTCCTCGCCCCGCCACCACTCCGAGTCGGGGTCCTCCACCAGACCGGCCAGCAGCAGCCAGGCGCGGGAGGCGCCGATCCCGGGGTTCTTCCCGAGCTCGTCGAAGACGAGCGGCAGCAGGTGGCGGTAGGTGGCGTTGTAGAACGCCGCGGCGGCCGAGTCGGCGTCCTGCTGGAAGTCCCAGTCGGCGAGCAGGTCGCGGGCGCGTGCGGCGGTGCCGTCGACGTCGGCCTCCAGCAGGTGCGGCACCAGGGCGCGCGCCCCGCTGTTCTCGTTGTCCAGCTGGATGTCCACCATGTCCTCGACGGTCAGGCCGCCCTCGGCGAGGGCCGCCTCCAGCAGGGTGTTGATGCGCTGGGAGCGGTAGCCGTAGTCCCAGTCGGCGGTGAGCAGGTGCGGATAGCCGGAGTCGACGACCGCCTGGTTGGCGGTGACGATGACCCCGGAGTCGGGGTTGCGGACGGTGGGCAGCTCCTCGAAGGGCAGGTAGTCCTTCCAGTCGTAGTCGGAGTCCCAGCCGGGGGCGGGCCAGCGGCCGTCCCCCTTGCCGCGCACCGGGATCCTGCCGGGCGCCTGGTAGCCGATGGTGCCGGCGGTGTCGGCGTAGACGAGGTTCTGCGCGGGGACCTCGAAGGTGCTCGCGGCCTCGCGGAACTCCTCGAAGTCGCGGGCCCGGTTGAGCAGGAAGATCGCGTCGGCGGTGCGTCCGGGGGTGAGCGCGGTCCAGCTGATGGCGACCGCGTAGTCGCCCTCCTGGGCGGTGTCGGCGGGGTCGCCGTCGGCGGTGACGGGCGCGTTCGCGCCGAAGTCGCGCAGCTGCGCGCCCAGCTCGGGGTCGGACAGCAGCGGGCCGTGGCGGGAGGAGCGCACGGTGATCTCCACGTCCTCGCCGCCGGCGACCCGGATGGTCTCGGTGCGGGTCTGCAGCGGCTCCGGCTCGCCGTCGACGATCGCGGCGTCGCCCTCGATCCGCTCCAGGTACAGGTCCACCACGTCGGGGCCGAGGTTGGTGAAGCCCCAGGCGATGGTGTCGTTGGCGCCGATGACCACGCCGGTCAGGCCGGGGAAGGTGAACCCGGTGACGTCGAAGGGGCAGGCGGCGTCCACGGTGGTGCAGTGCAGGCCCATCTGGTACCAGACCGACGGCATGCTCGAACCCAGGTGCGGGTCGTTGGCCAGCAGCGGCAGGCCCGAGGCGGTGTGCTCGCCGGAGACCACCCAGGAGTTGGAGCCCAGGTCGCGGGAGGCGGGGCCGAGGGTGCGCGGGATCGCGTCGAGCGGGGCGCGCAGGGCGGACACGGCGCGCACGGCGGCGTCGGGGGCCTCCTCGGACGCCTCCCCGCCCTCGTCTCCGGGGTCGAGGACGAAGGCGCCGTCGCGCACCCGGGCACCGGAGACGATGGGCTCGTGCTGCTGCTCGGGGTAGGCGGGGTAGAGGTCCTCGACCTGCCGGCGGGTCAGCCCGTCGGCGAGCAGCGAGGCGCGGGCGATCTCGTCGTGCATGTTGCCCGCCAGGTCCCAGGCCATCGCCTTGAGCCAGGCGAGGCTGTCGACGGCGCTCCACGGTTCGATCTCGTAGTCGCCGTTGGTGGCCGCCAGCACCGCGTACTCCAGGCTGACCTCGGCGCCGGACTTCCCGTCGAGGTAGGCGTTGACGCCGTCGGCGTAGGCGTCCAGGTAGCGGCGGGTGTCGTCGGCGAGCAGGTCGTACTCGGCCTCGGCGACGCGGCGCCAGCCCATGGTGCGCAGGTAGGCGTCGGTGGGGACCTGGTCGGCGCCGAACAGTTCGGCGAGCCGCCCGGCGGTGACGTGGCGGTTGAAGTCCATCGCCCAGAAGCGGTCCTGGGCGTGCACGTAGCCCTGGGCGGTGAACAGGTCCTCGGGGGTGTCGGCGTAGAGGTGGGTGATGCCGTTCCCGTCGCGGTACACGGTGACGGGGGCGCCGAGCGCGGGCAGCGTCAGCTCCCCGGAGACGTCGGGGAAGGAGCGCCGCACGGTCCAGACGGCGAGCCCGGCGGCGACGAGGACGACGGCCACGAGGGCGGCGAGGACGCCGAGCAGCCAGCGTCGCAGGCGTGGGAGGGCAACAGACATGGGATGACTCTAGGAACGGGGGTGTGCGGTACGACACCTTCTTGGTATCGCTTCCGCAACGTCGGTGCGCTGGTGGGGCGGCCGATCGGGGGAGCGGGGGAGTCACTGCGCGGTGTAGGGCTATTGACACGCTCCGTGAGGTTTCCTAGCTTTTCGGAAACCGCTTTCGCTGCGGTCCGCGGCCCGTCACGGGGGCGGCCGCGGCCCCGCCCCTCCCGTCCGGCGCGGCACCGGACGCGATCCCCACGGAGGTACGCAGTGTCCCTGACCCCCACCGCCCGGCGAGTGCGACCGTCGCCGGTGCGGCTCCTGCTCGCACTCGGCGGCGCCCTCGCGCTCGCCGCGGCCCTGCTCACCGTCGTCGCGCGCCCCGCGGACGCGGCGACGATCGACACCAACGCCTACTACGTGCTGGTCAACCGGCACAGCGGCAAGGCGATGGACGTGTGGGAGCACTCCACCGCCAACGGCGGCGAGATCCGCCAGTACGACAACCTCGGCGGCCACAACCAGCAGTTCCGGTTCGTCCCCTCCGACAGCGGCCACTACGTGCTGGTCAACCGCAACAGCGGCAAGGCCGTGGACGTGTGGGAGCACTCCACCGCCGACGGCGCCGAGATCCGCCAGTACGACGTCACCCACGGCCACAACCAGCAGTTCCGCGTCCTGGACTCCGCGGGCGGCGACGTGCGGCTGATCAACCGCAACAGCGGCAAGGCCCTGGAGGTCTGGGAGTGGTCCACCGCCAACGGCGCCCGCGTCTCCCAGTACACCGACCACGACGGCGCCAACCAGCGCTGGCAGCTCGTCAGGGTCGACGACAACGGCGGCGGCTCGGGCGGCTGCGGCAGCGGCTCCTACCACGCCGAGGTCACCAGGAACGGCAGCACCTGGACCGCGCGCACCGGCAGCACCGTCCGCTACACCGGCGGCGACATGCTCCAGGCGATGCGCGCGGCCGTCGACAACCTCACCCCCGGGCGCACCCACAAGGAGCGGGTGGTGGTGCGCGGCTCCGGCACGATGAGCGCGGGAAGCTCACTGGACCTGCCCAGCTACACCGTGCTGGACGTGTGCGGCACCATCGACGTGACCGGCAGCCCCTCGGCCAACCACGCGGCGGTGCGCATCCGCAACGCCCACGACGTCGAGGTCCCCCACATCACCGTCACCGGCAACCCCTACTTCGGCATCTTCGTGCGCAACGCCTCCAACGTCCACTTCGGCCAGGTGGACCTGCGGCTGTCCGGCGGACTGGGCATGCGCATCGACAACCACGACAACCGCAGCGTGCGCACCCGCAACATCAGCATCGACCACGTCAACGTCTCGGGCACCAACAACCACGGCGTGGAGACCTACGGCGTGGACGGCCTCGACATCGGCACCGTCGTGGCCCGCAACACCGCCTACTCCGGGCTGCTGCTCAACGACACGATCAACGCGACCGTGGACCTGGTCGACGCGGAGAACGCCGGAACCGGCACCGGGTACGCGGCGTTCCGCATGGCCAACCGCAACGGACGCGTCGGCGACAGCTACCCCGTCAACATCCGGGTGGGCGAGGTGCGGGCGCGCGGCGGCGGCCGCGGCGTCTTCTGCGTCTCCGAGAGCGGCGGCGCCGTGATCGACCGGATCGACCTGGCCAACACCGGGAACAACGCGATCCTCATCGAGAACTGCTACAACGTGACGCTGGCCGGCCAGTCCGGCACGGTGCGCGACTCCGGGGAGATCCGCATCGCCGCGCGGTCGGAGTTCCCCAACACCTCCGACGTCACCATCCAGAACCTCACGGTGACCAACACCGGCATCCGGGAGAGCCCGTGCGGTAACAACGTCACCTTCCGCAACATCACCCGGGTCAACAGCAGCTACAACGTCTGCTGACCCCACGGCCCGCGGGGCGGCCGGCCGCCCCGCGGGCCCCTCCCGGCCGGGCGCGGCCGGCGCTAACCTGGGACCGTGCACGACCACGACCCAGGACAGGACACGGCCCGCTCCGAGCCGCCGATGGCCCAGGCTCCCGCGCTGCCGCCCGGTCCCCCCGCCACGCGCGTGGACCGCTGGCTGTGGGCGGTGCGCATCACCAAGACCCGCGCGGACGCGGCGCAGGCGTGCCGGGCCGGGCACGTCCGCGTCAACGACAAGCCCGCCAAACCCGCCACCCCGGTGAAGCCGGGCGACCGGGTGCGGGCGCGCGTCAACGGGGTCAACCGGATCGTCGAGGTCACCCACGTCATCGAGAAGCGGGTGGGCGCGCCGATCGCGACCCGCTGCTACGTCGACCACACCCCGGTGGTGCCGCCGGAGTTCGCCGTGCCGGTGGCCCGCCGCGCCCGGGGCGCGGGACGCCCCACCAAGCGCGAACGCCGCCAGATCGACCGGCTGCGCGGCTTCGGCCTGTAGGCCCGCCCGGGCCCCGCGCCACGCCGGGGCCGTGAGGAGGTTTACACCGGTCCGCATGCGGCCACTGGGGGTGCACAGACACGCGGGTGCGTAAACTTGCCGGTAATCAACCGGGGCGTCAGCGGCGGGAGACACGGTGCACCGGCGCGTCCGCGGCACTCGTCCGCGGGACTCGGACCGCACAGGCGGCCCTGCCCGTCGGCGGTCCGGTTCGTACGGGTCCTTCACACGCGGAGGTGGATCGTGTCCGTTGATCCCCGAGAGTCCCAGCCCAACCCACAGGGGTCGCGTCTCGACCCCTACGTCGGCTCCTACGCGGCACGCGCCGCGGGGATGGTGGCCTCGGAGGTCCGCGCACTGTTCGCCGTCGCCTCCCGACCCGAGGTGGTCTCCCTCGCTGGGGGCATGCCCAACATCAGCGCGCTGCCGCTGGACGCCCTGGGCGAGCTCGCCCAGCAGGTCGTCGTCGAGCAGGGCCGCACCGCCCTGCAGTACGGCTCCGCCCAGGGCGACCCGGTGCTGCGCCAGCAGATCTGCGAGGTCATGGCGCTGGAGGAGATCGACGCCAGCCCCGACGACGTCATCGTCACCGTCGGCTCCCAGCAGGCCCTGGACCTCGTCACCAAGGTGTTCGTCGACCCCGGCGACGTGGTGCTGACCGAGGGCCCCACCTACGTCACCGCCATCAACACCTTCGCCGCCTACCAGGCCCGCATCGAACACGTCCCGATGGACGAGGACGGCGTGGTCCCCGAGGCGCTGGAGGAGCGGCTGGCCGAGCTGGCCCGCCAGGGGACACGGGTGAAGTTCTTCTACACCGTGCCGACCTTCAACAACCCCGCCGGGGTCACCCTGGCGCCGGAGCGCCGCCGCCGCGTCCTGGAGATCTGCGAGCGGTTCAACCTGCTGGTGATCGAGGACAACCCCTACGGCCTGCTGCGCTACGAGGGCGAACCGGTGCGCCCGCTGCGCGCCGACTCCGAACGCAACGTCATCTACCTGGGCTCCTTCTCCAAGACCCTGTCACCCGGTTTCCGGATCGGCTGGGCGCTGGCCCCCTCGGCGGTGCGCGACAAGCTCGTGCTGGCCGCCGAGTCGGCGATGCTCAGCCACTCCAACTTCAACCAGGCGATCGTGGGGCGCTACCTGGCCACCCAGCCCTGGCCCGAGCAGATCAAGGAGTTCAACGAGATGTACCGGGCCCGCCGCGACGCCATGCTGGCGAGCCTGGAGGCGCTCATGCCGTCCGGCTGCACGTGGACCCGGCCCGCCGGCGGGTTCTTCGTGTGGGCCACCCTGCCCGAGGGGATCAACGCCAAGGCCATGCTGCCCAGGGCCGTCAACGAACGGGTCGCCTACGTCCCGGGCACCGGTTTCTACTACGGTGGCGGCGGTCAACGCAACATGCGGCTGTCGTTCTGCTATCCCAGCCCCGAGCAGATCCGCGAGGGGGTGCGCCGCCTGGTGGGCGTGCTGGAGAGCGAGATCGAGTTGCGCGACACCTTCGGCGGCGTGCCCGCGCCGGACGGCCGGGGCGGCGAGGCCCCGGCCCCCGACCTGCCGTAGGGGACCGGCGGCCGTGACCACAGCAGCAGGACAGGGACAGAAAGAGGGCAGGACCGTGGCCGACCTGAACCGGGTGCTCGTGCTCGCCGGAGGGCTGTCGCCCGAACACGAGGTGTCGGTGCGATCCGGACGGCGGGTGGCCGAGGCGCTGCGCCGCCTCGGGGTGGAGGTGCAGACCTGCGACGTCGGCCCCGAACTGCTCGGCCTCCTGGCCGAGGACCCGCCGCAGGTGGTGTTCCCGGTGCTGCACGGCGCCTCCGGGGAGGACGGCGCGATCCGCGAGGTCCTGGAACTGGCGGGCGTCCCCTACGTGGGCGCGCGCCCCGACGCCTGCCGGGTCGCCTACGCCAAGCCGATCGCCAAGACCCTGGTCGCCGAGCAGGGCGTCGCCGTGCCGCGCGGGCTGGCCCTGCCCAAGTCGCTCTTCCACGACCTGGGCGCGCCCGCGGTGCTGGAGCGGATCGTGGCGATGCTGGGACTGCCGCTGTTCGTCAAGCCCGACCAGGGCGGCTCGGCGTTCGGCGCGGCCGCCGTCACCGACGCCGCCGAACTGCCCTCGGCCCTGGTCGGCTGCTTCGCCTACAGCGACACCGCGCTCATCGAGCAGCAGGTGAGAGGCACCGAGATCGCGGTGGGCGTGGTCGACCTGGGCGACGGGCCGGTGGCGCTGCCGGCCGTGGAGATCGTGCCCGACGGCGGCGTCTACGACTACGCGGCCCGCTACACCGCCGGACGCACCGAGTTCTTCAGCCCGGCCCGGCTCTCCGACGAGGTGGCGCGGGCCGCCGCGGAGGTGGCCGTCACCGCCCACCGCACCCTGGGACTGCGCGACGTCTCCCGCACCGACCTCATCGTCGACGGGGCCGGCCGCGTGCACTTCCTGGAGGTCAACGTCTCCCCGGGCATGACCGACACCTCCACCCTGCCGTTGGCGGTGGAGGCGGCGGGCATGGACTTCGCGGTGGTCTGCCGCGAACTGGCCCACCGCGCCCTGCTGCGGGGCTGACGCCGCCCTCGTGGGAGGCCCCGCCGGTCACAGGAGGGTCACGATCGGCGGGGCCTCCGGCTTTTCCGCGTCCCGGCCGCATCGGACCACCCGAAGACACCCGAAGAGGTCCACGACAGGTGCGGGGAGGACGCGTGCGGGCGGTGCTGCGGCGGTGCGCGGCGGTGGTGGCGGCGGCGGTGCTCGTCCTCGGCACGGGGTGGGCCGCCCCGTCGTGGGCGTGCGGGTGCGGGGCGGCGATCGGCGACATCGACGTCCACGGGGAGAGCACGGTGGTGCACTTCTCCGGCGGGGTGCAGACCGTGGTGCTGCGGCTGGACGCGCACTCCGCGCAGAGCACGGCGGCGCTGCTGCTGCCCACGCCCGCGCCGGCCGAGGTGGCGCTGGGGGAGGCCGCGGTCTTCGACGACCTGGAGCGGCTCTCCGAACCCCGCGTCGAGTACGTCGACGAGTGGTGGCCCCGGTGGAACGCGGGACTGCGGTCCGGGGCGGGACCGGACGGGGTGGCGGTCCTCGACCGGGTGGAGCTGGGACCGTTCGACGCGGCCACGCTCGCCGCCGGGGACGCCGCCGCGCTGCACGGCTGGCTGGAGGACAACGGCTTCGACCTGCCCGTCGACCTGGCGGAGGCGCTGCGGCCCTACGTCGAGGAGGGCTGGTACTACGTCGCGGTGCGCCTGGACGCCGAGGAGGCCGCCCTGTCCGGGGCGCTGGCGCCGGTGGAGGTCACCTTTCCCGCCACGGAGCTGGTCTATCCGATGCGGTTGACCGCGCTGTCGGAGTACGGCCAGTACGCGCGCCTGTACCTGCTGGCCGACCACCGGATGGAGCGCGCCGACGGGGTCCCGGTCCGCTCCGAGGTGCGTTTCGCCGGGCCGGTGTCGGCCGCCGACGTGGAGTCGGCGCGGCTGCGCGACCTCATCGGCCCCGACGGCGCGTTCCTGACCACCCTGGACCACGACATCCGGAAGCCCTCCGCGCTGACCGGCGACTTCGTGTTCGAGCCGGCCGCCGAGGACACCCCCTACCAGGAGGTGGTGCGGGTGGCGCGGACCGTGCACGTCCTGGGTTTCGCGGCCGGGCCGTTCGTCACGGTGCTCGGGGCGCTGGTCCTGCTGGCGGCGGCCGTGCTCGCCAGGGGGCTGGTGCGGCGGGCGCGCCGCCGCTGAGGCGGCCGTGCCCCCGGGGCGGGAGCTGCGCGGAGGACCGGAGGGCCGGGGGAGGACAGCGCCCCCGGCCCTCCGGTCGGGCGTCCTGCCGGTCGCGTGTGCCGCCCCCGTCCCCCGTGGAGGGCGGCAGCGGGCGGGCGCTAGCCTGCCGGTATGACCGGTCTGCTCCCCGCCGAACAGTGGTTCGCCAGTCTGCCCACGTCCTACCTCGCCGCGTCCGGGCTGATCACCGACCCGGACGGCAGGGTCCTGCTGGTCGACCCCAACTACCGCGAGCACTGGACGATGCCGGGCGGGGTCGTGGAGCACGGCGAGGCCCCGCACCTGGCCTGTGAGCGGGAGGTCGCCGAGGAGGTGGGGTTGGCGGTGCGCAGCGGGCGGCTGCTGGCGGTGCACTGGAGCGCGCCCCGTCCTCCGCGGCCCCGGCCGTTCCTCTCCTTCGTCTTCGACTGCGGCACCGTCGCGGCAGACACGCCGATCCGGTTGCAGGAGGAGGAGTTGGACGGGTACGTGTTCGCCGAGCCCGCCCGGGCGCTGCGCCTCATGGACCCGGCCCTGGCGCCGCGTCTGGAGGCGGCGCTGCGCGCCCGCGGCCGCGGGGAGACCGTCTACGTCACCTCCTGAACCGGGGCTTCAGTGACCTTCGTCACGTTGTATTGGCGCTGGTGGGAGAGTAAGGCCGTGGTCGGCGGGGGAGACTGAGAGTGTCTCTGACCGCGGATAGTGTCGGAGAACCGCAACGGTGATCGTGCGGTCACGGGCGCGCCGCCGAGGAGGACGGACTCGGCGACGCGCCCGTTCGCGTCCGGGGGCGGGTACCGGAAAGGGGCGGGCACCGCCTCCTATAGTGACCGTGTGAAGCTATTTGATTACTCAGAGTTGTGCATGGAGGGTGTGTCCCCACCCTCGGCCACCGATCCCCGTGTGTTCCGCAACGACTGGACGGCGCTCGCCCCGCCCGAGGTGGGCTCCTGGACACCCGGCCCCACCGTCAGCGTCGTCATCCCCGTCCGCGACGACCAGCGGCGACTCGACCGGATCCTCGCCTGCCTGGCCCGCCAGACCTACCCCGGGCACCTGGTGGAGGTGGTCGTCGTCGACGACCACTCCGCGACACCGCCGCGACTGCCCGACCTGCGCCCCGAGCGGTGCCGGATCGAACCCGCCCCGCCGGACGGCTGGGGCCCCGGCCAGGCCCGCGCCCACGGCTCCCGCCTCAGCACGGGCGAGGTGCTGTGCTGGCTGGACGTCGACCTGTTAGTCGAGTCCACCCTCGTGGAGACGCTGGTCCGCTGGCAGCACGCCCACTCCCAGGCGGTGGCCCTGGCCGACGTCCGCTACGCGATCGACCGCGACCTCGACCCCGCCGAGGCCGCCGAACTCGTCGCGGCGAACACGCTGCGCCGCAGTCTCCCCGACGCCCCGCCCCATCCCCGCATCGCACGGCTTCTCTCCCGTACCGACGACCTCCGCGACTGCGACAGCCAGGGCTTCCGGGCCTTCGTCGGCTCGTGCGTGACGATGAGCCGCACCCTGTACGAGGCCGCGGGCGGCGTCGACCCCGCACTCGTCCTCGGCCACGACACCGAACTCGGCTACCGGCTGTGGCAGTCGGGGGCGGTGTTCGTGCCGGACCGCGCCGCCCGCGCCTGGCACCTGGGCGGCGCGACGGTCAACCGCACCCGTGTGCCCGGCGCGCGCAGCGACGCGCTCGCCGCCCTCGTCCCCTACGCGCGCCCCGCCCACCGGCCGCGGCGCCGCCCCGAACACCGGGTGCCGATGGTGCGTGCCGTGGTCGAGGTGGCGCAGCACCCCTACGAACTGGTGCGCGCCTGCGTGGACCGGCTGCTCGCCAGCGCCGAGGTCGACCTGGAGGTGGTCCTGGCCGCCGACTGGGACACCGCCGCCGATTTCTGGCTTGAGGCCCGCCTGATCCAGGCGCACTACCTGGCCGAACCCCGGGTCCGGTTCGCGGCGCGCGCGCCCCGCACCGGATTCCCCGCGCCCTACCTGCTCCAGGTGCCGGTCACCTGCGGGGTGGGGCCGCGGGCCGTGGCGCGGATGGTGGAGCGCGCCGAGTGGTCGCGTGCCGGAGTCGTCGAACTCGTCCGCGACGCCCCCAGGAGCCTGACCCTGTGGCGGACCCGCGCACTGGCGCGGGTCCTGGGCGGCAGCGGGGCCGAGGAGGACCCGGTGGAGGCGGTGGCCGCGGTGCACGGCCGCTACCGGATGCACGGCGGGGTCGAGACCGTCGACCTGTCCGGGGTGGTCGACTTCGCCGGGCAGGTCGCCGCCGCGGGCCGCCGGGGACCGCTGGCCGTCCTCCTGCGGGGCCGCGGGCGGCCGGCCGCGGCGTGGCGCCGGGTCCTGGCCGCCGTCCGGCGCCGCCTGCGGGTGCGCTGAACGTCCCGTTTCCGGGGCGGCCCGCGAGCCGCCCCGGAAACGGGCGCGGGAAGGCCGCGGCGGCCCTGCCGGGGACGGGCGCCCCCGGTCCGCCTGCGCCGGCGGCCGGACGGCCCCGCCGCGGGACGGTCGGGCGCGCCTAGGCGGCGGCGTCGACCCGCGCGGCCATGAGGGCGCGCGCGGCGTCCACCGCCTCGGCCAGGGCCTGCGGTTCGGGGCGCACAGCGGCGACGATCCCGTCGACACCGCGCAGGTCCGCCCGGTCCAGCAGGGTCTTCTCGTTGGTGGTCCACTCGCCGCGGGCGGCCAGGACCGCGTGCGCGGCCTGGCAGGCGGCCACCGCGACCGCTCCGGCGACCTGGGCGGCCTGGGCGCGGGGCGCGTGGTTGGCGCGCGCGTAGTCCAACGTCAGGCGCGCCGTGCCCCACCAGCGCGGCGGGGCGCTCGCGCGCAGCGCCTCCGGGAAGTCCGGGCAGGGCAGCTCGCCGCGCAGCACCCGGTTGCGCGCGAGTTCGGCCACCACCAGGTAGGTGGGGATCCCGGCGAGGTGGAACAGCAGCGGTTCGACGTCGAAACGGCCCTGCTCGGCCTCGGCGATGTGGTGCTCGACCACGGCGAGGTCGCGGTAGTGCACGTCCACGCGGCGGCCGTCGACGGTCAGCCAGGCGCCTCCGTTGAACACCCCGCCGCCCCAGCCGCCGATCTCGAAGACCTCGCCGGGCCAGCCGAGGTCGCGCAGGTCCTGCGGGTCGAAGCGGTCCCGGTAGTAGACGGCCAGGTCCCAGTCGCTGTCGGGGCGGTGGGTGCCCAGGGCCCGCGAGCCGCCCAGACTCACCGCCCGCACCCCGGGCAGGGCGGCCAGCCGGTCCGCGACGTACCCGACGAACTCCCTGTCCTCCACCCGCACCTCCCGCCGGTTCCCGCAACGGCCACGGCGGTTCAGCCTACCTGGATCTCCCCGCCCACGGGGGTCAGCACCTGACCGGAGTAGTACGACGACAGCCGTCCGCTGGCGAAGAACACGTAGGACGGGGCGACCTCGTCGGGGTCGGCGGCCCGCTCCATCGGTGCCTGCCGGCCGAAGCCCTCCACCTTCTCCTCGGGCAGCGTCGCCGGGATCAGCGGCGTCCACACCGGGCCCGGCGCCACGCAGTTGATGCGGATGCCCCGCTTCATGTAGTGCTGGGCCAGGCTGTGCGCCAGGTTCATCACCGCGGCCTTGCTGGCGGCGTAGTCGATGAGCGAGGAGTTGCCGCGCAGCCCGTTGATGGAGCCGGTGACGATCACCGAGCCGCCGTCGGGCATGACCGGGATGGCCGCGCGCAGCAGCCAGAACACGCTGAACACGTTCACCTCGAAGGTGCGGCGCAGCTGCTCGGTGGACAGGTCGGCGAAGTCCTCCACCGGCGCCTGCACCGCGTGGTGGGCCACCAGCACGTCCAGGCCGCCGAACTCGGCGACGGTGCGCCGCACCACCTCGGTGCACCGGTCCTCCTCAGCGAGGTCGCCGGGCAGCAGCAGGCTGCGCCGCCCCGCCGCCTCGACCAGGGAGGCGGTGTGGCGGGCGTCCTCGTCCTCGCTCAGGTAGGCGACGGCCACGTCCGCGCCCTCCTTGGCGAAGGCCGCCGCCACGGCCCGGCCGATCCCGGAGTCGCCGCCCGCGATCAGGGCCCGCTTGTCCTCCAGCAGGCCGCTGCCGGTGTAGTCGCGCATCTCGTCGCGGGGACGGGGCACCATGCCCCTGGTCTGCCCCGGGTGGGGCTGCTGCTGTGCCGGAGGGTGGTGCTGTGCCATGCGTGGTGCTCCCGGTGTCGAAGGGTCGGTGTCACCGGGAGCGGCTAACCGGCGGAGGGGGGCGCAAACCCGCGGCCGCGCTCAGCGCACGCCGATGGCCTCCACCGAGGCCAGCAGTTCGTCGCGCAGCTGCGGGGTCAGCGGGGCCGAGCCCGACTCCTCGGAGGCGGCCTGCTGGCCCTCGTCGCTGAGCAGGTAGCCCAGGAACGCCCTGACGCCCTCGGCCTCGGCCTCCTCGTCGTAGGCCAGGCAGGCGATCTCGTAGCTGACCAGCACGATGGGGTAGGCGTCGGTGCCGGTGGCGGTGTAGTCCAACGCCAGGGCGTGGTCGTGCGGGCCGCCGCCGGGGCGGCGCGGCGAGACCGCCACGATCTGCGCCGCCGAATCCGGGGACAGCGCGACGAACTCGCCGTCCTGGCCGATGCGGGCCGTGGTCATGCCCTCGGCGTGGGAGGCCTCCAGGTAGCCGATGGTGCCCTGGCCGCCGCGGATCGCCTGGGCCACACCGCTGTTGCCCTGCCCGGCCTCGACCGGGGGGAAGGGCCACTGGCCGTCGGGTTCGTGGGGCCACTCCCGGCCCGCGGCGGAGGCCAGGTAGGAGGTGAAGTTCTCGGTGGTGCCGGACTCGTCGGAGCGGCTGACCGGGATGACGGGCAGGTCGGGCAGGTCGACGTCGGGGTTGGTCTCGGCGACGGCCGGGTCGTTCCAGCGGGTGATGTCGCCGCTGAACAGGCGGGCCAGGGTGGCGGGGGTCAGGTTGAGCTCGTCCACGCCCTCCAGGTTGAACGCCACCGCGATCGGCACCACGTAGGCGGGCAGGTGGATCACCTCGGAGCCGCAGCGCTGCCGGGCCTCCTCCAGTTCGCCCTCGTCCATGGCCGCGTCGGAGCCCGCGAAATCCACCGCGCCGTCGATGAACTGGCTGCGGCCGCCGCCCGAGCCGATCGCGTCGTAGTAGATCCGCGAGTCGTCGCAGGCCGTCTGGAAGCCGGCGATCCACACCTGCATCGCCAGCTCCTGGGCGCTGGAACCGGAGCCGGAGACGGTGCCGTCGAAGCACTCCAGGTTCTCGGGCACCGGGATCGCCTGGCCGCCGCGCACCGCGTTGTCGCTGCCGCAGCCGGCCGCCAGCGCCAACGCGCTCAGCAGCGCGATCACGGTCCCGGTGCGGTGCCTCGCCATCGACACGGTTGTCTCATCCCCCGAACGAATACACGGTGGTCATATGCCGTCGAAGAATTTAACCAGAGGTGAACGACTCGTTTCGTCGGGGAGGGGTGGAGGCGGCGGCCGGGGCCTCAGCCGTTGCGGCCGATCAGCCAGACGACGTGGCGCAGCGCGAGTTCGTATCCGTGCACCCCGCAGCCGCTGATGCTGCCGCTCATCACCGGAGCGGTCACCGAGGTGTGCCGGAACGGTTCGCGGGCGTGGATGTTGGAGATGTGCACCTCCACGCACGGGGTGGGCACCGCCTCGATCGCGTCGCGCAGCGCGATGCTGGTGTGGGCGTAGGCGCCCGGGTTGAACACGACGCCGTCGAGGTCGCGGGCGGCGTGGATGCGGTCGACCAGTTCGCCCTCGTGGTTGCTCTGGGCGCACACCACGTCCACGCCCAGCTCGTCGCCCAGTGCCACCAGCCGCTTCTCGACGTCGGCGAGCGTGGTGGTGCCGTACTGGGCGGGGTCGCGTCGACCCAGCAGGTTGAGGTTGGGGCCGTTGAGCAGCAGCACGGTGGGGCGGGACGACATGGGGTCGCAGCCTTTCACGAATGACCGGTGGAAACGTGGGCACCAGCCTAGTGACCGGCGGCCCTGCCCGCGGCAACACGCCGGTGACCCGGTCACGGCATCGCCGTGCGGCGGGGCCGGTCTAGAGTCGTCACGCGCGGCCGCCGCGCGGCCCGCCGCGACGGCCGGGTCGTCCCTGAGCCGACCATGCTCCGCCGGGGAGGCGGAGCCGGACAAGGAGCCCCACGTTGCGACCCTGGCTGGGCACTCCCTATCCGCTGGGCGCCACCTTCGACGGCGCCGGAACCAACTTCGCCCTCTACTCCCAGGTCGCCGAGTACGTCGAACTGTGCCTGTTCGACGACGACGGCGCGGAGACCCGGGTGCGGCTGCCCGAGGTGCAGGGCTTCGTCCACCACGGCTACCTGCCGGCGGTGGGTCCCGGGCAGCGCTACGGCTACCGGGTGCACGGGCCCCACGACCCGGCGCGCGGCCTGCGCTGCAACCCCAACAAGCTGCTGGTCGACCCCTACGCCAAGGCCATCGAGGGGGCCGTGGAGTGGAACGAGGCGGTGTTCGACTACACCTTCGGCGCCCCCGAGCAGCGCAACGACGCCGACTCGGCGCCGTACGTGCCCAAGTGCGTGGTGGTCAGCCCGTTCTTCGACTGGGGCAACGAGAAACGGCCCGGCGTCCCCTACCACGAGACGGTGATCTACGAGACCCACGTGCGCGGACTGACCGTACGCCACCCCCAGGTCCCCGAACGGCTGCGCGGCACCTACGCCGGCATGGCCCACCCCGCCGTCCTCGACCACCTGCGGAAACTGGGCGTGACCGCCGTGGAGCTGATGCCGGTGCACGAGTTCCTGCACGACCACGCGCTGCAGGCCCGCGGACTGCGCAACTACTGGGGGTACAACACCATCGGGTTCTTCGCCCCGCACAGCGGGTACGCGGCCACCGGCACCCGCGGCGAGCAGGTGCAGGAGTTCAAGGCGATGGTCAAGGCCCTGCACGAGGCCGGCATCGAGGTCATCCTCGACGTGGTCTACAACCACACCGCCGAGGGCAACCACCTGGGGCCCACCCTGTCGCTGCGCGGCATCGACAACCTCGCCTACTACCGGCTGGTCGAGGAGGAGCCCGCCTACTACGTGGACTACACCGGCTGCGGCAACTCGCTGAACGCCCGCGACCCGCACTCGCTGCAGCTGATCATGGACTCGCTGCGCTACTGGGTGCTGGACATGCACGTCGACGGGTTCCGCTTCGACCTGGCCTCGGCCCTGGCCCGGGAGTTCTACGACGTGGACCGGCTCAGCGCGTTCTTCGACATCGTGCAGCAGGACCCGGTGATCTCCCAGGTCAAGCTGATCGCCGAGCCCTGGGACGTGGGACCGGGCGGCTACCAGGTGGGCAACTTCCCGCCGCTGTGGACCGAGTGGAACGGCAAGTACCGCGACACCGTCCGCGACTTCTGGCGCGGCCAGCCCGCCACCCTCGGCGAGTTCGCCTCCCGCATCACCGGCTCCTCCGACCTGTACCAGGCCGACGGGCGCCGCCCGGTGGCCTCCATCAACTTCGTCACCTGCCACGACGGCTTCACCCTGGCCGACCTGGTCTCCTACGACCGCAAGCACAACGAGGCCAACGGGGAGGACAACCGCGACGGCACCGACGACAACCGCTCCTGGAACCACGGCGTGGAGGGCCCCACCGACGACGCGGCGATCACCACGCTGCGCCGCCGCCAGATGCGCAACATCCTGACCACGCTGATGCTCAGCCAGGGCGTGCCGATGCTGTCGCACGGCGACGAGGTCGGCCGCACCCAGCACGGCAACAACAACGCCTACTGCCAGGACAACGAGATCGCCTGGGTCGACTGGGACCTGGCCGAGGCCAACGCGGACCTGCTGGAGTTCACCGCCGCGGTCACCGCGCTGCGCCGCGGGCACCCCATCTTCCGCCGCACCCGGTTCTTCGCGGGCAGCCCCATCCGCTCCGGCGACGAACTGCGCGACATCGCCTGGTTCACCGCCGAGGGCAGGGAGATGACCCAGGAGGACTGGGGAGAGCGGTTCGGCCGCTGCGTGGTCGTGTTCCTCAACGGCGACGGCATCACCGACCTGGACGCCCGCGGCCAGCGCATCAGCGACGACTCGTTCCTGTTGTGCTTCAACGCCCACGACCGCGACGTGGAGGTGGCCGTGCCCGGGCAGGCCTACGGCGCGGAGTGGACGGTGGTGGTCGACACCGCCACCGGCCAGGTGCTGGCTCCCGCGCAGCCCGCACCGGACCCGGGAGGCGGGGACCGCTCGCGCGTGGTCAAGGCCGAGGAGCGCATCGCGCTGTGCGCGCGGTCGCTGCTGCTGCTGCTGCGCCGCACCCGCGCCTGAGCGGGAGCGGCCGAGGAACGGAAAGGGCACGAGGAGCGCGATGAGCGCACACACCAGTCCCACGGCCACCTACCGGCTGCAACTGCGGCCCGGGTTCGCCTTCGCCGACGCCGCCGAGACGGCCGACTACCTGGCCCGCCTCGGGGTGGACGCGGTGTACGCCTCCCCGGTGCTGGCCGCGGCGGCCGGATCCACCCACGGCTACGACGTGGTGGACCCGACCCGGGCCGCCCCTGCGCTGGGCGGGGAACGGGGGCGCGTCGCGCTCGGCGACCGGCTGCACCGCCACGGGCTGCGCCTGGTCCTGGACATCGTGCCCAACCACATGTCCATCGCCGACCCGGTCGCCAACCCGTGGTGGTGGGACGTGCTGCGGCACGGCCGCGACTCCCGCTACGCCCGCTGCTTCGACATCGACTGGTCCGCGGGACCGGTCCTGGTGCCGGTGCTGGCCGACGACGGCGACGACGGTGCGGCCGCGCTCGGCGAACTCACCGTCGCCGACGGCTGCCTCACCTACTACGAGCACCGCTTCCCGCTGGCCGAGGGCACCTACCAGGCGGGCGACAACCCCCTGGAGGTGATGGAGCGCCAGCACTACCGGCTGGTGTCGTGGCGCAGGCAGGACGCCGAACTCAACTACCGCCGCTTCTTCGACGTGGCCACCCTGGCCGCGGTGCGGGTGGAGGATCCGGCGGTGCTGGAGGCCACCCACGGCGAGGTGCTGCGCTGGGTCGCCGACGGCGACGTGCACGGCCTGCGGGTGGACCACCCCGACGGGCTCAGCGACCCGGGGGAGTACCTGCGCAGGCTGCGGGACCGCTGCGACGGCTGGATCGTGGTGGAGAAGATCCTCGCGCCCGGCGAGGAGCTGCCCGCGTCCTGGCCGGTGGAGGGCACCACCGGCTACGACGCTCTGCGCGAGGTCTGCGGGGTGTTCGTGGACCCGGCGGGCGAGCGGCCGCTCACCGCGTTCGCGCGGGAGGCCGGGGTGCCCGTCGACTTCGCGCGGGTGGAGGAGGAGTGCCGCCGCCGCATCGCCACGACGACGCTGGCCGCCGAGGTGCGGCGGATCGCCGCCCTGCTGCGCGGGGTGGAGGCGGAGCGGGCGCGCGAGGCCGTCGTCGAACTGCTCGTCGCCTTCGACGTCTACCGCAGCTACCTGCCGGAGGGGCGGGAGTCCTGGGACCGCGCCGTCGACCGTGCCGTGCGCCGCCGCCCCGACCTGGCCGGGGTGCTGCGGCGCGTCGACACCGAGGCGCGCGCCGACCCGCGGGGCGAACTGGCCCGCCGCATCCAGCAGACCAGCGGCATGGTGGTGGCCAAGGGCACCGAGGACACCGCGCTGTACCGCTGCACCCGGTTCGTGGCGCTCAACGAGGTGGGCGGCGCCCCCGACCGGTTCGGGGTGTCGCCCGCCGAGTTCCACGCCGCCGCCGAGCACCGCGAGGCGGTGTGGCCGCACACCATGACCACCCTGTCCACCCACGACACCAAACGCTCCGAGGACGTGCGGGCCCGCCTGGCAGTGCTCGCGGAGCTCCCCAAGGAGTTCACCGCGGCCGTGCGCGACTGGACGGCGCGCGCCGGGCTGAGCGAGCCCGCGCTGAACCTGCTGGCCTGGCAGACGCTCGTCGGCGCGTGGCCCATCGGCGCCGACCGGCTGGGCGGCTACCTGCTGAAGGCGGCCAGGGAGGCGAAGCTGCGCACCTCGTGGGTGGCCCCCGACCCCGGTTTCGAACGCGAGGTCGCCGAGTGGGCCGAGCGGGTGCTTGCCGACCCCGACGTGGCGCGGGGGGTCGCCGCGTTCGTCGACCGGGTGCGCGGCCCGGGCTGGTCCAACGCGCTGGGGCAGAAGCTGGTGCAGCTGCTGGCACCGGGGGTGCCCGACGTCTACCAGGGCACCGAGCTGTGGGACCTGTCGCTGGTGGACCCCGACAACCGCCGGTTCGTCGACTACGGGGAGCGCCGCCGCCTGCTGGAGCGGCTGGAGGGCGGGTGGCGGCCGCCCGTGGACGGCACGGGCGCGGCCAAGCTGCACGTGGTGCGCCAGGCGCTGGGGGCACGCCGCAGGCACGACCTGGCGGGCTACCGCGCGCTGCGGGCGGTGGGGGCGGCCGCCGGGCACTGCCTGGCGTTCGCCCGGGGACGGGACCGCCGGGTGGTGGCCGTGGCGACCCGGCTGCCGGTGGGCCTGGACCGCGGCGGGGGGTGGCGCGACACCGTCCTGCCGCTGCCGTGGGGCCGCGGCGGCTGGGTGGACGTGCTCACCGGCCGCGCGGTGCCCGCCACCGACGGCGGCGGGTTCACCGCCGCACGCCTGGCCGCGCTGCTGGACCGCTACCCGGTGGCGCTGCTGGAGCGCCGGGAGTGAACGGCCGCGCGGCCGGGGCGGGCCGGGCGCGCGGGTAGCCTGGGCGGTCATGGACGACAGGGAGCGGCTGCGGATCCCCGGCCCCGTGGTGGAGGCGCTGGCCTGCCCGCACTGCGGGGGCGGCCTGGCGGCGTCGGGCGGTGCGCTGGCCTGCGCGCGGGGGCACTCCTTCGACGCGGCCCGGCAGGGGTACGTCAACCTGGTCGTGGGACGGCCGCCCGGTGCCGGGGACGACGGGGAGATGGTGCGGGCCCGCGGCGAGTTCTTCGCCGCCGGGCACTACGCCCCGCTGGCCGCGGCGCTGGCCGAGCACGCCGTCCGGTGGTGGAGCGGGGGCCTGGTGGTCGACGTCGGCGCGGGCACCGGCCACCACCTGGCCGCGGTGCTGGACGCGGTGCCGCAGGCGCACGGCCTGGCCGTGGACGTGTCCCGCTACGCGCTGCGGCGCGCCGCCCGCGCCCATCCGCGCGCGGGCGCGGTGGGCTGCGACGTCTGGCGCGGGCTGCCGCTGGCCGCGGGCTCGGCGGGGCTGCTGCTCAACGTGTTCGCGCCCCGCAACGGGCCGGAGTTCGCGCGGGTGCTGCGCGGCGACGGAGCGCTGCTGGTGGTGACCCCGGCCGCGCACCACCTGGCCGAGCTGCGCTCGGCGCTGGGGCTGATCGCGGTGGACCCCCGCAAGGAGGAGCGGCTGGCCGCGCAGCTGCGGAGCCACTTCACGGCGGGGGAGGAGGAGCGGGTCACGGTGCCGCTGCGACTGACCCGCGCGGAGACGGCGACCCTGGTGGGGATGACGCCCAGCGCCCGCCACGTGGCTCCCGAGGTGCTGCGGGACCGGCTGGCCGGGCTGGACGAACCGGTGGAGGCGACCGCGGCCTTCCGGGTGTCGGTGTACCGGCACCGGTGACGAAACCGGAACGAACATCCGGCTTCGGGGGAAATGTGGAATATGTCAGATTTGTCTACGATTTGAATTTTGTCGGAAATTAAAAAACCGGGAATTTCTGGCATCCGGTTCCTGGGGATGTTTTTGTTTCCGCTGGGGGTGGCGTGTCGGCGCCCCGGTTCGGGAGGTTCTCCGCTCCGGGTTCGCCGGCGGGGCTGCCGGGGAAAAGTCACATATCACTGTTCGGCTTCCCGGGCCGTGTGGCCGTCCACCACAATGGTCCGGTGGTGACGGGACGGCGGCGTGGAGATTGCGGCTGGATCACAAAGTGTGGAGAAAACTACACGATTGTCTAGAGTAATGGTCTCATTACTCCCAGATTGTTCGGTTTTGCGGGATTCGTGACCACAGATACGGACAGCCAAGGGGAGAGGGCCGTGCGCCACACCAACAGATCCACCGTGTTCGCCGCGTCGCTGACCGCGGCGTTTCTCGTTCTCACCGCCTGCGCCCCGCAGGAGGGCGGCGGAGGCGGAGCCGACGGCCTCGCCGACTGCGCGGAGCACCCCAACACCTGCAACAGCGGGGAGCGGGCCGACGGCGGCGACATCACCTGGATCGTCGACTCCCTGCCGGGGGCCTGGGCGACACTGTCCCCGGAGGGCGGCAGCGTCTACACCCTCCAGATGCTCCACGGCATCCTGCCGAACACCGGGCGCTGGGAGCCCGACGGCGCCACCTTCAGCACCAACACGGACCTGCTCGCCGAGGAGCCGCAGGTCGTCAACGAGGACCCGTTCACCTACCAGCTCACCATCCGACCCGAGGCGGTCTGGGACGACGGCACCCCCATCACCGCCGCCGACTTCGAGATCACCTGGAAACTCAGCACCACCGAGGAGGCCGGGCACTGCAAGGGCTGCCGGCCCCGCGCCGACAACTACGACCGGATCGCCAGCGTCGAGGGCAGTGACGACGGCTCCACCGTCACCGTCACCCTCGCCGACGGCGCGGCCGACCCCGAGTGGCGGGACCGCTTCAGCGCCGACGACATCGCCGGCGGCCTCTACCCCGCCCACGTCGCCGAGGAACAGGGCTTCGACATCACCACCCCCGAGGGCGTGGGCGAGTACTTCGAGTGGCTGCACACCACCATGCCCACCTTCTCCGGCGGCCCCTACCGGCTGGTCGAGGGCGACCTGGAGAACCAGGTCATCAAGGAGCCCAACCCCGCCTGGTACGGCGAGGTCCAGCCCACCCTGGACACGGTCGTCATCCGCTTCCTCACCGACGAGGGCACCTGGATCAGCGCCCTGGACAACGGCGAGGCGCACGGCACCTCCCCCGTGGCCTTCGGCCAGGACACCGTGGAGCAGGCCCGGCAGCGCCCCAACCTCAACGTGAGCATCACCGCCGGCCCCAGCTGGGAGCACGTCGACCTCAACCTGGACAACGAGTGGCTCAAGGACGTCGAACTGCGCCGGGCCATCTTCACCGCCATCGACGTGGACGACATCATGCAGCGCACCATCGCCCAGCTCTACCCCGAGGCCGAACGCCGCACCAACCACGTCTTCCCCAACACCAGCCCCTACCACACCGACGTCATCACCGACACCGGCCAGGGCAGCGGTGACACCGAGGCCGCCCGCCAGATCCTCCTCGACGCCGGGTACACCTACGAGGGCGACACGCTGACGCTGGACGGCGAGGAGGTGGGCCCGTTCCGGCTGCGCTCCACCAGCAACACCGTGCGCGACACCTCCACCGAGCTGATCCAGTCCTACCTGGCCGAGATCGGCATCACCGCCACCATCGAGCCCACCGACGACCTGGGCGCCACCCTCGCCGGCCAGGACTACGACATCATGCAGTACGGCTGGAGCAGCACCCCGGCCTTCGCCACCGCGCCCAACCAGTACTGGAGCAGCAGCAGCGACAGCAACTTCGGCGGCTACCGCAACGAGAAGGTCGACAAGCTCACCGACCTCGCCCGCAACGCCTCCTCGCTGGACGAGGCGGCCGAGCACGCCAACGAGGCGGCCCGCATCGTCGCCCAGGACGCCTACGTCCTCCCCCTGTTCGCCATGCCGGTCTACATCCTCGTGACCGACGACTACGTCAACGTCCGCGACAACCCCTCCTCCAGCCTGCGCGGTCTCTACCAGCACCACGAGTGGGGCCTGGCCGCCCAGTAACCGCACCGGACCCGGGGCGCGGGAGCGCCCTCGCGCCCCGGCCCGCTCCGCCCGTCGAGGACCGCCCATGCTCGTCTACACCGTCCGCCGCCTGCTGGGCACCATCCCCCTGCTGCTCGCGGCCTCACTCCTCACCTTCCTGCTGGTCGACCTGTCCGGAGACCCGCTCGCCGACCTGAAGGTGCAGCAGCCCCCCGTGCCCGCCGAGGTGATCGAAGCCGAGGAGGAGCGCCTCTACCTGGACCGCTCCCTGCCGGAGCGCTACGTGCTGTGGCTGACCGGCATCGGCGGCGACGGCGACATCGGCCTGCTGCGCGGCGAGTTCGGGCCGTCGGTCCGCGGACCCGACTACGACATCGGCCAGGCCCTGGCCGACCGGCTCGGCACCACGCTGCGGCTGGTCGCCGCCGCCCTGCTGCTGGCGCTGGGCCTGGCGATCCTCACCGGGGTCGTCAGCGCCGTACGCCAGTACTCCGCGATCGACTACACCCTGACCTTCGTCGGCTTCCTCGCCCTGGCCATGCCCACCTTCTGGCTGGGCGCGCTCGTCAAGGAGGCCGGGGTGTGGGCCAACCAGCAGACCGGTTACACGCTCTTCTACACCGTCGGCGCGACCTCCGCCGACACCCGCGGCTTCACCGCCTGGCAACTCTTCACCGACCACCTCGGCCACCTCGTCCTGCCCACCCTGACCCTGATGCTCACCGGATACGCGGCCTGGAGCCGCTACCAGCGCACCTCGATGCTGGAGGTGCTCAACAGCGACTACGTCCGCCTGGCCCGCGCCAAGGGCCTGCCCAACCGGGTGGTGCTGCGCAGGCACGCCCTGCGCACCGCCCTGATCCCGCTGACCACCGTCGCCGCGGTCACGGTCGCCGGCACCGTCGACGGCGTCATCCTCATCGAGACCGTCTTCCAGTGGCGCGGACTGGGCGACTTCTTCGTGGAGGCGATCAAACGCAGCGACGCCTACGCCCTGATGGGCTGGCTGATGCTGAGCGGGACCGCCGTCATCCTCGCCAACCTCATCGCCGACCTGCTCTACGGCGTGCTCGACCCGAGGATCCGCCATGAGTGACCTGCAGGCGCCCACCAGCGCCGCCACCCCGCCATCGGCCGACCCGCCGACCGACGCCCCCGACACGGCCGCACACGGACAGCTCCGCCTGGTGCTGGCCCGGTTCGTGCGCCACCGCATGGCCATGACCAGCCTCGCCGTGTTCGTCCTGACCGTGCTGTTCGCGTTCGCCGGCCCGCTCCTGTGGGCCTGGGACCACACCGTGCACCGGGAGATCCTGCCCAACCAGCCGCCCAGCTGGGACCACCCCTTCGGCACCACCAACGCCGGACACGACGTGCTCGGCCAGTTGATGCGCGGCACCCAGCAGACCATCAAGGTCGCGCTCACCGTGTCGGTGCTGGCCACCGCGTTCGGCGCGGTGTGGGGCGCGGTCGCCGGATACTACCGGGGCTGGGTCGACGCGGTCATGATGCGCACCGTCGACGTGCTCATGGTGGTCCCGCTGCTCGTCGCGGTCGCCGCCATCGGCGGCAACGTGCGCGGCGGCACTACCTGGTGGGTGGTCGCGCTGATCATCGCGCTGTTCTCGTGGACCACGATCGCGCGGGTGGTGCGGGGCGTGGTGCTGTCGCTGCGGGAGCAGGAGTTCGTGGAGGCGGCCCGCGCCGCCGGGGCCTCCGACGCCCGCATCATCCTGCGGCACCTGCTGCCCAACGCCGCCGGCCCCGTCATCGTCGCCGCGACCCTGCTCATCGCCACGGCGATCCTGCTGGAGGCGAGCATGTCCTTCCTCGGCTTCGGCATCCAGGCGCCCGACATCTCGCTCGGGCTGATGATCGACAACGCGCGCACGGCCGCCTTCACCCGGCCGTGGCTGTTCTACCCGCCGGGACTGTTCATCGTGCTGATCTGCCTGACGATCAACTTCATCGGTGACGGCCTGCGCGACGCCCTCGACCCCCGACAGACGATGGTGCGCCGATGACCTCGACCAACCACGCCGAGAACACCGCGTCCGCCGCCGCGGCGGACGACGACGTCGTCCTGGACGTCACCGACCTGGACGTCCGCTTCCCCACCGACGACGGGCCCCTCCACGCGGTGCGCGGCGTCTCCTACCGGCTGCGCCGGGGCGAGGCGCTGGGCATCGTGGGCGAGTCCGGCTCCGGCAAGTCGGTGGCCGCGCTGGCCGTCATGGGGCTGCTGCCACGCACCGCGCGCGTCCGCGGCTCCGCCCGGGTGCTGGGCCAGGAGATGGTCGGCCTGGGCGACGCCGCGATCAGCAGGGTGCGCGGCGCGCGCATCGGCATGGTCTTCCAGGACCCGCTGACCTCGCTCAACCCCGTCTACACGGTCGGCCGGCAGATCACCGAGGCGATCCACGCCCACCGCGACGTGTCCCGCGACGCCGCCCGCGCACGCGCCGTGGAACTGCTGCGGACCGTCGGCATCCCGCAGCCGGAGCAGCGGGTGGACGCCTACCCGCACGAACTGTCCGGCGGCATGCGCCAGCGGGTGGTGATCGCCATCGCCATGGCCAACGACCCCGACGTGATCATCGCCGACGAGCCCACCACGGCCCTGGACGTGACGGTCCAGGCGCAGGTGCTGGAGGCGCTGCGGGCCGCGCGCCGCGCGACCGGGGCCGCGCTGGTGCTCATCACCCACGACCTGGGGGTGGTGGCGGGCCACGTCGACCGGGTCGCGGTCATGTACGCGGGACGGATCGTGGAGACCGGGACCGTCGACGAGGTCTTCTCCTCCCCGCGCATGCCCTACACGCTCGGGCTGCTGGGCAGCCAGCCCCGCATGGACGCCGCACGCCGCGCCCGGCTCGTCCCGGTCCCCGGCTCCCCGCCGTCGATGACGCGGGAGCCGTCGGGGTGCGCGTTCGCGCCCCGCTGCCCGCTGGCGCAGCCGGTGTGCCACGACACCGACCCGCCGCTGGTCGAGACCGGCCGGACCCGTGCCGCGGCCTGCCACTTCACCGACCGGCTCGGCGACGTCCGGGCCGAGGAGCTGTTCCTGCCCCCGCCCCCCGTCTCCGCCGCGCCGGCCGGGACGGTGCCCGCCGAGGCGGAGGGCACCCCCCTGCTCGTGGCGGACGGCCTGGTCAAGCACTTCCCGGTGCGGTCCAAGGGGCTGCTGCGCCGCCGCAGCGGAGAGGTGCACGCGGTCTGCGACGTCTCCCTGGAACTGCGGGCCCGCCAGACGCTGGCCCTGGTGGGGGAGTCCGGCTGCGGCAAGTCCACCACCGCCCGGCTGCTGCTCAACCTGGTCCCCGCCACCCACGGCCGCGTCCGCTACCGGGACCAGGAGCTGACCGGGCTGTCGCGCGCCCGGATGCGGCCGCTGCGCCGCCGGCTGCAGATCGTCTTCCAGGACCCCTTCGCCTCCCTGGACCCGCGGATGACGGTGTTCGAGGCCGTCGCCGAGCCGCTGCGCATCCACGGCCGCTTCGCCGACGGCGGAGCGCGCCGGGTCCGTGAACTGCTGCGCCTGGTCGGCCTGGACCCCGAGCAGGGCAGCCGGTACCCGCACGAGTTCTCCGGCGGGCAGCGCCAGCGCGTCGGCATCGCCCGCGCCCTGGCGCTGGAACCGGAGGTGCTGGTGCTGGACGAACCGGTGTCGGCCCTGGACGTGTCCGTCCAGGCCGGCGTGGTCAACCTGCTGGAGGAGCTGCAGGACCGGCTGGGCCTGTCCTACCTGTTCGTCTCCCACGACCTGTCGGTGGTGCGGCACGTCGCCGACCGGGTCGCGGTGATGTACCTGGGGCGGATCGTGGAGACGGCGCCGGTGGAGCGGCTGTTCACCGCGGCGGCCCACCCCTACACCCAGGCGCTCATCTCCGCGATCCCGCTGCCCGACCCGCGCCGGGAGCGGAGCCGGGAGCGGATCGTGCTCACCGGCGACGTGCCCAGCCCGCTGGACCCCCCGTCGGGCTGCCGGTTCCGCACCCGCTGCCCCACCTTCGCCGGCCTGGGCGAACAGCAGCGGAGCCGCTGCGTCACCCAGGTGCCGCCGCTGCTGGAGCAGGGCGACGACCACGCCGCGGCCTGCCACTACGCCCAGGCACGCGACCTTGTGCACGGCCCCTCCCACGACACCGGTCAAGGACCGACACGGCAGGACTGACCGGCGGGGACCGCCGTATCCGGACAGTTTCCGACCGCAGTTTTCCTGCAGCTTCGGGCACTCTCCCCCTCGAAAGGGGGAGAGACCATGACGGTGTCCGGCCGCACCGCCCGCACCTGGGCCCTGGTGGGGGCGGTGCTCGCGGTATCGGCGCTGGCCTTTGCCCCGGCGCAGGTGGGAGGCCCTGGGGCGGCGACCCGCGCCCCTGCGGCAGGGGGACCTCAAACCCATCGAGGAGCGGCGGGTCACGGCGCTGGGCGTGACGGTCGTCGACCTCACCCTGCTGCGCACCGGCCGCGGGGACGACTGCCTGATGCCCGGACAGCTGGAGGTGCGCTGGGCCGACGCCGACGGCTGGGCCGTGCGGGCGGAAAAGCCGAGGGAGCCGTTCCCGATCGCCCCGCTGCAGACCGCGGCACTCCCCCTGTCCCAGGCCGCCCCCGGCACCTTCGACCCCGACGAGTGCACGCCGAGGTCCGGGGCATCGAGATCTTCCTGTGGGGCGAGTCCGGGGGCTCGTCCGTGGGGGTGGGGCCCGACCAGCGCGTCTGCGCCGAGCCGACGGCCGTCGACACCGCGGTGGGCGCGGTGCGGCAGGAGAGTCCCGCCTGACCCCGGCGGTCCCGCCCCGCCCCCGCACCCGCCCACATGACCGGGGCCGCCGCGGGTAGGAACGCCGCGTGGACACGACCGGAGCATGGAACTTCGCGGTGTGGGCGCCCGCCGCCGAGCGGGTCAGGGTGCGGGTGGACGGGGCGGACCACCCCATGGACGCGGGCGCGGACGGGTGGCACCGCGCCGCCGTGGCGGGGGCGGGACCGGGCAGCGACTACGCCTTCCTGCTCGGCGACGACGACACCCCGCTGCCCGATCCCAGGGCGGTGTGGCAGCCGCACGGGGTGCACGGACCCACCCGCGTCTACGACCACTCCGCCTTCGCCTGGACCGACACCGCCTGGACCGGACGCGCACTGCCCGGGTCGGTGATCTACGAGCTGCACGTGGGCACCTTCACCGCCGAGGGCACCTTCGACGCCGCCGTCGACCGCCTGGACCACCTGGTGGCGCTGGGCGTGGACGTCGTGGAACTCATGCCGGTCAACGCCTTCGACGGCCGCCACGGCTGGGGCTACGACGGGGTGCTGTGGAGCGCGGTGCACGAACCCTACGGCGGCCCCGACGGCCTCAAACGCTTCGTCGACGCCTGCCACGCCCGCGGGCTGGCGGTGCTGCTCGACGTCGTCTACAACCACCTCGGCCCCTCCGGCGCCTACCTGCCGCGCTTCGGACCCTACTTCAGCGGCGAGAACGCCTGGGGGCCCTCGCTCAACCTGGACGGCCCCGCCTCCGACGAGGTGCGCGCCCACGTCGTCGAGGGCGCGCTGTCCTGGCTGCGCGACTTCCACCTGGACGGGCTGCGCCTGGACGCGGTGCACGCGCTGCGCGACTGCCGCGCCGCGCCGCTCCTCGCCGAACTGTCCGCACAGGTCGACGCGCTCGCCGCCGGGCTGCGCCGCCCGCTGAGCCTGGTCGCCGAGTCCGACCGCAACGACCCGGCCACGGTCACCGCGCGCGAGGCGGGCGGCCTGGGCATGACCGCCCAGTGGTGCGACGACGTGCACCACGCGCTGCACACCGCGCTCACCGGCGAGGACCACGGCTACTACCGGGACTTCGCCGCCCCCGGCGTGCTGGCGCACACCCTGCGCCAGGTGTTCTGGCACGCGGGGACCTACTCGTCGTTCCGCGGCCGCGTCCACGGACGACCCGTGGACACCTCACGGCTGCCCGGTCACCGGTTCGTGGCCTTCCTGCAGAACCACGACCAGGTCGGCAACCGCGCCGCCGGCGACCGGCTGTCCGCCACGGTCCCGGTGGACCTGCTGGGCTGCGGTGCGGCGCTGCTGCTGTGCTCCCCCTACACCCCGATGCTGTTCATGGGGGAGGAGTGGGCGGCCAGCACGCCGTGGCAGTTCTTCGTGTCCTTCCCCGACCCCGAGCTGGCCGAGGCGGTGCGCCGGGGGCGGCGGCGCGAGTTCGCCTCCCACGGCTGGGACGGCGCCGCGGTGCCCGACCCGGCGGACCCGGCCACCCGGGACGCCTCGGTGCTGGACTGGGCAGAGCGCCACCGCGGCGACCACGCCCGGATCCTGGGACTGTACCGGGACCTGATCGCGCTGCGCCGCACCCACCCGGAGCTGGCCGACCCCCGCCTGGACCGCTTCACCGTGGCGGCCGAGGCGGACGGCCGGCTGCTCGTGCTGCACCGGGGAGGTCTGCGGCTGGTGTGCAACCTGCGCGACGCCCCGGCCGCCGTCACCCTGGAGCGCCCCGCGGCGGCGACGCTGCTGACGTGGGGCGGGGCGGAGGTGGCGGAGGCGGCGGTGGCGCTGCGGGCCGCCTCCTGCGCGCTGGTGCGGCTGCGGTGAGGCTCAGCCGCCGTGGCGGGCGCGGTGGTGGGCGATGAGCCGCTGGTACCAGAAGTAGCTGTCCTTGGGCAGCCGCTCCAGGGTGTCGTAGTCGACGCGGACGATGCCGAAGCGGCGCTCGTAGCCGAACGCCCACTCGAAGTTGTCCAGCAGCGACCAGACGTAGTAGCCGCGCACGTCCACCCCGGCCCGGATCGCCGCGGCCAAGGCGTGCAGGTGGTCGTTGAGGTAGGCGACGCGGTCGGTGTCGTGCACCCGGCCGTCGGGGGAGACGACGTCGGGTTCGGCCGAGCCGTTCTCGGTGATGTGGATGGGCGGCAGGTCCGGGTAGCGCTCGGTGAGGTCGACCAGCAGGTCGGTGAAGGACCCGGGGACCACGGGCCAGCCCATGGCGGTGTGCCGCACCCCCTCGAAGGGCTGTTCGGGGGCGCGGATGTCCACGGCGGTGCGGCGCGCCGGGTCGGCCTCCTCGAACGGGCCGTCGGCGACCTTGACGGGCCGGTAGTAGTTGATGCCGAGGAAGTCCAGCGGCTGGCCGATGATCTCCAGGTCGCCGTCGCGCCGGTAGGAGCCGTCGGCGAGCTCCCCCCAGGTCTCGGCCTCGTTGGCGGGGTAGGCGCCGGTGAACAGCGGGTCGAGCCAGACCCGGTTGTGCAGGGTCTCGGCGCGGTCGGCGGCGGCCAGGTCGGCCGGGTCGTCGGAGGCGGGCAGCACCCGGTCGAGGTTGAGGGTGATGCCGACCTCGCCCGCGTCGGCGGCGCGCAGTTCGCGCACGGCCAGGCCGTGGGCGAGGAGCAGGTGGTGGGCGGCGGCCAGGGCGGGGGTGCCCTCGCGGGCGCCGGGGGCGTGGCGGCCCACGGCGTAGCCGACGAAGGCGGTGCAGAACGGCTCGTTGAGGGTGATCCAGTGGCGGACGCGGTCGCCGAGACGGGCGGCGACGGCGCGGGTGTAGGCGGCGAAGTGCTCGGCGGTGGCGCGGGAGCGCCAGCCGCCCGCGTCCTCCAGCGCCTGGGGCAGGTCCCAGTGGTAGAGGGTGGCCGTGGGGGTGATGCCCGCGGCCAGCAGGGCGTCGACCAGGCGGTCGTAGAAGTCCAGGCCGCGCTGGTTGACCTCGCCGGATCCGGTGGGCAGCACGCGCGGCCAGGCGATGGAGAAGCGGTAGGCGTCCACGCCCAGGCGGCGCAGCAGCTCCACGTCCTCGGGGTAGCGGTGGTAGTGGTCGCAGGCCACGTCACCGGTGTCGCCGTTGAGGACCAGGCCGGGGGTGTGGCTGTAGGTGTCCCAGATGGAGGGGCCGCGGCCGTCGGCGTGCACCGCCCCCTCGATCTGGTAGCTGGCGGTGGCCGCGCCGAAGCGGAATCCGGCGGGGAACTCGGGCAGGTGGTCGTTGCTCACTGGCGCTCCTGACGGCTGTCGCGTCACCGTGTGATGAACCGGTTCAGCGGCCCAGGGTAGTGGGCGGCGGCCGAGTGGTCGAGGAGCCGCCTCGGGGAGGGGAGGCCCCTTAATCTATACTAAACAGGTAGGATTAGTTGACGCCGGTGGCGGGCGGCGTGGCGGTCCCGCCCCGGCGCCCCCGTCCGCTACCCCCGTCTGTGAGGACAGCATGAACGACAGAACACCCGAGCGGGCCGGTGCGGCCCGCTTCCGCGTCAGCGAGGACTGGGCGGCGGTCGTCGTCGGCCTGGTCCTGCTGGGCGCCTCCCTGGCCGGCCTCATTCCCGCGGGGCTGGTGCCCTGATGAGCGAGAGCGAGACCACCCCGCGCGAGGCCGCGGGGGCCGCAGCCCCGGACGCCCCCCGGCAGCCCCGGTACTGGGCCCTGCTCGGGGTCGGCGTCGTCGTCGCCCTGGCCGCGGTGACCCGCACCCTGGAGACGGCCGTGCCCGAGGCCGCCGAGGGCACCGGCCTGGCCGGGGTCGCCAAGGCCGTCGAGTACCCCGTCTACGCGGTCGTCCTGGGACTGCTCGGCAACGCCCTGCTGACCGCGACCGGCCTGCGCGACCGCCTGGCCGGGGGCTTCCGCACCGAGTTCTTCATCAAGACCGGCCTGGTCCTGCTGGGCTCCACGGTCCTGTTCGACGTGATCGTCAAGGCCGCGGGACCGGCCGTCCTCCAGGCGCTCGTCCTGGTCGCCTCGGTCTTCCTGTTCACCTGGTGGCTGGGCGGCCGGTTCGGCCTGGACGACCGGCTGTGCGCCCTGCTGGCCTCCTCGGTGTCGATCTGCGGGGTCAGCGCCGCGATCGCCGCGGCCGGGGCGGTGCAGGCCCGCAGGGAGCAGCTCGCCTACACCGCGAGCCTGGTGATCCTGTTCGCGCTGCCGTCGATCTTCCTGCTGCCCTGGCTGGTGGAGCTGCTCGGCCTCAGCGACGCACAGGCCGGGGCCTGGATCGGCGGCAACATCGACACCACGGCGGCGGTCGCGGCCTCGGGCGCCATCGTCGGCGAGGGCGCGCTGCAGATCGCCTCCATCGTCAAGTCCACGCAGAACGTCCTGATGGGCGTGGCCGCGGTGGCGCTGACCGCCTACTTCGCCTTCCGGGTGGCCCCCGCGCAGGGCGGGGCGGTGCAGGCCCGCCCGTCGTGGGCGCGCACCCTGTGGGACCGCTTCCCCAAGTTCGTGCTGGGCTTCCTCGTCGCCTCCGTGGTCGCCACCGTCTGGGCCGGGCTCGCGGGCGAGGCGGGGCAGGCCGGGCTCGACACCGCCAAGGCGCTGCGCGACTGGTTCCTCATCGCGGCCTTCACCAGCATCGGCCTGGAGTTCCGGGTCGGTTCCCTGCGGGAGGCCGGATGGCGTCCGGTCGGGGTGTTCGCTGTGGCCACGCTGTTCAACCTGGTGGTGGGCCTGGTCCTGGCCGTCCTGCTGTTCCACGGGTTCACCCTGTGAGTCGGGAGGCCGTCGGGGGCGGGGCGGGTGCCGCGGCGGCGCCCGCCCCGCCCCCGTGGAGAGAGGTCTGATCTGAGCGTAACCCATTGACACCGCTGAGTGATCCTGTTTCTATGTCATAGGTCACATAATATGGGAGCGCTCCCATGCAGTGGCCTCCGCATGCGGATTCTCCTCCCACAACGACGATCCCCCTCCACGGAAGGACTCCCGTGTCGAGACCCAGACGTAGATCCCCCCTCGTCGGGGCCACGGCGGCCGCCTGTGCGGTGACCCTCGGACTCACCGCGGTCCCCGCCCAGGCCGACGAGGTCAACCAGATCATCAACGGTGACTTCACCAACGGGACCGCTCCCTGGTGGGGTACCGAGAACATCCAGCTCGACGCCACCGACGGCGTGCTGTGCGTCGACGTCCCCGGCGGCACCATCAACGCCTGGGACGTGATCATCGGACAGGACGACGTCCCGCTGATCGAGGGGGAGTCCTACTCCTTCTCCTTCACCGCCTCCGGCACCGAGCAGGTCTCCATCCGCGCCCTGGTGCAGGAGCCGGTGGAGCCGTGGAGCACCCAGATGGACGAGCGGGCCATCCTCGGCCCCGAGGCGCAGACCTACGAGTACGTCTTCACCTCCACCGTCGACTGGGACGACGCGCAGGTCGCCTTCCAGATCGGCGGCTCCGACGACCCGTGGACCTTCTGCGTGGACGACGTGGCCCTGCTGGGCGGCGCCGAACCCCCCGTCTACGAGCCCGACACCGGCCCGCGGGTCCGCGTCAACCAGGTCGGCTACCTGCCGCACGGCCCCAAGAACGCGACCGTCGTCACCGACGCCACCGAGGCGCTCACCTGGGAACTGGCCGACTCCGACGGCACGGTCGTGGCCACCGGCCAGACCGAGCCGCACGGCGCGGACGCCTCCTCCGGCCTGAACGTGCACACCGTCGACTTCAGCTCCTACACCACCGCCGGAAGCGGCTACACGCTCACCGCCGACGGTGAGACCAGCTACCCCTTCGACATCGACGAGAGCGCCTACGAGGAGCTGCGCGTCGACGCGCTGTCGTTCTACTACCCGCAGCGCAGCGGCATCGAGATCCTCGACTCCATCGCCCCCGGCTACGGCCGCGCGGCCGGACACGTGGGCGTGGCCCCCAACCAGGGCGACATCGACGTGCCGTGCGCGCCGGGCACCTGCGACTACTCCCTGGACGTGTCGGGCGGCTGGTACGACGCGGGCGACCACGGCAAGTACGTGGTCAACGGCGGCATCTCGGTGCACCAGCTGATGAACATCCACGAGCGCTCCCAGAGCGCCCCGACCGCCCAGCCCGACAAGCTGGGCGACTCCACGCTGCGCCTGCCCGAGACCGGCAACGGCGTGCCCGACGTGCTCGACGAGGCGCGCTGGGAGATGGAGTTCCTGCTCAGCATGCAGGTCCCCGAGGGTGAGCCGCTCGCCGGGATGGCGCACCACAAGATCCACGACGAGCAGTGGACCGGGCTGCCGCTGATGCCCGCCGCCGACCCGCAGCCGCGCTACCTGCAGCCGCCGTCCACCGCGGCGACGCTGAACCTGGCGGCCACCGCAGCCCAGTGCTCCCGGGTCTTCGAGCCCTACGACGCGGCCTTCGCCGCCGAGTGCCTGGACGCCGCCGAGACCGCCTGGGACGCGGCCCAGGCCAACCCCGCCATCTACGCGCCGGCCGTCGGCGAGGGCGGCGGCCCCTACAACGACAACAACGTCACCGACGAGTTCTACTGGGCCGCGGCCGAACTGTTCCTGGCCACCGGGGCCGAGAAGTACCGCACCGCGGTGACCTCCTCGCCGCTGCACACCGACGACGAGGAGGTGTTCCGCGACGGCGCCTTCGACTGGGGCTGGACCGCTCCGCTGGCCCGGATCCAGCTGGCCACGGTGCCCAACGACCTGGCCGACCGCGACCGGGTGCGCGACTCCCTGGTCGCCGCCGCCGACGACTACCTCGCCGGCGTCGAGTCCAGCCCGTGGGGCCTGACCTACAACCCCGACAGCGGCGTGTTCGTCTGGGGATCCAACAACCTGGTCCTCAACAACATGGTGATCATGGCCGTCGCCTTCGACCTCACCGGCGACACCAAGTACCGCGACGGCGTGCTGGAGGGCATGGACTACATCTTCGGCCGCAACGCGCTGAACCAGTCCTACGTCACCGGCTACGGCGAGAAGGACTCCCGTAACCAGCACAGCCGCTGGTACGCCAACCAGCTCGACCCGCGCCTGCCCAACCCGCCCAAGGGCACCCTGGCGGGCGGCCCCAACTCCGACGCCTCCACCTGGGACCCCACGGCCCAGGCCACGCTGACCGGGTGCGCCCCGCAGATGTGCTACATCGACGACATCGAGTCGTGGGCCACCAACGAGCTGACCATCAACTGGAACGCCCCGCTGTCGTGGGTCGCCTCCTTCGTCGCCGACCAGGACGACGCGGGCGACGGCTCGGAGGAGCCGGAGGAGGACACGGTCCCGCCGACCAAGCCGGAGAACCTGCAGGTCACCAACGTCACCTCTACCAGCGCCACGCTGACCTGGGACGCCTCCACCGACAACGTCGGTGTGGTCGGCTACGAGCTGGAGATGGGGTACACCGACGTGATCCAGTACCTGGACAGCACCACGCAGACCAGCTACGAGCTGACCGGTCTGCAGCCGGGGCGCAAGTACACCTTCTGGGTGGTCGCCTACGACGCCGCGGGTAACTTCTCCCAGTCGGCCAGCGTCAGCTTCACCACCGAAGAGGACGAGGAACCGCCCGTCTCCGGCGCCTGCGAGGTGGAGTACCGGACCACCGACTGGCCGGGCGGCTTCACCGCCGCGGTGCGGCTGACCAACACCGGCGACACCGCGTGGAGCAGCTGGGAGCTGGGCTTCACCTTCCCGTCCGGGCAGACCGTCGACCACGGCTGGAGTGCCACCTGGGAGCAGAACGGGGCCCGGGTGACGGCCACCTCGATGCCGTGGAACGGCTCCATCGCCCCGGGAGGCTCGATCGACATCGGCTTCAACGGAACCTGGAACGGGTCCAACGGCAAGCCCGAGGAGTTCACCGTCAACGGTGAGTCCTGCACGGTCAGCTGACCCCTGACCCGGCTCCGGAGGTGAGCCCTCCCGGTCCCCGCCGACGCCCCGTCGGCGGGGACCGGACCATCCGCCGTCCCCGCACGGCCCGCAGCCGTGCGGGGACGGCCCCCACAACGTTCCGGTAGGACGAGGAAGGCACCGACGTGACCTCCGACAGCGCCGTGCGCGCGACCCCCGGCGTCGAACGGATGACGGTGACCCGGCGGGCGGTCGAACAGATCAAGGCGATGATCGCCGACGGCACGCTGCGCCCCGGCCAACGGCTGCCCACCGAGCGGGACCTGGCGGCGGGGATGGGGCTGTCCCGCAGTTCGATGCGGGAGGCGATCCGGGTGCTGACCACCCTGGGAGTGCTGGAGGCGCGGCACGGCGCGGGCGTCTACGTCACCGAACTGCACCCCCGCGGCCTGCTGGAGCCCTTCTCGGTCCTGGCCGAGGTCGGCCGCGGCCCCACCCTGCTGGAGATGCTGCAGGTGCGCCGGATCGTGGAGCCGGCCGCCGCCGCGCTGGCCGCGATCCGCGCCACCGACGCGCAGCTGGCCGAACTGGCGGCGCTGCTGCAGGAGGACGGGCACGGCTGCGGCGCGGGGCAGACCGAGGCGGGCGCGGCGTTCCACCGGGCCGTCGCCGCGCTGGCGGGGAACGCCACCCTGGCGGCCCTCGTCGACGGACTGTCCTCGCCCGCGCTCGGCGCGCGCCTGGGACGCGGACAGCAGGAGGAGGAGTGGACCGCACGGCTGTGCGAGGACCACCACCGCATCCACCGCGCCCTGCTGGCCCGCGACCCCGACGCGGCGAAGGCCGCGGCGACCCTGCACGTCCTGCAACTGGAGGAGTGGCTCCACAGCCGCGTGTCCGACCTCCGGTAGGAGCGCAGCCGCTCCGCGACCGCCGCCGCGCTGACCGAGAGGAAAGCCACAGGCCCCCCGAAAACCCCATCCCCTAGGATCAACGCGACCTCAAAAGGTCCTGTCAGCGGATATCCACCATCGGGGGAGCAATGGTCGAAAGCAGCAGGAACCGGTCGTCCGGGTTGGTGTTCGCGATCCTCTCCGCACTGGCCTTCGGCGGCTCCGGTCCCGCCGCGCGGCCCCTGCTCGACGCCGGACTCGACCCGTTGCAGGTGACCTGGCTGCGGGTGGCCGGAGCCGCGCTGCTCCTGCTGCCCGTCGCGCTCTACCACCACCGGGCGCTGCGCACCCGCCCCGCGCTGCTGCTGGCCTACGGGATGTTCCCGATGGCGGGCGTGCAGGCGTTCTACTTCGCCGCGATCTCCCGGATCCCCGTCGGGGTGGCGCTGCTCATCGAGTTCCTCGGCCCGGTGCTGGTCCTGCTGTGGACGCGCGTGGTGCGGCGGATCCCGGTGTCGCGCGGAGCGGCCCTGGGCGTGGTGCTGGCGATCGCGGGCCTGGGCTGCCTGGTGGAGGTGTGGGCGGGCCTGCGCCTGGACGCGGTCGGTCTGCTGCTGGCCCTGGGCGCGGCGGTGGGCCAGGCCACCTACTTCCTGCTGTCGGACGCCGCGCGCGACGACGTCGACCCGCTCGCGGTCATCTCCTACGGCGCGCTCGTCGCCGCGGCCCTGATGAGCCTCCTCGCCCGCCCCTGGACCCTGCCGTGGAGCACGCTGGCCGGCGCGGTGGAGTTCGCCGGACGGGACGTGCCCGCGCCGGTGCTGCTGGTGTGGCTGGCGCTGGTGACCACCGCCCTGGCCTACCTCACCGGGGTGGCCGCGGTGCGGCGGCTGTCCCCGGTGGTCGCCGGGGGCGTGGCCTACCTGGAGGTGGTGACCTCGATCGTGCTGGCCTGGCTGCTGCTGGGGGAGGCGCTCAGCCCCGCGCAGATCGTGGGCGCGGTCGCCGTGGTGGCGGGCGCGTTCCTCGCGCAGACCGCGGTCCCCGAGACCCCCGCGCCGCGGTCGCAGGAGCCGCGCACGGCCCAGGACGCCCCCGTGTGAACCGGGCTTTCCCCGCCCCGGTGCGGGGAAGGAGGGCCGGTGACGGGGAAGACGGGGCAAGAGGAGCCGACGGGAGGACACCGTGGCAGGACACTCCGACCCGCGGGCCGCGTCCGCCCGACTGGCGGACTGGTCGGCGCGCTACCGCGGCGAACTGACCGGACACTGCTACCGGATGCTGGGATCGCCCTTCGACGCCGAGGACGCGGTGCAGGAGACGCTGCTGCGGGCCTGGCGCCGCCTCGACCGCTTCGACGGGCGGCGGGCCGGACCGCGGACGTGGCTGCACGCGATCGCCACCCGCGTCTGCCTGGACCTGCTGCGCGGGCGACGCAGGCGTGCCCTGGCCGTGGACCTGGGGCCCGCCGCGTCGGCCGGGGCGCCGCTGGGCGCACCGCTGGGCGAGGACCACTGGGTGCTGCCGGTCCCCGATGCCTCCGTGCTGCCCGTGGCAGGGGATCCTGCCGACCTTGCGGCCGCACGCGAGACGGTCCGCCTGGCGTTCGTCGCCGCACTGCAGTACCTGCCGCCCCGGCAGCGCGCGGTGCTGCTGCTGCGCGAGGTGCTGTGCTGGAGCGCGGCCGAGACCGCCGCACTGCTCGACGTGAGCGTCGCGTCGGTCAACAGCGCGCTGCAACGGGCCCGGGCGACGCTGCGGGCGCGCGGCGCGGCCGTCGGGACCGCGCCGCAGCCGCTGGACCGGACCCGGCGGGAACTCCTGGACCGCTACTGCTCCGCCTTCGAACGCCACGACGTGGCCGCGCTCGTGGCGCTGCTGCGCGAGGACGCCGTGATGGCGATGCCGCCGTTCGCGTGGTGGCTGCGGGGACGCGCCGGGATCGGGCGGGCACTGGCGGCCGCCCAGTGGTGCCGGGGATCACGGCTGGTCCCGGTGGCGGCCAACGGTTCGGCGGCCTTCGCGCAGTACGTTCCCGACGGCGGCGCCCTGCGGGCCTGGGCGGTGCAGGTCGTGGAGGTCCGGGGGGAACGCGTCGCCGCCCTGACCTCGTTCCTGGCCGCGGACCGGCTGTTTCCGCTGTTCGGACTGCCGTTGGAGATTTCGGGCGCCGAGTCGGCCGGGGGCGGGCGGCGCTTCGGGGACACCGCACCGATGAGTTTCGGCGCGGCCGGTCGTATTCCTGGGTGAGACGACCGTACCGACCACAGGAGGAGCGTCCCCGATGACCACCGAACCGCGTATCGAGGTCCGTGCCGAACAGCCCTGCGTGTCCATCCCGATCCGGGTGGCGCTGCGGGAGTGGGGACGCGCCAACGCGCTGGTGCCCGAGGTGTTCGGCTGGCTGCAACACCGCGGGATCGCGCCCGGCGGACCGCTGTTCTACCGCTACCGGGTGATCGGCGGCGCAGACGAGGAGTTCCACCTGGAGGTGGGGGTGCCCCTGGCCGAGCCCGTCGCCGGGGACGGGCGGGTGGTCGCCGGCCGTGTGCCGGGCGGCCCCTACGCGGTACTGACCCACCACGGGCACCCCGACCGGATCAGGGAGTCGTTCGCCGTGCTGGAGGAGTGGGCGCGGCGGCGGGGCATCGCCTGGGCCGTGCGCGACGTGGCCGGAAGGACGGTGTGGGACGGCCGGTTCGAGTTCTACCTGACCGACCCGGCCGTGCAGCCCGACCCGCGGACATGGTCCACGCAGATCGCCTACCTGCTCGCCGACGGCTGACCCGCGCGGCGGCGGGTGTCTCGCGGGTGCGGCGTCCGCCGCCCGGCCCTCGGCGCGGGCCGCGGCCGGGGCGGGGGATCGCCGCCGTGACGGCGGCGCGCGGCGCGGAGCCGCCGGCGGGCCCGGAACCGTCGACCACCCGTGGCTGCGCGTCCGGCCAGGCCCGGGCCGGGGCAGCGGGCCGCCCGGGGCGAGCGGAACAACGGCCGCCGGGGGTCAGTCCACGACGCGGTGGGCCCCGGCGTAGACGTTCATCGAGTCGCCGCGCAGGAACCCGACCAGGCTCATCCCGGACTGCGCGGCCAGCTCCACGGCCAGCGAGGACGGCGCGGAGACCGCGGCCAGCAGCGGGATGCCCGCCATGAGGGCCTTCTGCGTCAGTTCGAAGGAGGCGCGGCCCGACACCAGCAGGCCCGTGCCGCGCAGCGGCAGGCCGTAGCGGGCGGCGGCGTGCCCGACGACCTTGTCCACCGCGTTGTGGCGGCCGATGTCCTCGCGGACGCACAGCAGGTCGCCGTCGGGGGTGGCGAGCGCGGCGGCGTGCAGGCCGCCGGTGCGCTCGAACAGCTTCTGCGCGGCGCGCAGCCGGTCGGGCAGCGCGGCCAGCACACCGGTGGAGAAGCGCACGTCGTCGTCGGCCACGGTGAAGCGGCTGCGGGTGCGCACCGCCTCCAGGCTGGTCTTGCCGCACACCCCGCACGAGGAGGTGGTGGCGAAGCGGCGTTCCGCCGAGACGTCGGGCGGCGGCACGCCGGGAGCCAGGACGACGTCGATGACGTTGTAGGTGTTGACGCCGTCCTCGGTGGCGCCCGCGCAGTAGCGCAGGGAGTGGACGTCGGCGGCGTCGGCGACGAGGCCCTCGCCGATGAGGAACCCGGTGACCATCTCGAAGTCGTGGCCGGGGGTGCGCATGGTGACGGTCAGCGCGCGTCCGCCGACGCGCATCTCCAGCGGCTCCTCCACGACGAGGGTGTCCAGGCGGTCGCGTGCGGAGGAGCCGCTGATCCGCCGCACCCGCACCCGGGCAGTGACGCGTCCCATTCCCGCTCCTCCCGCCGTCCTCGAAGGTGGGGACGCCGCCAAACTACCCCTTCCGCGCCCCGGACGGGACGGGTGGGCGGCGGGGCCGGGGGAAGAACAGCACGGGACGTCGCGGACGCGCAGCGGGGAGGAGACGGCGATGGCGTGGGCGTGGGGCACCTGGGACGCGGTCTGGGACCGGGTGGCCGGGGCGATGGTGGGCGGCGCGGTGGCGCCGCTGCTGGTGGGGGAGCGCGCGCAGACGGAGGCGGAGTACCTGGCGGGGGTGGGCGGCCGGGTCGCCGGGGCGCTGCGCGGCCTCGCCGACGACGCGGACTCCGTGGGAGCGGGCGGACCCGAGCGGCGGTGGATGCGGGCGGTGCGGCTCAGCGCGGTGCGCGGGGAGCCGCCGCCCGGCGCCGGGCGGCGCGGGGAGCACCCGGCGCTGGTGGGATGGCGCGCGGTCGTGGAGACCCCGGCGCCGCCGCTGGACCCGGCACGCGGCGTCTTCCCGTGCTCCCAGCTGGTGGCGGCGGTACGGGCGGCCCACGAGCGGGGCGGGGCGGCGGCGGCCCGCTACGCGGGGGCGCTGGCCGGTGCGGGCTGGGGGGTGTCGGGGATCCCGCTGGCCGCCCAGCGGGAGCTCGCCGCAACGGTGCCGCCGCGCACCCTGGTCACGGCCGCGCTGGTCGCCGCGCGCGGGGACGCGCCCGAGGAGTGGCCGCAGCGGCGGACCCAGGTGGTGCCCGGACTGGACCGGGAGAACCGCCGGTCGTTCGCGGTGCCCCACCCCCACGACCCCGGGGTGGTGCTGTGCACCATGGAGTACGTGCGCGACAGCGCCGACGCCGGGGCGGTGGTGTCGCTGTGCCGGATGGGCACCGGCGACCAGCCCGCGCACCTGGGACCGCAGGACGTCGTCGAGGTGTGGCTGCACGACCGGCCGGGCGCCAACCGCAACCTGCACTTCGTGCTGGACGAGGCGGCGCGGACGGTGGCGCGGCTGCGCGCGGAGGGCCGGCGGGTGCTGCTGCACTGCGCGGCCTGCCAGTCGCGGACCCCGGCGGTGGCCGCCCGGTACGCGTCGGTGAGCCGCGGGGTGGACGTGGTGGAGGCGCTGCGGGAGATCATCTCGACGGTCGCCGGCCACCTCGACAACCCGGAGCTGAGCCGTGCCGCGGCGGCGCTGGACGGCGTGGACCTGGCCGACCCGCGTGCGGTGCTCTTCCCCGGAGGGATGCCGGAGCTGACCCGGACGCCGCGTATCTGAGCGGGCCGGGTCAGTAGGTGGAGTAGGCGGGGTCGGTGGTGAGGCTGAACAGCACCGCGCCGTACAGGACGTAGAGCAGGAGGGTCAGGACGAGGAAGGCGACGGAGACCCCGAAGCTGATCCAGCTGCCGATGGTGAGCTTGCGGGCCGTGTCCGGGTGGTCGGCGGCCTGGACGAGCGCGATGATGGACAGCACGGTGCCCACGGTGGCGGGCACCGTCCCGTAGCAGGTGCACAGCGCCAGGGCGTTGCAGACCAGCGACAGGATCGTGCTGGTCGAGGGGCCGGACGGCGGCGCCTGGTGGGGGTACATCGGGGCGGGCGGCGGGAACGGCGCGGGGTGGGAGTGCAGGGGAGGCACCCCCCAGCCGCCGGTGCCGTGCTGCGCGGGACGGCCGAAGTGTCCCCAGCCTTCGTGGACCATGGTCGTTCCGTTCCGTGGCTGACGAGGGGGTCGGGTCCATGATCCCAGAGCGGTGGGCATGCCGGGACTTCTCGCCCGATTCGTTATGGGCGGGGTGCGGGGGCGGCGCCGGGGAACTTTTCCGGTGCCGCGGCGATCCAAGCGGGTGTTGTGCGGGTCAGGCGGTCAGGTCGCCGTCGAACAGGGGGAGCAGGGGTGTGGGAGCGGAGAGGGCGTCGATGGTCTCGGTGATGATCGTGTCCAGGCCGGTGGTGGCCCGCCAGCCGATCAGGGCGGCGGCCAGGGAGGTGTCCGGGGCGCGGTGGCGGGTCGGGTCGTAGTGGGGGCCGCGGGCCACCCGGTGGTCGATGGTCACGATCTCGCTGGTCGACCGGGTGAGGAAGCGCACGCGCCGGGCCAGGTCCATGATGCTGGTGGGCCGGGTGGCGCCGATGTTGACGGCGCGGCCGTAGGCCCGGGGCTGCTCGATCAGGGCGAGCAGGGCGGCCACGGCGTCGTGCACCGAGCAGAAGCAGCGGGTCTGGGAGCCGTCCCCGTGCACGGTGATGGGGCGGCCGTGCACGGCCTGCTCCACGAAGGCGGGCAGCACGTGCCCGTGGTCGGCGCTCTGGCGCGGCCCGGTCACGTCGAACAGGCGGGCGATCACCGCGGGCATCCCGTACTCGCGGGCGTAGCGGGTGACCAGGTACTCGCCCAGCCCCTTGGTGACCGCGGTGCACCAGCGCCCCTCCTGGGCCGAGCCCAGGACGCGGTCGTCGTGCTCGCGCAGCGCCTCGCCGTCGCAGCGTCCGTAGACCTCGCCGCCGGAGGCGAACAGCAGGCGGCAGCCCCGTTCCAGGGCCGCGGCCAGCACCCGTTCGGTGCCGGTGACGTTGACGTGCACGGTCCGCACCGGGTCGACGCCCACGACACGGGCGCCCACCGGCGCGGCCAGGTGGAAGACCGTGTCGCGGTCGGCCACGGCGTCGCGCAGCGCGCGCTCGTCCAGCACCGACGCGTGGACGAAACGCGCCCGCGGGTCGCGCAGCGCGTGGACCAGGTTGGTGCGTGAACCGGTGGACAGGTCGTCGAGGACCACCACGTCGTGGCCGCGGGCGAGCAGGGAGTCGACCAGGTGGGAGCCGATGAACCCGGCCCCTCCGGTCACCAGAGCCCGCATAGCGATCACCCACCGAGGCACACCCGCCGACATCACCGTCGATGCCCATATAACTACACACAGCCACGAGTGGAGGGAGGCGGACAGGTGTGTCCTGTCCATTTGCGAAGAGCGTCCGCAGGCTGTTTGATACGACCCCATCGCCAACTGTTACCGTCGGAATGGTCGTGTCCAGCCATCGAAACCCCCAAGTCTGTCACTGCGCCGTGCGTCGTTGCTCCCCGAGGCCCAGTGGCGGGACGTAACTTTCAGTCGACGGCGCCGCCGGCGCCTCACCGATCCCCGGTCCCGGATCGACTCGTCAGCTCCCGCACGCCCTTTCTCACTCGTTAGGTCGGTTCGCAGTGGTGTGGAAAACATGGAAGAGGCAGCTGGTCAGCCTGTGCGCGGTCACGATGGTGGTGCCGCTCGGCGCCTGTACGGCGCTGGGGGAGCTCGGGGGCCTGACCGGAGACGAGGAGACGCTGCCCGAGGGGCTGCACACGGTCGACCCCACCTGGATCGAGGGGCTGAGCACCGCCGAGCACGCCGTGTCCGCCGGCGGCACGACGATCACCAGCAGCTATCCGGTGGTGCCGGGGGCCACCGACTTCACCGTCGAGGTGCGCACCACCATGGCCGAGCGGGAGACCGAGTTCATCACCGGGGGGCAGGGCGGTGAGCTGAAGCAGCACGCCGAGTTCCTGGTGGCCTCCGGCGGGGTGCTGGGGGCGCGGGTCGTCTCCCAGGCCGGTGAACGGGTGGAGGCCTCCACCCACTGGTACGACGCGGCCTCCGGCGAGGCCCTGCCGTGGACCGCGCTGCTCAACGGCGAGGAGGCGATCGACCAGCTCGCGGCGCGGGTGGCGCTGGCCCTGGACGAGGAGCACGGTGTGGCCGCCGACGCCATGCCCGAGGGGCTGCCCGCCGCCCAGGACGAACTGCCCGAGGCCCCCGAGGACGCGGACCCCGGCCTGGTCGACCCCGAGGCGGTGCGCAAGAGCGCCGCCGAACGCGCGGGCTCGGCCCTGGCCGACCTCGGCTTCGACGCCGCGGGCGACCTGGTGGTGAGCTTCAGCCCGGGCGAGGTCGCCGAGGAGGAGGTGCAGGTGACCGTGGCCGACAGCGAGCCGCTGCTGTCCCGGTTCGGCCGCACCGCGCGGAAGGCGGTGGTGGACGGCGAGGAGGGCCTGGAGCTGCCCTCCGACCACGCCCCCGGCTACCACATCGACTGCGACCGCGTGCCGTGCGTGGCGCTGACCTTCGACGACGGCCCCGGAGCCGACACCCGGCTGCTGCTGGAGCACCTGGACGCCTACTCGGCCAAGGCCACCTTCTACGTGCTGGGCCAGCTCACCGAGCACGACCCCGACACGGTGCGGGCCGCCGCCGAGGCCGGCCACGAGATCGCCAACCACTCCTGGAAGCACGACAACCTCGCCACCAAGAGCGGGGAGGCGGTGCACGAGGACATCGAGAAGACCTGGGCGGCCATCGAGGAGGCCGTCGGGGTGGAACGGACCACCGTCCGCCCGCCCTACGGGTCGTTCAACGAGACCACCCAGGCCAACATCGACTACCCGCTGATCCTGTGGGACGTCGACACCCTGGACTGGCAGCACCGCAACAAGAACAAGACCATCGAGTCGGCCGTGTCGGGCACCCGGCCCGGCAGCATCGTGCTCTTCCACGACATCCACCGGCCCACCGTGGACGCCGTGCCCGAGGTGCTCAGCCAGCTGCACGCCAAGGGCTACCACTTCGTGACGGTCACCGAACTGTTCGGCGACCGCACCCTGGAGCCCGGCGTGGCCTACTCGCGGCGCGACTGAGGCCCGCGCCGGCGGACACGGCAGAAGGGGCGGCCCCGGCGGGGCCGCCCCTTCTGCCGTGCGCAGACCTCCGCACGGCGGCCAAGCCCGTGCGCGGACCCGGCGCGCGGCGAGTCCGGAGACGGCGCGACCACCGCCGGCACCGAGGAGGAGGCGTGCGCCCCGTCCTGCCCGGACCCACCGCCGTCCCGCTGACGGGCACGGCCGTCGACGACCAGCCGGCCGCCCGGCTGCTGCACGAACGCATCGCGGTGCTCGACAGGAGGTCGACACCGCCGCCGACCGCGTCTGCGCGCAACTGCTGCCGGCCGCCGAGGACGACGAGCGCGACACCAGCCTCTGCATCAACTCGCCGGGCGGCTCGGGGGACGCGGGCATGGCCGTCGACGACACGATCCGGTTCGTCCCCAACGACGTGGCCACCCTCGCTCTGGGCCGCGCCGCGAGCACGGGGCGGTTCCTGCTGCGCGTGGGCACCCCCGGCAAGCGCTGCAGCCCGCCGCACACCAGGCGCCTCGTGCTGGAACTGATCGCCCGCCACACCGGGCAGAGCGTGGAGGCGGTGGAGCGCGACCGCCGCCGCGACCGCTGGTTCACCGCCGGGCAGGCCCGCGACCACGGGATGGTCGACCACGTCGTGGCGCACGCCTCGGCGCGCGCGGCCACGGCTTCGTGGCCCCGACGGCCGTGACGGAGCGGGGGAGCGGGCGTGAGCCGCCACGCGGTTCCCACGGCCGGGGCGCGCGCCCCGGCCGGGCAGCGGATCGTCTTTTCGGGCAGTCCCTCGACGGCGACGGAGCCACCGCGGTCGTGGCACAGCTGCTGCGCCCGAAGACGGAGAGCCCCGGCCCCGGCATCCACCCCTGCCGCTGCTCCCCGGGCGGTTCGGTGACCGCGCGACCGCGGTCGACGACACGACGCGGTACGTGCGGCCCGACGGCCCCGCGGTCGGCACGGGGCCGGGCGGCCGAGGCACCGGGTGTCCGTGCCGAGGCGGAGGAGAAGTCGGCCCGCCGCACCGGGCAGGACGGGGCGGCACTGCGCCGCGCCGCCGACCGCGAAGGGGCCTCACCGCCGCACGGGCCCGCGGACACGGTCCGGAGGGGCCCGACGGCCGCCCTCCGCTGACCGCCGCGGCCTGGACGCACCCGCCGGTGCCGGCGGGGCCCGGGGCGCACCTCGCGGGGTGGTCGGACCCCCGGGCCCGGAGCCTGCGGGTCAGGCCGCCAGCGCCAGCGCCTGCTGGGCGGCCGGGGTGGTGCGGTGCGGCGCGGACACGGGGGCGCAGACGGGGGAGAGCCGGCCGGTGATGCCGCCGAGCAGGTCGGCCAGGCGCAGGTCCAGGGCGCGGTAGACGGCGGCCGGCGCCTCCGAGGAGGGCTCCTTGCGGCCGCGTTCGATCTCCGACAGGTAGGGCAGGGACCCCCGGGCGGCCTCGGCGGCCTCGCGCAGGATCGGGCCCCGTTCCCGGCGGGCCCGGCGCAGCGCGTCGCCGACGAGGTGGCGCAGCAGCGGTGCGTCGGGGACGGGGGACGGTTCGGGCGCGGCGTGCCGGATGCGGTCGGTCAAGGCTGCCTCCGTCGCATGGCCGAGGACGCGGACGCGCCCAGTCCGTGCGAGCGCCCTGTCGGGGCGGGGTCAGCGGGGCGGGGGCGCGGTGCTGGCACGGGTCACCAGTTCGGTGGCGAGCTCCACGCGGCGGGAACTGGGGTCCTCCCCGTTGACCATGCGCAGCAGGGTGCGGGTGGCCATCTGCCCCATCTCGCTGAGCGGCTGGCGCACCGTGGTCAGCGGCGGCGCCGCCCAGGCGGCCTCCGGCAGGTCGTCGAAGCCGACCACGCTGATGTCGTGCGGCACCCGCAGGCCGAGTTCGAACAGGGCCTCGTAGGCGCCGCGGGCCATCATGTCGGAGCCGGCGAAGATCGCGGTGGGCGGCTCGGGCAGCTGCATCAGCCGGTGGGTCGTGGTGTAGCCGCCGGGGATGGTGAAGTCGCCGTGGCCGATGTACTCCTCGGGCACGGTCAGGCCCGCGGCGTCCAGCGCGCTGCGGTAGCCGTCCACCCGGGCGCGGCTGCACAGCACGCGGGTGGGGCCGCTGATGGTGGCGATGCGGGTGTGGCCCAGTTCGATGAGGTGCCGGGTGGCGGCCAGGCCGCCCGCCCAGTTGGTGGTGCCCACCGCGGGGACGTCGTGGGCGAGGTCGCCGACCGGGTCGACCACGGCCACGGGGACGCCCAGCGCGTCCAGTTGGGAGCGCTGCTCGGGCGACAGTTCCGACAGCACCAGCACCACGCCGTCGGTGCTGCGGGCGCGGACGTTGTCCAGCCAGCGGCGGACGGAGCGGCTGGGTTCGTCGCGCACGGCGGAGACGACCACCCCGACGCCCTGCTCGTGGGCGGCCTGCTCCACCCCGTGCAGGATCTGCATCGCCCAGGAGTTGTCCAGGTCCTGGAAGACCAGGTCGATGAGCCCCACACGGCGGCGGCTGGGGGAGCGTCGTGGCCGGTACTGGTGCTGTTCGAGGAGCTGTTCGACCTGGCGTCGGGTTTCGGCGGCCACGTCGAGGTGGCCGTTGACCACCTTGGAGACGGTGGAAACCGAGACACCGGCCTGACGGGCCACCTCGGCCAGGGTGGGACGTCGTCTGGACACGGGCCTCCTCGGGAACGTCGAACGCGCTTGCGCGACCATCCTAGTCCGAAACCTTTCGGGGAATTTTCGGGGGTGGCGGATGGTGTTTTGTGCTTCTGTGTCGGGGATCGTACCCTTCCGTACTGGAGTTTCGCTGAGAGGTGTGACCTCTGTTACTCGACTGAGACCCCCAGGGGCTTGACGGAGATTTAGGGCACATCTAGCGTCTCTATCTCGAAAACTCTCGAAATATTTCGGAGTTCGGTAGCTGTCGTTCTATCCCCCTGAACCCCAACCCGAGGACGGTGTCCCGCCCATGAGACGCATAACCCGGTCCCACATGCTCGGCAGTGCCTTCGTGGCGCTCGCGCTCGGTCTGACCACCGCCTGCGGCACCTCCGGCCCCGGAGCCGGCGACGACGGACCCGGCGTCGAGGTGTGGGTGGTCGAGGACGCCACGGTCAACGAGGTCGTGCAGACCGCGGTCGACACCTACAGCGAGAACGCCGGCATCGAGGGCGAGGTCGTCACCTACGTCAACGACGCCTACAAGCAGCGCATCCAGGTGGCCCTCGGCTCGCCCGAGGCCCCCGACGTCTTCTTCAACTGGGGCGGCGGCAACCTCGCCGAGTACGTCAAGGCCGACCAGGTGGTCGACCTGACCGAGGCGCTGGAGGCCAACCCCGAGTTCAAGGAGGCCTTCCTGCCCAGCGTCCTGGACGTGGCCAAGATCGACGGCAGCTACTACGGCGTCCCGATGCAGGGCGTGCTGCCGGTCGTGCTCTTCTACAACAAGAAGGTCTTCGAGGACGCCGGCGTGGAGCCCCCCGCCACCTACGACGACCTGCTCGACCTCGTCGACACCTTCAAGAAGGAAGGCGTCACCCCCATCGTCCTGCCCGGCGCGCAGGCCTGGACCGAGCTGATGTGGCTGGAGTACCTGGTGGACCGCGTCGGCGGCGCCGACGTGTTCCAGGCCATCGCCGCCGGCGAGGAGGGCGCCTGGAGCGACCCCGCCGTCATCAAGGCCCTGGAGATGTGCCAGGACCTGGTCGAGCGCGGCGCCTTCGGCGACAACTTCTCCTCCCTGACCTCTGACAACGGCAGCGCCTCCACGGTGCTGGCCAGCGGCAAGGGCGCGATGTACCTGATGGGTACCTGGGAGCTGTCCAACCAGATCGAGAACAACCCCGACTTCGTGGCCAACGGCGACCTCGGCTTCGCCGCCTTCCCCGCGCTGGAGGACGGCGAGGGCGACCCCGCGGCGATCGTCGGCAACCCCAGCAACTACTTCTCCGTCAACTCCGACAGCCCCAACACCCAGGAGGCGATCAACTTCCTCGTCGAGAGCATGGCCTCCGACGCCTACGTCGAGGACCTCATCGAGATCGGCCACGTGCCCGCGGTCGCCGGGATCGAGGACAAGCTGGCCGAGACCGAGCACGCCGAGTTCACCACCTTCACCTACCAGCTCGTCTCCGACGCGCCCACCTTCACCCAGTCCTGGGACCAGGCGATCCCGCCGTCGGCGGCCGAGACCATGCTGACCAACCTGCAGCTGGTGTTCCTGGGCGACATGACCCCCGAGGAGTTCGCTGAGGCCATGGAGGCCACCCAGTGACCTCGGCCACCCGAGTGCAGCGGCCCGGAGCCCTCTGGGCCGCTCCCGCTCTTGTCTTCTTCGGCCTGTTCGGGCTCGCCCCGATCGTCATCGTGGCCGGACTGAGCTTCACCACGTGGAACGGTCTGGCGTCACCGGAGTGGGCGGGCCTGGCCAACTGGCGGGCGCTGCCCTCCGACAAGCTCGTCGGCTCCGGCATGCTGATCACGCTGTCGCTGACCGTGCTGACCTGGGCCACCCAGACCCCGCTGGCCCTGGCCTTCGGAGCCTGGGCGGCCGGCCCCCAGCGCATGCGCGCCGTGGCCAGCACGATCTTCTTCCTGCCGCTGCTGCTGTCCACCGCCGCCATCGCGCTGATCTGGCAGGCGCTGCTGGACCCCACCTTCGGACTGCCCGCCCAGTGGGCCGAACTGACCGGACTGAGCGCCAACGTGCTGGGCGACCCGGACGTGGCGCTGTGGGCGATCGTGTTCGTCCTGCTGTGGCAGTTCCTGCCGTTCCACATGCTGCTCTACCAGGCGGCCGCCAAGCAGATCCCGACGTCGCTGTACGAGGCGGCCGAGATCGACGGGGCCAGCCCCCTGCAGCGCTTCTGGCACATCACCGTGCCCCAGCTGCGCCACACCATCATCGCCTCCTCCGTGCTCATCCTGGTCGGCTCGATGACCTACTTCGAGACCGTGCTGCTGCTGACCGGAGGCGGCCCCGGGACCGCCACCCGCATCCTCCCGCTGCACATGTACCTCAAGGGCTTCTCCGCCTTCGAGATGGGATACGCCAGCGCCATCGCGGTCCTGCTGGTCGCGGTCGGCACCGGGCTGTCGCTGCTGGTGGTGCGGGTCAGCGGCTACTCGAAGATGACCAGTGAGCGGGAAGGATCCTGACGATGTCGACCATCACCGCCCGGCGCACGGGCGAACAGGCGGGCCGCGCCGCGCCGCAGCGCCCCGCCAGACGCCCCGGCACCAGGAAGGTCGGCCGTCCCGCCTACGGCGCGGGCGTCGGCGCGGCCGTGTGGCTGGTCCTGGTGCTGGTGCCGCTGTACTTCCTGGTCGCCACCAGCCTGCGCGGCTCGGGCGACTACCTCACCGCCGGCCCGCTGTCGATCCCCGAGGCGATCACCTTCGAGGCCTACCAGCGCGCCTTCGAGGTGGGCTTCCTGCGGTTCCTCACCAACAGCCTCATCGTGGCGATCGGCGCGATCGCGCTGGTGCTCGTGGTGGCCCTGCCCGCCGCGTTCGCCATCGTGCGCAGCGCCAGCCGCGTGGTGCGCGTCGGGTTCATGCTGTTCCTGCTGGGACTGGCGGTCCCCGCGCAGGCGGTGATCATCCCCATCTACCTGCTCATCACCCGCCTGCACCTGTACGACTCGCTCACCGCCGTCATCCTGCCGACCGCGGCGTTCACCCTTCCGGTGTCCATCGTGGTGCTCACCAGTTCACTGCGGGACGTGCCCAGCTCGCTGTACGAGGCGATGGCGCTGGACGGAGCGAGCAACTTCCAGACGTTCTGGCGTCTGGTCCTGCCCCTGTCCCGTTCCGGGGTGGTCACCGTGACGATCTTCGTGGGGCTCAACGCCTGGAACAACTTCCTGTTCCCCCTGGTGTTGACGCAGAGCACGGACACCCGGGTGCTTCCGCTGGGGCTGTGGGAGTTCCAGACCCAGTACGGCACCGACGTTCCCGGCCTGATGGCGGCCGTGGTGCTGTCGGCGCTTCCGGTACTGGCTCTGTACCTGTTCGGCCGAAGACAACTACTCGGCGGGCTGGCCGCCGGAATCGGCAAGTGAGCCGCCACCGACCCTCGCGCGTGCCGGAGACACCGGCCCGAGCCAGAAAGGCAGTCATGACGTCTCCCCAAGACACGTCCTCCCCGTCCCGTGAGGAGCCGAGAGCGGGCATCATCCGCAACCCGGTGCTGACCGGCTTCTACCCCGACCCCTCGATCCTGAGGGTGGGCGACGACTACTACGTGGCGACCTCCACGTTCGAGTGGTCCCCCGGGGTCACCCTGCACCACTCCCGGGACCTGGTGCACTGGCGGTCCCTGGGCGGGGCGCTGACGGAGAAGCGGCTGCTGGACCTGACCGGGCGCCGGGACAGCGCCGGGGTGTGGGCGCCGGCCCTGTCCTACCGCGACGGGCTGTTCTTCTTGGTCTACACCAACGTCGAGAGCTACAGCGGCAACTTCTGGGACAGCCCCAACTACGTCACCACCGCCCCCGACATCACCGGCCCCTGGTCGGACCCGGTGCCGCTGCACTCGCTCGGCTTCGACCCGTCGCTGTTCCACGACGACGACGGGCGCAGCTGGCTGCTCAGCCCCTCCATGGACTGGCGCCCCGGCCACGACGCGTTCGGCGGCATCGTCGCCCAGGAGTTCTCGGTGCGCGACATGAAACTGGTCGGCGAACCGAAGATGATCTTCACCGGCACCGAGATCGGAGTGACCGAGGCGCCGCACATCTACAAGCGCGACGGCTGGTACTACCTGGTGACCGCCGAGGGCGGCACCCAGTGGGAGCACCAGGTCACGGTGGCGCGCTCCCGCTCGGTCACCGGCCCCTACGAGGTCGACCCGGCCGGGCCGACGCTGACCTCGCGGCACGTGCCCGAGGCGGTGCTGCAGCGGGCCGGGCACGCCAGCCTGGTGGAGACCCAGCACGGCGAGTGGTACCTGGCGCACCTGACCGGCCGCCCGCTGCCGCCCAGCGGCCGGTGCGTGCTGGGACGCGAGACCGCGCTGCAGAAGATCGAGTGGAGCCCGGACGGCTGGCCGCGGGTCCGCAACGCCGAGCCGCTGGTGGAGGTCCCGGGACCGCGCGGCCTGGCCGCGCACCCGTGGCCGCAGCAGCCCGAGACCGACCACTTCGACGGCGCCGAACTGCGCCCCGAGTGGAGCACGCTGCGCCGCCACTTCGACCCCTCCTGGGCGTCGCTCACGGAGCGCCCCGGCTACCTGCGGATCCGCGGCGGCTCCTCGCCGTCGGGACTGCACGGGCCCAGCATGGTGGCGCGCCGGCTGCAGCACCACGCCTGCGTGTTCGAGGCCTGCCTGGAGTACGACCCGCAGGACTTCCGGCAGATGGCCGGGATCACCGCCTACTACAACACCCGCCAGTGGCACTACCTGCGGGTCAACCGCGACGACCGCGGCGGGGTGTTCGCGGGCGTGCTCACCAGCGACCGGGGCCGCATCAGCGAGGTGGGGCGGCGCGTCAGCGTCACCGGCTGGCCGCGGGTGTTCCTGCGCGCCGAGATCGACCGGAACAACCTGCGCTTCGCCGTCTCCTCCGACGGCAGCACCTGGGCCGACCTGGGCGTGCGGCTGGACATGAGCATCCTGTCCGACGAGTACGCCGAGGAGCGCTTCGGCAACGAGCCCATCATGTGGGGCTTCACCGGGGCCTTCCTCGGACTGTGGTCGCACGACATGACGGGGGCGGGACTGCCCGCCGACTTCGACTTCTGCACCTACCGGCCTCAGTCCCCCTCCTGAGGCCGGGGGCCGTCGCGTCACCCCCTCGACGTGACGGGCCGGACCGTCCGTGGTCCCTCCCGCAGCCCCGGACCCCCTCCCGGGCACGGGGGAGCGTCGGCCGTGGCCGCCACGGCCGCGGCCGACGCGGCACACGGACGGCTGTGACGGACCCGACCCCTCGGTGCTCCCCGCCGAAGCCCCGGCCTTTCCTCCCGGGCCGGGCAGGGCGGAGACGGGTCGGCCGCGGTTCCTCCTCCTCCCGACCGCGCCGACCCGTCACCGTCCGGGCGTGAGGGCCGGGCCGTCCAGATCCCCCCGCCTGGCTCCGTTCCCCTCCCCGGGACCAGGCGGGGGAGAGCGTCGGCCGTGACCTTCCCCTCCCGGTCACGGCCGACGCGCCCCCCGGAACACGGCAACCCCTCCGGGGGGCACGGTCAGCGCCGCGGCGTCGACGCCGGAGAGCACGTCCTGGCCGTTGCCGGGCAGGTCCACAGCGGCCGCGGGCACCGGCCGACCGCCGTGGTTGAGCACGAACACCCAGGTCTCCTCCCGGGTGTGCCGACGTACCACCTCCACGTCGGGGGGAGGGGTGGTGCGCGCGGGCGGGCAGGCGCGGGACAGGACCTTCCCCAGGGCGTCGTCTCCCAGATCGCAGGAGACGTACCAGACCTGTCCCGCGCCCCGCCCGGTGCGGGTCACGGCCGCGCGGCCGGCCAGCGGACCGTCCGCGTAGCGCGCCTCAACACGGGCGTCGACCACGTCGAGGTACTCGCTCCAGGACCGGGCGCACCCCCAGTCGGAGCCGTCGGCGCCGCGCACCCCCACCCGCTCCTCGCGCGGGTCCAGCGGGTGGTGCTGCAGGACGCGCACCCCCAGCAGGTCGCGCAGCGCCCCCGGACAGCCCCCGCGGTGCACCCGCGCGTGCTCGTCGGCGGTGCCGCTGAGATAGGTGGCCACCAGGGTGCCGCCGCGCGCGACGTAGTCGGCCAGGGCCCGCGCGGTCTGCTGCGAGGCCAGGTACAGCATGGGCGCCACCAGCAGCGGCAGGTCGGGCAGCGGCGCGCGCGGGGAGGCGAAGGCGGTGGTGCGGCCCTGGCGCCACAGCACCCGGTGGACCTGGCGGACCGCGGCGAGGTAGTCCAGGTCGGGGGAGGGCAGGGAGGGCGACTGCAGCGCCCACCAGCACTCCGGGTCCCACAGCACGGCCGCGTCCTCGGCCACCCGGGCCCCGCCCACGTCGGCCAGGCGGCCCAGCAGCGCCCCCAGTTCGCACACCTCGGCGAAGACCGGGGAGTCGGTCCCCGAGTGCGGCAGCATCGCCGGATGCCACTGCTCGGCGCCGCCCGCGGAGGCCCGCCACTGGAAGAACATCGCCCCCCGGGAGCCGCGCGCCACGTGGGTGAGGCTGTGCCGGAGGACCTCGCCGGGGGCCTTGGGGCGGGTGCGCGGGCCGAGGTGGCCGGTGGCCTGCTCCATCAGCAGCCAGGGGCGCCCCCCGCCCCAGGAGCGGGCCAGGTCGGCGGCGAAGGCGTGCTGGTGGGCGGCGTCGAGTCCGGTGCTGTCGGGGTAGACGTCGACGGCCACCAGGTCGGTGTCCGGAGCCCACCGCCACGGGTCGACCGGCACCCAGGAGCCGAACGCGAAGTTGGTGGTGACGGGCACGTCGGGAGCGGCGGCGCGCAGCACGGCGCGCAGGGCCCGGTAGTGGCCGCGCATCGCCTCGGCGAGGAAGCGGCGGAAGTCCAGCAGGTGGCCGGGGTTGGGCAGGTACTGGGTGGCGCGGGGCGGCTGGACCTGCTCCCAGGCCGAGTAGCGCTGGCCCCAGAAGGCGGTGGTCCAGGCGTCGTTGAGCGCATCCAGGCTGCCGTGGCGTTCGCGCAGCCAGGCGCGGAAGGCGCGGGCGGCGTGCTCGCCGTGGGTGTGGGTGCCGTACTCGTTGTGGACCCGCCACAGCCGCAGGGCGGGATGGCGGGCGTAGCGTTCGGCGAGGGCGCGGGTGATCCGCAGGGACGCCTCCCGGTAGGCGGGGGCGCACACGTCGTAGGTGTCGCGGCTGCCGTGGGTCAGCCGCACCCCCTGCGCGGTCACCGGCATGGCGTCGGGGTGGGCCAGGGTGAACCAGGGCGGCGGGGAGGCGGTGGGGGTGGCCAGGGCGGCGCCGATCCCGTTGTCGTGCAGCAGGTCCAGGACGCGGTCCAGCCAGCCGAAGTCGTAGCGGCCCTCCTCCGGTTCCAGCAGGCTCCAGGAGAACACGCCCACGGTGGCCAGGGTGACCCCGGCGCGCCGCATGAGCCGCATGTCCTCCTGCCAGACCGGTTCGGGCCACTGGTCGGGGTTGTAGTCGCCGCCGAACCACAGGGACGCTGGACCGGGCATACCCGTCCTCCTTATTTTGGCTACTAAACAAACTAACTATCCGGTCCCGACGCCCGGCACAAGGGAGCAGCCATGACCCGACCCGCCCCCCACGGGGTCACCACCCGCCTGCCCGCCGCCGACTGGGAGGAGGGCCTCGTCACCGGCAACGGCCGCCAGGGCGTCCTGGCGCACTCCGTGCAGACCCAGGTGCGCCTCACCCTCAGCCACGAACGGCTGTTCTGGCCGCTGGAGGAGCCGCTGCCCGCCCCGCACACCGCCCCCGCCCTGGCACAGCTGCGCGCCCTGCTGCGCTCGGGCGCCCCGCAGGCCGCCGCCGAACGCGTCGTGGAACTGGCCCGCGCCCAGCACCCCGGATACGCCCGCACCCGCTGGATCGACCCGCTCACCGGCGCGGGCACCCTCACCTTCACCCCCGCCGCCCCCGCCTGGGGCTCCCTGGTCCGCCACTGCGACCACGGCAGCGCCGTGGTGCGCGAGGAACTGCCCTGCGGGCTGCGCAGCGAGGTCTTCGTCTCCCGCGCCGACGACGTCGTGGTACTGCGCCTCAGCGCCGCCGACGGCGTTGACGGCACCCTCGGACTCGGACCGATCCCCGGCACCCCGCCCACCCCCGCCGACACCGTCCTGACCGCCGACGGCGACACGCTGGCCCTGCGCACCGCCTTCCCGCGCCCCTGGCCCACCACCCCCAGCGGCTACACGCTGACCTGCCGGATCACCGCCCCCGGCGCACGGGTGGAGCAGCGGGGCCCAGGACGGCTGCGCATCAGCGGCGCGGAACACGTGCTGGTCCTGGCCCGCACCACCCCCGCCCCGAGCCGCGGCCCGGACGGATTCGGGGCCGCCCTGGACGCGCTGGACCCCGACTTCGCCGCGCTACTGGACCGCCACACCCCCCGCCACGCCGACCTGGTGGGACGCGCCCGCATCCGCCTGACCCCCGCCGGGCAGGCCGCCCGGCCCCCCGCCACAGGAGAGGAACTGCTCGCCGCGGGCCCGAGCCCGCACCTCACCGAACGCCTCGTGCAGGCCGGCCACTACGCCGTCGTGTGCGCCACCGGGGAACGGCCGCCCACCCTGCAGGGCGTGTGGAGCGGCACCCACTCGCCGCCGTGGAGCTCCGGCTACACCCTCGACGGCAACCTCGCCTCCGCGGTGGCCGCCCTGCACCCGCTGGGCGCGCCGGAGCTGATGCTGCCGGTGTTCGACCTGGTGGAGTCCCTCGTCGACGACTTCACCGACAACGCCCGCCGCCTCTACGGCTGCCGCGGCGTGCTGGTGCCCGCGCACGTGTCCACCCACGGCCGCCACAACCACTTCGGCCCCACCTGGTGCCTGACCCTGTGGACCGCGGGCGCGGCCTGGCTGGCCCGCCTGTACTGGGACCACTACAGCCACACCCGCGACACCGGTTTCCTGCGGGAGCGGGCGCTGCCGTTCCTGCGCGCCGCCGCGGAGTTCTACGAGGACTTCCTCACCGACGACGGCTTCGTCCCCTCCTACTCGCCGGAGAACACCCCCGCCGACTCCGACTCCCAGGCCTGCGCCAACGCCACCATGGACGTCGCCGCCGTCCGCGACCTGGTCCGCAACCTGCTGCGCGCCCACCGCGTGCTCGGCCTGCCCGGGGCGCGGCGCTGGGCGGCGCTGGGCGCGCGACTGCCCGGCTACCGCGTCTCACCCGCCGGGGAACTGGCCGAGTGGGCCAGCGGCGCCGGGGGGCTGGCGCAGACCGACCGCCACGCCCACCGCCACGCCTCCCACCTGTTCCCGTTCTGGTACGAGGGCGATCCGGCCTTCGCCGACCCCCGGCTGCGCGCCGCCGCGGTGCGCGCCGTGCGCGCCCGCCTGGCCTGGTGGCGTTCGGCCGAGTCCGACGAGATGGCGTTCGGACTGGTCCAGCTGGGCCTGGCAGCGGCCCACCTGGGACTGGCGGGCGAGGCCCACGAGACGCTGGAGCTCATGGCCACCCGCTACTGGAGGCCCACCCTGGTCTCCACCCACAACCGGGGCGCGCTGTTCAACACCGACCTGTGCGGCGGGTTCCCGGCGGTGGTGGCGGCCATGCTGCTGCGGTCCCGGGAGGGCGGCGTCGACCTGCTGCCGGCGCTGCCCGCAGCCTGGCCCGAGGGGGAGGCGCACGGGTTGTGCGGGCGCGGCGGCGTCGTCGTGGAGCACCTGGAGTGGGCGGACGGGCGGATGCGGGCCCGGCTGAGCGCGCGCGAGCCCGTGCGCGTGCGCGTCGGCCTGCCCGACGGCACGGCGCGTGCGGTGGGACTGGCACCGGGCAGGACCGGGGAGGTGGCCGCACCGCTCACCCCGCGACCGTGAACGGGGAACGCGCCCCCGGCGCCTTCGTGGTCGTTTCCGGGGAGTCAGCCCCGGGCCGGGAGGGGCGCGAGTCGGTTGTCCGGCGGTGGCTGCGATTCCTCTGCTGCCGCACGTTCCGGTGCCCGTTCCGCTGCACGGGGCACACCGTCATCGAAAGTTCGGAGACGCCCTTGTGCGGAACAGGAACGGAGTGGTCTGCATGACCGGACGGTCCCCCCAGCCCGACCGCGACGTCGACGCCCTGCTGCGGCGCCGCCTGGCCGCGGCGGGCCTGGACGGAGTGGCCTCCCTGCGGCCGGTCGAGGGCGGTGTGGCCGCCGTCGCGCGCATCGCCGAGCTGTCCGACGGCTCCCGGGTCTTCGTCAAGACCCTGGCCGAGGCCCCCGGGGACGACCTGTTCCCCGTCGAGGCCGAGGGGCTGGCGGCGCTGCGCGACCTCGGCGGCGTCGCCACCCCCGAGGTGCTGCTGGTCACCCCCGAGATACTGGTGCTCCGGGCGCTGCGCCCCCGCCCCGACACCCCCGGCTTCTGGGAGCGGCTCGGGCACGCCGTGGCCGCCCTGCACACCACCACGGTCCACGACCGCTTCGGCTGGCACCGCGACGGCTGGCTGGGACGGAAACGCCAGTACAACGAGTGGCACACCGACGGCCACGAGTTCTACGCCCGGTGCCGCATCCTGCGCTGGCTGGACGAACCGCAGGTGGCCGCCGCCTTCGACCACGCCGAGCGCCGCGCGCTGGAGCGGCTGTGCGAGCGGCTTCCCGAGATCGTCCCCGCCGTCCCCGCGTCCCTGACCCACGGCGACCTGTGGACCAGCAACATCATCGCCGGAGTGGACGGCGAGCCGGTGCTCGTCGACCCGGCGGTCTCCTACAACTGGCCGGAGACCGACCTCAGCATGCTGTGGTGCACCCACCGCCCGCCCGAGTCCGCCCGCTTCTTCGACGCCTACGTCGAGGCCGCCCGGCCCGAGCCGGGCTGGCGGGAGCGGCTGCCCGTGCTGTACCTGCGGCAGCTGCTGTGCCTGATCGCCCACGACTATCCCGACCGGTCGCCGGCGGAGCGGGTCCGCGAGGTGATCGCGCCGTTCCACCGTCGCGCCTGAGGCAGGGCCGGGGCCGCACCCCCGGCGCCCCCGCCTGTCCCACCAGCCCCGCACGCCGGCGCGTGTTCTCTTTTGTACGGAACGTTGATTTTTGTTCGTTTGGAAGCCAAACTAATCGGGAGTGTCGTCCGCGCCCCCGCAAGGAGCCGTCATGCTCTACCGGCCTCCCATGGTCCCCCACGAGCGCTTCGTCGCCGACCCCCCGGCGCTGCCCGTCCCCCGCCCCGGCGATGCAGGCCCCGCCGCCGTCACCCGGGCCGACCTCGTCGAGGTCACCGACCGGGGGATCGAACTCAAGGCCGCCACCGCCACGGGCGAGACCCTCACCGCCAGCATCACCGCCTCCGCCGCCGGCGTCCTCCGCGTCCGCCTCGGCGCCCGCCCCGACGCCACCACCCGCGCCGCACGCGCCATCACCCTGGTCCACCCCGACCCCGACGCCACCGCCCAGGTCACCGTCGCCGACGACCACGTCGTCGTGGCCAGCGGCCCACTGCGCGCCCACCTCAGCCTCGACCCCTGGCACCTGCGCTTCCTCGACGACTCCGGCCGCCTGCTCACCGAACAGGACCGCGGCCACGTCGACATCAGCGGACGCTGCCGCACCCTGCCGTTCGGTCGCAGCACCGTCGAGGGCACCACCGCCTACCACGAGTCCCTCGCGCTGGCCGCGGACGAGCGCCTCGGCGGGCTCGGTGAACGCTTCACCCCCTTCGACCTGCGCGGACGACGGGTGCGCATGTGGAACTTCGACGCCTTCGGCGCCGAGTCCGACCGCGCCTACAAGAACGTGCCGCTGTACGTGTCCAGCCGCGGCTACGGCCTGCTGCTGGACACCGGCAGCCCCGCCGAGTTCGACATGGGCCAGTCCACGCACAGCTGCGTGCAGCTGGTCGTCCCCGACGACGTGCTCGACTACCACGTCATCGCGGGCCCCGGCCCCCGCGAGGTCTTGGACCGGTTCACCACCCTCACCTGCCGCCCCTCCCTGCCGCCCAAGTGGGCGCTGGGCGCCTGGATCTCCTCCGGGTTCATCCACGACACCCAGCAGCGCGTCATGGAACGCGCCCGCACCATCCGCGAGCGCGGCATCCCCTGCGACGTGCTGCACCTGGACTGCTACTGGCAGGCCGAGGGGCACTGGTCGGACCTGGACTGGGACCGCGAGGCCTTCCCCGACCCCGAACAGATGCTGGCTGACCTCGCCGAGCTGGGCTTCCGCGTCTGCCTGTGGATCAACCCCTACATCTCGCACCTCAGCCCGCACTATACGCACGCCGTCGAACGCGGCTACTTCCTGCGCCGCAGCTCCGGAGAGGTCTACCTCGCCGACGCCTGGCACGGCTCCCACCCGCCCGTGGGCATCGTCGACTTCACCAACCCCGAGGCCGCCGAATGGTACGCCTCCCGGCTGCGCCCCCTGCTCCAGCAGGGCGTGGCGGTGTTCAAGACCGACTTCGGCGAGGGCGTGCCCGCCGACGCGGTGGCCGCCAACGGCATGACCGGAACCGAGCTGCATAACGTCTACACGCTGCTGTTCAACGACGTCGTCGCCGAGACCACCCGCGAGGTCAGGGGCCACGACCTGGTCTGGGCGCGCTCCTCCTACCTGGGCGGGCAGCGCCACTCCGCCCAGTGGAGCGGCGACAGCCAGTGCAGCTTCCCCGCCATGGCCGCCACCCTGCGCGGCGGCCTCAGCCACGGACTCAGCGGCGTGCCGTTCTGGAGCCACGACGCCGGGGGGTTCAACGGCACCCCCGACACCGTGCTGTACGCGCGCTGGGCCCAGTTCGGCGCGTTCTCCCCGCTGGTGCGCTTCCACGGCACCACCACCCGCGAGCCCTGGCGCTTCGCCCCCGAGGCGGAGGAGGCGGCCAGGCAGGCGCTGCTGCTGCGCTACCGGCTCATGCCCTACCTGTACTCGGCGGCCGCGGTCTCGGCGCGCACCGGCACCCCGCTGATGCGCGCACTGTGCGTCGACCACCCCGACGACCCGCTGTCCTGGCAGGCCGAACTGGAGTACCTGCTCGGCCCCGACCTGCTGGTGGCGCCCGTCTGCGGCCCCGAGGGCGTGCGCGACGTCTACCTGCCGCCCGGCCGCTGGGTGGATTACTGGAGCGGACGCGTCCACGACGGCGGCCGCTCGGTGCGGCTGCACAGCCCGCTCGACCGCTTCCCGCTGTTCGTGCGCCTGGGCGCGCTCATCCCGGTGGCGGAGGCGGCCACCACCGTTGCCGACGGCCCGTTCTCCTCGATCACCCTGGTCAGCTGGGGCGGTCAGGGACGGCGCACCGTCCTCACCGACGTCGACGGCGACACCGTCGTCACCGCCGTCCGCGAAGGCGACACCCTGCGCGTCACCGTGGACGGCCCGGCCCCCGTCACCGGTGTCGAGATCGTTCCCGTCCACGGGCTCACCCCGCCCGAGCACGTGGAACTGCACCGCTGAGGGGCCCCAACCCCGGGCCCGGGACCGTCCCGGGCAGGCTCCACCCCCACATCAGGAGCATGACGTGACAACGACCGACCACCTGTCACCACCATCCTCGCCCGCTTCCCCGGGCAGACGCGGCGTCCTGGCCCGCGCGCTGGCCTGCGTCGCGACGGCGGCCACCGTGGCCGCGCTCGGCGCGGTCCACTCCGCAGCCGCCCCGGCCGTCGCGGACACCGGCTACACCTGGGGCAACGTCGAGATCGTCGGCGGCGGCTTCGTCCCCGGCATCGTCTTCAACCAGAGCGAACCCGACCTCATCTACGCGCGCACCGACATCGGCGGCGCCTACCGCTGGAACCCCGACACCGAGCGGTGGATCCCGCTGCTGGACCACGTCGGCTGGGACGACTGGGGCCACAGCGGCGTCGTCAGCATCGCCACCGACCCGGTCGACACCGACCGGGTGTACGCGGCCGTGGGCACCTACACCAACGACTGGGACCCCAACAACGGCGCGATCAAACGCTCCACCGACCGCGGGCGGACCTGGCAGACCACCGAACTGCCGTTCAAACTGGGCGGCAACATGCCCGGCCGCGGCATGGGCGAACGGCTGGCCGTCGACCCCAACGACAACAGCGTGCTGTACTTCGGCGCGCCCAGCGGCCACGGCCTGTGGAAGAGCACCGACCACGGCGCGACCTGGAACGAGGTCACCAACTTCCCCAACCCGGGCAACTACGCCGCCGACCCCTCCGACGTCGGCGGCTACCAGGGCGACAACCAGGGCGTGGTGTGGGTGACCTTCGACCCCTCCAGCGCCTCCCCCGGCCAGGTCACCCAGGACATCTACGTCGGGGTCGCCGACAAGGACAACACCGTCTACCGCTCCACCGACGGCGGCGCCACCTGGGAGCGCATCCCCGGCCAGCCCACCGGCTTCCTGGCGCAGAAGGGCGTGTTCGACCACGTCAACGGGCTGCTCTACATCGCCACCAGCGACACCGGAGGCCCCTACGACGGCTCCGACGGAGAGGTGTGGCGCTACGACGCCGCCACCGGCGCCTGGACCGACATCACCCCCGCCGACCCCGACGGCTTCGAGTACGGCTTCAGCGGCCTGACCATCGACCGGCAGAACCCCGACACGATCATGGTGGTCAGCCAAATCCTGTGGTGGCCCGACATCCAGGTGTGGCGCTCCACCGACCGCGGCGCCACCTGGAGCCGCATCTGGGAGTTCAGCGGCTACCCCGACCGGACCCTGCGCTACGACCACGACATCTCCGGGGCACCCTGGCTGCACTTCAACAACCAGGACAACCCGCCCGAGGTCAGCCCCAAGCTCGGCTGGATGACGCAGGCCTTCGAGATCGACCCGTTCGACTCCGACCGCATGATGTACGGCACCGGGGCCACCATCTACGGCAGCGACAACCTCACCGACTGGGACTCCGGCGGCACCGTCGACATCAGGGTCCGCGCCCAGGGCATCGAGGAGACCGCCGTGCAGGACCTCATCGCCCCGCCCGGCGCCACCGAACTGGTCTCCGCGCTGGGCGACATCGGCGGGTTCGTGCACGAGGACATCGACGTCGTCCCCGACGCGATGTTCGACGCGCCCTTCCACGGCAACACCCGCAGCATCGACTTCGCGGAACTGAGCCCGAACGTCATGGCCCGCGTCGGCGAGGCCGTCGACGGCGAGGTCGACTCCCACATCGGCATCTCCACCAGCGGCGGGTCCAGCTGGTGGGCGGGCCAGGAGCCGCCCGGCGTCACCGGGGCGGGCACCGTGGCGGTCAACGCCGACGGTTCGCGCATCGTGTGGAGCCCCGACGGCACGGGCGTGCACCACTCCACCACGCTGGGCTCGTCGTGGACCGCGTCGACGGGGGTTCCCGCGGGGGCGCGCGTGGAGGCCGACCGGGTCAACCCGGACAAGTTCTACGCCTTCGCCGACGGCGCGTTCTACACCAGCACCGACGGCGGCGCAACGTTCACCAAGTCCGCGGCCACCGGCCTGCCCACGCAGGGCAACATCCGCTTCGCGGCGGTGCCCGGCCACGAGGGCGACGTCTGGCTGGCGGGCGGCGAGGCCAACAGCACCTACGGCCTGTGGCGCTCCACCGACTCCGGGGCCACCTTCACCCGCTTCGGCGAGGTGGACGAGGGCGACGTGGTCGGCTTCGGCAAGCCCGCTCCCGGCAGGAGCTACCCGGCGGTCTACACCTCGTCGAAGATCAACGGGGTGCGCGGCATCTTCCGCTCCGACGACGCCGGGCAGACCTGGACGCGCATCAACGACGACCAGCACCAGTGGGCGTGGACCGGCGCGGCCATCACCGGCGACCCCGAGGTCTACGGCCGCGTCTACATCGGCACCAACGGCCGCGGCGTGGTCGTCGGCGACCTGACCGACCCGCCCACCGAGCCCACGGACCCGCCGACCGAGGACCCGACGGACCCGCCGACGGAGCCCACGGATCCGCCCACTGAGGAGCCGACCGACCCGCCGACGGAGCCCACGGACCCGCCCGGCGACGGCGCCTCCTGCGAGGTCTCCTACCGCGTCGCCAACGAGTGGGGCAACGGCTTCCAGAGCGAGGTGACGATCACCAACACCGGTGACAGCACGATCAGCGGCTGGGAACTGACGTGGTCCTTCCCCGGCAGCCAGCAGATCGCGCAGGCGTGGAACGCCGAGGTCACCCAGACCGGAGCGGACGTGACCGCCCGCGACGCCGGCTGGAACGGCACCATCGCCCCCGGCGGGACCGCGAGCTTCGGCTTCATCGGCTCCACCGCCCCGGGCACCGCTCCCAGCGAGTTCACCCTCAACGGCGAGCCCTGCGCCTGACCCGACCCCCGGCCCGCCCCAACCCCGCCCGGGGCGGGCCGGGACCCTCATCGACCACCGGACCCCGGCGGCCCGCACCCCTGACCCCGGTGCGGGCCGCCGCCCTGTCCGCCCGCTGGAGAAAGGGGCACCGCCCCGTGACCGTTCCAGGAGACGCGGGCCCGCGGCACTCACCGTGCCCGACGCCGCATCTCTGCTGACTACGCACGCCGACGGCACCACCCGCCACTGGCTGCCCACCCTCAACTCGTGGGGCTCGGGCACGTCCGGACGTCGACCTGGCGGTGCGGAGCAGGGTCCATCCCCACGTGCGTGGGGTTCACCGCTGGGCGGCCAGGCGGAGCCGGTCGTACTGCGGTCCATCCCCACGTGCGTGGGGTTCACCAGGCGCGCCGCCGCGCCGCCTCCTTGTTGGCCGGTCCATCCCCACGTGCGTGGGGTTCACGAACCGGGCTTTCGCGATCTGGCCTCGGTCGGCGGTCCATCCCCACGTGCGTGGGGTTCACGCGCACCCCGTTGCGGTCGGGCCGCTGTGGGGAGGTCCATCCCCACGTGCGTGGGGTTCACGCCGTCCATGCGGATCTTCACGCGGGCTCCTTCGGTCCATCCCCACGTGCGTGGGGTTCACGACCTGTCGACAGTCCTCCACAGAGGCAACACCGGTCCATCCCCACGTGCGTGGGGTTCACTCTCCCGGAGTCTGAGCCGTCCGCTTCTTGGCCGGTCCATCCCCACGTGCGTGGGGTTCACCCCACGCGGGCAGGAACAGGAAAAACCACGTGCGGTCCATCCCCACGTGCGTGGGGTTCACGCCACCCCCGACGGGCGGGCGGCGTGGCCACGGCGGTCCATCCCCACGTGCGTGGGGTTCACGACGGGTTGGCGGCGTCGAACTGGCCCACGGACGGTCCATCCCCACGTGCGTGGGGTTCACACGTAGGCGCCCACCCCGGGGCCGGTGCGGGTCGGTCCATCCCCACGTGCGTGGGGTTCACATCGAACCCGCGCCAGATGGCAGCAGGAAAACCGGTCCATCCCCACGTGCGTGGGGTTCACTGTCAGCCCCCACGTGCGCCCACACGTGGGGGCGGTCCATCCCCACGTGCGTGGGGTTCACCGCAGGGAACTGGCGTCGGGGTGATTCACCCCCGGTCCATCCCCACGTGCGTGGGGTTCACAGCATGAAGCTGTCGGCCACGCAGGCCGGAATCGGTCCATCCCCACGTGCGTGGGGTTCACAGCTCGGCAGCCAGACTCACAGCCGTGGTGGTCGGTCCATCCCCACGTGCGTGGGGTTCACCGGGCGGCAGCCCGCAGCCCGCGCGACCGCCGCCGGTCCATCCCCACGTGCGTGGGGTTCACACCCGCGTGCGGCGTCTCCGGGGGAATGGCTGCGGTCCATCCCCACGTGCGTGGGGTTCACCGGAGTCCAGCACGTATTCGGGCAGCGCGAACCGGTCCATCCCCACGTGCGTGGGGTTCACGCGCGTCACCGCCCGGCCGAGACCACAGAAAGCGGTCCATCCCCACGTGCGTGGGGTTCACGGTGGTGAGGACGTCGCGGGTGGCCTCGCCGCCGGTCCATCCCCACGTGCGTGGGGTTCACGCTTGCACTTGCGGGAGCGGCAAACCGGTTTGCGGTCCATCCCCACGTGCGTGGGGTTCACTCCGGCCGGATCAGTCCGCGCGCCGCTAGGGCCGGTCCATCCCCACGTGCGTGGGGTTCACCCAGCCTCCACGATCCTGCCCTTGTAGGAGCGCGGTCCATCCCCACGTGCGTGGGGTTCACCGCGTCGGCGGCGAGCACCTCGGCGAGCGCGTCGGTCCATCCCCACGTGCGTGGGGTTCACTAGTAGGCGACGACGTCCGCGGCGTCGCCGCACGGTCCATCCCCACGTGCGTGGGGTTCACACCTCCGCGCTCACGCTCGCCGAGACGTTTGGTGGTCCATCCCCACGTGCGTGGGGTTCACCGCGTCGGCGGCGAGCACCTCGGCGAGCGCGTCGGTCCATCCCCACGTGCGTGGGGTTCACTAGTAGGCGACGACGTCCGCGGCGTCGCCGCACGGTCCATCCCCACGTGCGTGGGGTTCACACCTCCGCGCTCACGCTCGCCGAGACGTTTGGTGGTCCATCCCCACGTGCGTGGGGTTCACCGCGTCGGCGGCGAGCACCTCGGCGAGCGCGTCGGTCCATCCCCACGTGCGTGGGGTTCACTAGTAGGCGACGACGTCCGCGGCGTCGCCGCACGGTCCATCCCCACGTGCGTGGGGTTCACACCTCCGCGCTCACGCTCGCCGAGACGTTTGGTGGTCCATCCCCACGTGCGTGGGGTTCACGAGCCCCCACAGACCACGGTCAGCCCTGAGTGCGGTCCATCCCCACGTGCGTGGGGTTCACGGAATCAACCACGGAGTACGCGAACCAAAATCCGGTCCATCCCCACGTGCGTGGGGTTCACCGCGGCGCGGAGTCCTCGAAATCGTCGAGCAGCGGTCCATCCCCACGTGCGTGGGGTTCACCGCACCGGCCCCGCCGAAACCGTCATCAAGGACGGTCCATCCCCACGTGCGTGGGGTTCACATCCTCGGTTTCCTGCTCGAGGAGCGGGGGGATCGGTCCATCCCCACGTGCGTGGGGTTCACTCTGGTCGGCGCTGCCACGGCCATGTTCGGTCCGGTCCATCCCCACGTGCGTGGGGTTCACCACGACTTCGACATCGACGGCGTCGTGTCCGACGGTCCATCCCCACGTGCGTGGGGTTCACGCGTGCCTGACCTCCCGCACGTGGTGGTGGTACGGTCCATCCCCACGTGCGTGGGGTTCACGTAACGCGCACGAGAAAAGCCCCGGAGAATCGCGGTCCATCCCCACGTGCGTGGGGTTCACACCTCACCCAACGGCGGCAGATCCAGCGTCACCGGTCCATCCCCACGTGCGTGGGGTTCACCGTGGGCCGGTCGTTCGCGGAAAGAATCGCGTCGGTCCATCCCCACGTGCGTGGGGTTCACGCCCAGCACGGGGACGCCGCATCCCGCGTGTCCCGGTCCATCCCCACGTGCGTGGGGTTCACTAGTAGGCGACGACGTCCGCGGCGTCGCCGCTCGGTCCATCCCCACGTGCGTGGGGTTCACGTCACCGCCACCAGACACAGGCGCCACCTGGACGGTCCATCCCCACGTGCGTGGGGTTCACCCGGCCCTGTACAGCAAGGCGCGCAAGAAGCGCGGTCCATCCCCACGTGCGTGGGGTTCACGCCTCCAGTGCGACCAGGCGGGCTGCGGCGTCCGGTCCATCCCCACGTGCGTGGGGTTCACCTGTGGCTCTCCCGCGCAGGGAAACTCCTCGCCGGTCCATCCCCACGTGCGTGGGGTTCACGTGGCGGTCCCGCAGGCGAGCCGGGCCGCCACCGGTCCATCCCCACGTGCGTGGGGTTCACACTGGATGATCCGCGCGTTCGTGCCGTCGACCTGGTCCATCCCCACGTGCGTGGGGTTCACGTTCGCCCGACGAGCGACGAGCGCCGCCGGGATGGTCCATCCCCACGTGCGTGGGGTTCACAGAAGATGACCTGCGGTTTTGTGGCGTGTTATCTCCGCGTGATCAGCCTTGCGGGGTGGGCTTTGCCTGTGGGGTTCAGCCTAGACCAGTTTCGCGGTGGCATTCCGCCTGTTTTGCTTGCCCGCCGTGTTCCGTGCAGCGGTTGGTCGTGTCGGTCGAGGGACTCCGGTGGGTGTCTGGTGAGGGAAGTTCTCACACGACTGGTCACGTGTGTGGGTGTTTGCGGACATCGTTGGGGTGGGCGATGACGTTGCCGGACAGTCTGAGCATGGGGGGCAGGCCGGGGGAGTTGGTGTAGCCCATGACCACATAGGGGTTTTGAGCGCGCCACACCCGGGTGCCGACGGGGTAGGCGTCGCGGAGTGCGGCCTGTTCCCGGCTGCGGGCGATGGCGACCAGCGAGGCGGCCAGGGTGCGGATCTGGGCGGGGGACAGTTCTTTGCCCTCGCGCCAGACTCGGTGTCCGCTGATGCGGTAGGCGCGGATTTCTTCGGGCGGGTTCGAGCTCTTGGTCACGGGGCCTCCTCTTCTTCTTCGTTGAGGAGTCCGGGGGTGGCGTAGGTCCAACGCTCGCCGGTCTGCTGGTAGAGGCCGGAGGCTCCGTGATGGGTGAGGAACAGGAAGCGTTCGGTGCCGTAGTCCTGGACCAGGGAGGCCAACTCGGTGCGGGTGAGGGCCAGTCCGTCCAGGGGACCGGCGTACAGGGTCACGAACTCGTCGGGCATGGAAGACGGGTACTCCGGGCGTGGCAGGAAATCGGGGGGTGGCCGGGGCCGGGGAAGGAACAGCCCCGGCCACGCTTGCGGGCGGCTACGGGAAGTACCAGTCGCGTCGGGGCAGCGGGGGCCGGGGCTGGCCGTCCAGGACCTCGGCGAGTTCCGCGACGGTGGCGGCGCAGACCAGCACGGCCGACCCGGTGCGCTGGAACCGCGGTGTGAGCACGGCAACCACTCCGGGCGCTTCGGAGGCGTCGTGGCACCGGCAGATCTCGCCGTACGGGAACCTGGCCCGGGCACGGAGCACCTCGACGGGGGGTGTGAGGGGGTACACGCTCACTCCCCCTCGGTTCCGTGCTGGTCGGTGGGCCAGCACAAAGCGAAGTAGACGCCGTCCTGCCAGGGGGCGAGAGTGCCCCACCGGGTGGCCAACTGCTCGACCAGGAACAGGCCGCGGCCGTGTTCGGTGAACGGGTCGCAACCGGTCATGGCCACGTGGGGGACGGAGCAGCGCACGCGGGGGGCCAGGGTGCTTATCTGGGTCCACACTCCCCAGTCGTCCAGACTCACGCGGATTGTGAAGGTCTGGCCGGGGTCGCCGGAGCGGGTGTGGCGGATCGCGTTGGTGGCCAGCTCCGAGGTGATCAACTCGGCCTGGTCGATCACCTCGTCGAGCATCGCGGCCGGGGCGGTGGTCCAGGGGTAGAGCCGGATGACACCGGTGACGAACCGGCGGGCGGCGGCCACGCTGGTGGGGAGTCCGGGAAACGACGTGAATGCGACGGTCACGGCTGCACCTCCGCCAGGACGCGCAGCACATAGGGACGCACACGGGATGCATGGCGCATTCCGGGCATGCGTCGGGAGATAGCCTTGGGCATAAGTCCTCAACCTGCTCTCTTCAGGTAGGGGGCCAGGCCCTGCAGCAGTGTTCGCCGCACTGGTGCAGGGCCGTTTGGCTTCTGGGGCGGAAACCCCAGGTCCTTGGTATCCCGGTGGACGCATCAAATATGGACGTTGTTGAAGGGGGTTGCCAGACCTTCAACTGAAGTGCTTACCTAAGTCCAAGAGTGTAAGTACTAGTAATTGAAGGCATCCAACTGGTGAAAGGGCAGTAGAATTGAGTAGAGGGCGCTGGATCAAGATTGGCAGGCAGTTACGTGCTCACCGTGAAAGAGCAGGTCTGTCCCAAACTGACCTGGCCCGCAGAGTTCTACTCTCTCCTGCCATGCTCAGTGCAATGGAACGCGGTGCCCGGGGGATCAAACGGGAGCACCTGGAGCGCGTAGATCGCGAACTCGACACAGGGAACGCCCTGGTCAACCTCTGGGACAGTACCTCCGACTCTGCGCTGCCCACGTGGTATCAGGATGCCGCTAAGCGTGAACGCGCTTCTACAGAGATCTGGGAGTACCATCCGCTTCTTGTTCCCGGCCTGTTGCAGACAGAGGCGTATGCCAGGTGCCTGCTCACGATGGGTCTCCCCCGCGAGAGTCCGGCTGAAATCGATGACCTGCTCCAAGCACGCATGGACCGGAAGACGATCTTGAGGTCTGATCGTCCGCCATTCATCGTGGTCGTGTTAGACGGGTCAGTGCTCATCCGTCCAGTGGGAGGAAAACGGGTCATGCATGAACAGCTTGGCCATCTCTTGGACCTGAGTGAACGCCCAAACGTCTCTATCCAGGTCATCCCATTCGAGACCGAGTATCACCCCGGCTTGTACCATGCGTTTTCCCTGTTCATGGTGCCCAACCAGGGAACGGTGCTGTACACGGAGAACCGGCATTCCGGCGCACCCACCGACGATCCGGTCATAGTGGCCGATTACGCTCGACACTATGGAGACCTCCGGGGAGCTGCTCTCCCCCGTGAGGCTTCCCTTCAGCTCATCGCACAAGCTCAGCGGGAGTTTTCATGAGTACGCACGATCTGAGCTGGCACAAGTCCAGCCACAGCAATCCCAGTGGTGGACACTGTGTCGAGGTCGCGGAGACTCCGCGTGCGGTGCTGGTGCGCGACACGCAGCACCGGGAACTGGGGCACCTGGACTTCACTCCCGGCGAGTGGGCGGCGTTCCTGGCGGAGGCCAAGGCAGGGCGACTGTAGCTTCCGCCCATTGATTCTGAGTGCCCCGGGGTTTCTAGCTCCGGGGTGCTGTCATGTCCGAGGTGCGGCGTCAGCACAGTAGACGGCTCGCTCCACGTGAGTGGGGCTCGGGACCAGGGTCCGGATGTAGACGATCCGCACCCCGGTCCATCCCCACGTGCGTGGGGCTCGGAGGAAGGGTGAAAACTGATGAGGCCCATAAAACGGTCCATCCCCACGTGCGTGGGGCTCGGGCGCCGCGGCCCGTCCCGGTCCCGGGGCTCTGCGGTCCATCCCCACGTGCGTGGGGCTCGGCACTCCACGTCGCGGGTCTCGACGTCGTCGGCCGGTCCATCCCCACGTGCGTGGGGCTCGGCCGGACTGTGACATGTGCCTTGGCCGGGCGTACGGTCCATCCCCACGTGCGTGGGGCTCGGCGCTGGGGGGATCTGGCAGCGTGTCGCTGACGGTCCATCCCCACGTGCGTGGGGCTCGGGTCGCGCCCAACGGCAAGGCCGTGAAGAAGCACGGTCCATCCCCACGTGCGTGGGGCTCGGTCCGCATCGGTGCGCTCGTCGACCTCGGTCAGCGGTCCATCCCCACGTGCGTGGGGCTCGGGTCGCGCCCAACGGCAAGGCCGTGAAGAAGCACGGTCCATCCCCACGTGCGTGGGGCTCGGTCCGCATCGGTGCGCTCGTCGACCTCGGTCAGCGGTCCATCCCCACGTGCGTGGGGCTCGGGCGTAGCGCTCCCGACGCCGCTCCTTGGCCGCCGGTCCATCCCCACGTGCGTGGGGCTCGGGCGGCGGCCGTCAGGAGGATGTTCTCGTCCTCCGGTCCATCCCCACGTGCGTGGGGCTCGGTCCACCGGCTCCGGCCAGACGTCGGCGTACCGCGGTCCATCCCCACGTGCGTGGGGCTCGGCAGCCCGTCGAACGCGCCCCAGTCCGGTTTGGCGGTCCATCCCCACGTGCGTGGGGCTCGGCGCGGTTTCGCTTTCCTGCCGCGCTTCCCCGTAGGTCCATCCCCACGTGCGTGGGGCTCGGTCGGTGGACTCCACGAACGCGGCCGGGTCGAACGGTCCATCCCCACGTGCGTGGGGCTCGGGCCGTACTGGTCGAGGGTGGCGGCCCAGTCGGCGGTCCATCCCCACGTGCGTGGGGCTCGGTTGCGCGACCAGCCGATGATCTCCCGCGACGGCGGTCCATCCCCACGTGCGTGGGGCTCGGCCACTGGTCGCGGTCGACGAGCTGTTCAACCTGCGGTCCATCCCCACGTGCGTGGGGCTCGGCCAGCAGCCGCCGGGCGCCGGTCGACGACAGGCGGTCCATCCCCACGTGCGTGGGGCTCGGGCCTCCGGCAACGTGCGTGGGTTCGATGAGATCGGTCCATCCCCACGTGCGTGGGGCTCGGTGCGCTGACGCGCCGACGAGGCGACGAGGCGACGGTCCATCCCCACGTGCGTGGGGCTCGGGTTCGGGGAATCCTCCCCATCTCCTGGGTAATCGGTCCATCCCCACGTGCGTGGGGCTCGGTCGTCCACTATGTGGACAGCGGAAAGAGGAACCGGTCCATCCCCACGTGCGTGGGGCTCGGGTACAGGGTTAAGTTCACTACCGTCAGGCTGACGGTCCATCCCCACGTGCGTGGGGCTCGGCTGATCGGCAGCAGCGAGGCGTTGGCCTGCATCGGTCCATCCCCACGTGCGTGGGGCTCGGCGCAACATCAACGGGTCGAACGGCGCGGAGTCCGGTCCATCCCCACGTGCGTGGGGCTCGGATGCTGGTGTCAGGGGGCGGGCGGCGCGTGGTCGGTCCATCCCCACGTGCGTGGGGCTCGGCTCCCACCGCTCCCGCATCCGGACGAAGTTGGCGGTCCATCCCCACGTGCGTGGGGCTCGGCGCGCCGACGAGGCGACGAGGCGACGAGGCGACGGTCCATCCCCACGTGCGTGGGGCTCGGGGCCGGGGCGGAATGGGGGAGGTCTGGCAGGGCGGTCCATCCCCACGTGCGTGGGGCTCGGTGTGAGGCGGTTGTGTTGACGGATGTGTGTGTCGGTCCATCCCCACGTGCGTGGGGCTCGGGCGCAGCGCGGGGCCGATCTTGTCCACCTCGACGGTCCATCCCCACGTGCGTGGGGCTCGGGATGCGCACCCCCCCGCGGGGGCGGGGGGCGGTCCATCCCCACGTGCGTGGGGCTCGGTTCATCGCGTTCGCTGACCTCGGTGTCCTGGACGGTCCATCCCCACGTGCGTGGGGCTCGGCCAGCCCGGGGCTGGGCGGATCTCGGCTACAGCGGTCCATCCCCACGTGCGTGGGGCTCGGGCCAGGGGTCCGGGGCTTGCTTGCAACCGCGGCGGTCCATCCCCACGTGCGTGGGGCTCGGAACACCGTAAGCGGCAGAAGCGTCACCTAGCGCGGTCCATCCCCACGTGCGTGGGGCTCGGTACGCACATACGCGTGCCCGACCTCATCCATGTCGGTCCATCCCCACGTGCGTGGGGCTCGGGCGGAGTGTTCCGCCCCTACCTGCGGCCGTGGCGGTCCATCCCCACGTGCGTGGGGCTCGGTCCAGAGTGACAGTTGCCCCCGTGTGCGGCTGCGGTCCATCCCCACGTGCGTGGGGCTCGGTGCAAAATCTCCGATCGGGGAATGGTGACGTACGGTCCATCCCCACGTGCGTGGGGCTCGGTCCACCGGCTCCGGCCAGACGTCGGCGTACCGCGGTCCATCCCCACGTGCGTGGGGCTCGGACCAGCATCCACACCGCGTCCACATCGGACGCCGGTCCATCCCCACGTGCGTGGGGCTCGGGACGGTGCGGAGGATGTCGACGGCGAGCACGCTCGGTCCATCCCCACGTGCGTGGGGCTCGGACGGGTGGGCAGAGTCAGCGGCATATGCAACACGGTCCATCCCCACGTGCGTGGGGCTCGGCGCGAGTTGCCGCCCTCGAACCCGAAGGCTGCCGGTCCATCCCCACGTGCGTGGGGCTCGGAACCTGCGGTTGGTCGCGACGATCACGCACGGCGGTCCATCCCCACGTGCGTGGGGCTCGGTGTGTGATGCGCACCCCCCGCCACGGGGCGGGCGGTCCATCCCCACGTGCGTGGGGCTCGGAGAAGCTGACCTGCGACTTTGCGAGGCGTTATCTGCGCGTTACCTGTGTTGCGGGCAGTCTTCTCTCTGGCACCACTCTAGGCCAGTTTCGCGGAGGTGTCCCACTCGTGGTGGTTCGCTCGCTACGTTCTGCGCTACCGGGACAGCGGGATGTGAGAGGAAACGTGCCCGAGCGCGGTCCTGCGAGCGGGAAGCAGGGCCGGTCGCAAGTTCGGAGGTGGGACTTCGGCTCTCACGGTCTCGTTGGTCGAAGTCGAACCTGACAACGAGCCGAACAGTTCTTCGGTCTCTGGCTCCGACGCCCACCGTCCCGACCGCTTGGTGCAGCCCGGGCTGTGAGCCTCCCTGCGGTGGCGCAACTCCCGTGTCCGCGTCCCGGGCGTGCTCGCGGCCCAGTGCCGAGAGCACGCCCGGGTGCCTGCCTCAAGGGAGAGGGCGGGGAGTGCGTGGCGTCAGCCCACGGGCACGCCGTGGCAGTGGTCGAGGATGGCCTCGGAGAGTTGGGTGAGGGTGACGGTGGGGTCGAACAGCAGACGCACGCCGAAGGTGGACAGAGCCGGATGCGCTTCGTGGAAGAGGTCGCGCAGGCCGATCATCGCGACCGAGGACAGGCCCAAGTCGATGGGGGAGCGGTCCACGTCCACCTCCTCGGGGGTGATGCCCAGGGTGTCGGCGACCAGGTGCACGAGGGCCTCGAGGACCGTGGCCGGGTCGGGCTCGGACACGGTGAGGGCCTCGGCCAGGGTGGGCGCGGCCGCGGCGGTGTCGGACAGCTGGCCGTGGTCCCAGCGCACGGGCAGCCGCACCGGGGAGCGCACCGGTTCAGGCCAGCGGGCGGGGGAGTGGCCGCGGGTGTGCAGGGCGGCGAGCTGGTCCAGCAGCGCGGCGTGGTCACCGCGGTCGGCGTCGCCCGCGGACACCACGGCCGCATCCGTGCCGCGCTCGGCCAGGGTGGCGGTGGCACCACGGCCCAGGGTGGAGCGTCCGCCCAGCTCCAGCACTGTCGCGCCGTCGTCCACCGCCTGGGCGAGGGCGTCGGTGAAGCGGACGGGGGAGCGCAGCTGCCGCGCCCAGTAGGCGGCGTCCAGCGCCGCGCCGTCGACGACGGCGGCCTCGGCGGTGGAGTGGAAGACGACGTCGCTGCCGCGGGGGGCGATGCCGTCCAGGGCGGCGGCCAGGCGCGCGGTGAGCGGTGCCACGCTGGGGGAGTGGGCGGGCACGTCGTTGGGCACCCGGCGGGTGAACACGCCCTGGGCGTCCAGGGCGGCGCGCAGCTCCTCCAAGGGTTCTTCGGGACCGCTGAGGACGGTGGTGTCGGGGGCGTTGTAGGCCGCCGCCACCAGTGTGCCGACCCGGCCGTGCGCGGCGATGACCTCCTCGGCGCGCTCGGCGGTCAGGTCGGTGACCAGCAGGCCGCCGACCGGTTCGAGTTCGGCGAGCAGGGCGCTGCGCGCGGCCACCACCCGGGCGGCGTCGTCCAGGCTGAGGGCTCCGGCGGCGTGCGCGGCGGCGACCTCGCCCAGGGAGTGGCCGATCACCGCGTCGGGCACGTAGCCCCAGTGCCGCCAGGTCGCGGCCTGGGCGACCTGGGTGAGCCAGATGGCGTGCTGGGCGGTCTCGAAGTCGGGGATCGGCTCGCCCGGACGCCACGGCTGCCGTCCCAGGTGCGCGGCCAGGGCCGCGCGGGCCTCCTCCAGCGCCTCGCGGAACACCGGCAGTTCGGCGTGGCAGGCGCGGGCCATGTCGGCGTGCTGGGAACCCTGGCCGGCGAACATCCACACCAGCCGTCCCGGTTGGGACGGTGCGCCGGCCGGGCCGACCAGGGCGGGGTGGGAGCGGCCCTCGCCCAGGGCGGTCAGGGCCGCGGCGGCCTGCTGCGGGCTCTCGGCGACGACGGCGGCGCGCACGGGGTGGTGGTCGCGGCGGTGCTGCGCGGTGGAGGCCGCCCGGCCCAGGTCGGTGCTGTCGGCCAGGACCGGGGCCCAGGCCGCGGCGAGGTCGCGCAGCCGGGGCTCCGACAGCGCGCTGACGGGGATGAGGCGGGGGCGCGCGGCCGTGTCGTCCGCGTCCTCGGCTACGGGTTCGGGGGCCTGTTCCAGGACGATGTGGACGTTGGAGCCGCCCAGGCCGAAGGCGCTCACGCCCGCGGTACGCGGCCGCCCGGTCTGCGGCCACGGCTCCGGGGCGGTGGGCACCCGAAGGGGGAGCCGTTTGAGGGTGGAGCGGATCGTCTCGTGGCACGCTGTGGGCGGGATGGTGGCGTGGTACAGCGACAGCGCGGCCGCGATCACCCCGACCACGCCGGAGGCTCCCTCGGTGTGGCCGATCAGGGACTTGACCGAGCCGATGACCAGCGGCCCCTCGCGGCCCGGGGCCAGGACGCGGGCCAGGGCGCGGCCCTCGGAGGAGTCCCCGGCCTTGGTGCCGGTGCCGTGGCACTGCACGTAGTCGACGTGGGCGGGGTCCATGCCCGCGCTGTCGTAGGCCTGCTTCAGCAGTTCCAGGTGCACCGACGGGTTGGGGGCGTACAGGCCGGCGGGCGAGTAGCCGTCGCAGTTGGCGGCCGAGCCGCGGACGAGCGCGTAGACGCGGTCGCGGGACTCCTGTGCGGCGTCCAGGCGGCGCAGCACGAGGGCCGCGGTCGCCTCGGCGCGCACGTACCCCTTGCCGTCCTCGTCGAAGGGGCGGCACATCCCGTCGGTGGCGATCACCCCGCCGTCGACGAAGCCCGCGGTGATGCCGGAGAACTGCATGAGGTTGACGCCGATGACGATGGCGGTGTCGACCTCTCCCAGGAGCAGGGACTGGCGGGCCAGGTGCAGGGCGGTGCCCGAGGCGGAACAGGCGGTGTCGACGTTCATGGACGGCCCGCGCAGGTTGAGGTGGTAGGAGACGCGGTTGGCCAGCATCGCCATGGCCGCTCCGGCCATGGTCGTCATCCGCTGGAGCCGTCCCGGCTGCATGGTCATCAGGCCCTGGTCGAAGCAGGCCGATCCCGTCCACACCCCGGTGCGGCTCCCGGCCAGTGAGGAGGGGGGAAGGCCCGCGTCGTTCAGCGCCTCGACGACGACCTCCAGCACCATGCGCTGCTGCGGGTCGAGTTGTGCGGCCTCGTGGGCGGGGATGGAGAACGCCTGGTGGTCGAACGCCTCGATGTCGTCGATCACCCCGATGGTCCACGGCTGCTCCGGACGCTGTTCGGGGTGCAGTTGCGAGGACATCTGCTCCCAGCGTTCGCCCCGGACCGGGGAGAGGAGGGATTCGCCCCTGACCATGGCGTCCCACAGGGCGGTGGGGGAGTCGACGCCCCCGGGCAGTCGGCAGCCGATGCCGGTGATCGCGATGAGCGGTCCTGACGGACGGGGGGACTGACTGTTTTCGGGCACGACAAAACCTCGTCACGAGAACGGTTGAACAGAGACCTGGACAGAAGTGACGTGTGGTTGCTGGTTGGGGGATGTGCCGAAGAGAGGCGGCGGGGGCCGCGGTGTGCGGGCGGGGGCGGCCGGTGGAGCGGAGAGCCCGGCCGCCCCGATGTCTACTTGGTCGCCACCCACACGCCCACGGCGCCGACCACCCGGAAGTCGACCGCGGAGAAGTGCTTCTCCAGGACCTTCCGCAGGTCCTCGGGGGTGTCGTCGAGGTTGCAGAAGGTGTTCTCCTGGCTGTTGTAGAGGTCGAGGAACCTGCGCGCCAGCGGGTTGATGCGCAGCTCCTCGCCCTTGCCGAGGACGGTGCAGCCGAAGAAGCGGCCGCCGGGCTTGAGGGCGCGGGCCGCCTCGGCCATCAGCGGCTCCTTGTCCCACATGTCCTTGCCGCGCACGGTGTGCAGCATCATGTGGGAGTCGACCGAGTCGAGGCTGTCCGGCTCCACCGGCCACGGCTTGAGGGCGTCCTGCTCGGCGGTGCGGACGTCGAACCGGTTGCCGAGACGCTTGCGGGTGATCTCCAGGCAGGCCGGGTTGAGGTCGAGCAGGTGCAGGGTGCGCAGCGGGGTGTCCTTGGGGAGTTTGCCCAGGAAGTAGCCGTTGCCGGGACCGACGGTCAGGTGGTTCTGGCCGACGTTGTCGCGGTGGTTGCGGTGCAGGATGCTGTTGGGCACCTGCCACACGCAGGCGTGGCTGAACCAGATCACACCGAGGGTGTAGCCCTTGCTCATCCACCAGTGGCTGTACAGCTTGCTGTTCGCCCTGTTTTCGGTCACGACACAACCTCTTCCAGATGGGGGAAAAATTGTCGAGTTGGGCTCGATGGGGACGAGGTGAGAGGGTGGCCAGGGAGCGCGTCCTGCCGGGGAGGGCGCCGGCACGCACGAAAAACCGGATGCGACTTCCATGAGGATCCGCATCCGGTTTTCACATAAGCCATGCCCGAAACTTTACCAATGGTCGGCATTTGCACCATAAGAAACAAATTTGACTTTTCTCATGGTTTATTCGCGGGGAAACGGGGCCGCTCCGGTTCGGGCCGGTACCGAGGGCCCCGACGGAACGGCCCCGCTCAGCTTCCGGCCCGGGCGGCGACCTCGGCGATGTAGTCCTGTGCGGCCTGCGGGTCGAACATCCACCGCTCGTAGTCGGCCGGGTCGTTGAAGCCGCTGATCCACCGGTCGGCGACCTCCGGGTAGCGCAGGACCGCCTCGACCAGGGCACCGAAGTGGGGCGGCAGCGTCCCCCGCCAGAAGTTGTGCACCATCTCGGCCAGGACCGCGCTGTGGCGTCCCCGCTCCTGGTAGAACCGCTCGAACGCGCTCTCCATGAACTCCGCGTCGAACGGCTGTCCCGAGTGGGCGTGCTCGGCGATCGCGTCCGCGTAGATCTGGGCGCAGAAGGTCGAGTTCGCCCACCCCTGCCCGGCGATCGGGTCGGAGGTGACGACCACGTCGGCCATGCCCAGCATGGGGACGCCGTCGAGGAAGGCGACCGGCTTGCGCACCATCGGGGTGAACTTCGAGTACGTGATGTCCTTGGGGCCGCCCACCAGGTCGTCGATCCCCAGGTGCGCGATGCGCTCGTAGACCTCGGGCAGGTGCTCGCGCAGCAGGGTCTGCATGCCCGCCAGCAGCGGTCCGGGATGGCGTCCAGCCATGCCCTCGGCGTCCAGTCCGCCCCCCGGAGTGCTGAGCATGGTCACGCTGGTGGCCTCCCCCTGGGAGGTCAGGAACGGGGTCAGGAACACCTCCCCGTGGGGGGAGGTGTAGACGTCGAGCTGCCGCTCGCCCTCCCAGGCCACCCCGTCGAGAATCGCCTGGACCATCACCCGCTCGTGCGCGCCGGAGAAGCGGCTCTGGTCGATCTGGAACAGGTCGCCGAGCTGGCCGGCGCCCACGGCCACCACCACCAGGTCGTACATCCTGACGTAGTACTTCAGGTCGGCCAGGGTGGCGGTCTGGATGTGGACCTTGGCGCCCTTGTCCTCCAGGTACTCCAACCAGTCGGCCATCTTGACGCGGCGGTCCACGCTGACCGCGTGCCCGCCGATCCGCTCACCGATGGCGGAGGCGCCCAGGCGCCCGGAGAAGCGGAAGGCATCCCCCTGCGGGGGGATCATCGACAGGTGGACCCGTTCGAACCGCGGCGCCTGCTCACGCCACAGGTCCAGTCCGGCCTGCTCCTCCAGGGCCCGCGTGGACGGTGCGGCGAACTGGGTGACCGAAGCCGGGCTCTCCCGGATCTCCAGGGAGGTCTGGTTGGTGATCAGTTCGACCCGGAAGCCCAGGTCGAGCAGGCGGTGTCCGAGGAAAAGACCGGACTGTCCGGCCCCGACGATCAACACCCGGGGTGACAAGGGGGGCATGTGCGTGGTCTCCATAACACAGGACGGTTGTGGAACCCCTGTGCCTCAGGGGTTTGAGGATACTTCGGATGATTTCAGATTCCTCGGAGGGGCGCATCCGAACCGGCGCAGCCCGACCTGGGCACTCCCGGGTTGATCCCGCCGTCCGTTGCGGCGACACTATGGACGGCTCGCCCCCTCCCGGAGGAACCCCGTGACCGTCCCCACCAGCAGCCTCCGCCCTCTCCTGGGCCTTCCCTCCCGCTGGTCGCAGCGCCCCCTCAGACACACCGAGACCCTGCGCCTGACCGAGACCACCGACGCCGTCGGCCACGCGGTCACCCACGCGCACTCCCTGTGTCCCAGCCCCGCCACCCCCGCGATCGTCGCCAGACTGCACCGGGGCCCCGCGGTGCTGGCCGAGCTCGCGGCCGAGACCGGCCTGCCGCTCGGCCTGGTCGCCAAGGTCTGCCAGGACCTGGCCGAGGCCGGGATGGTCGGGATCGACCTCGACCACGACCGCAGCGGAGCCCGCAAGGTCGTGGTCGTCGCGGCCACCCTGGAACAGGAACGCGCCTTCGTCGCCGCGCTCACCGGGGACCGGGGCGCTCTGCTGTGCATGGACTACCCGGTCGACCCGTACACGCCCGTCACCGTGGAGCTCACCGTCAGCCGGGCCGTGCGCCGCCCCGACTGGCCCGTCCCGCTGTGCCTGATGGGCAGCCCCCGCGACGTGGACAACGCGGCGCTGTGGCGCGAGGCGCTGCGCGACGCCGCGGCACTGGTCCTGCTGCTCGGCCCCGACTGCGAGCAGGCCGTCGGCAACGTGCTCGCCCACGCGCCCGACCGCTCGGGCCGTGTGGCGGCCGTGGCCTTCCCGCACGCCCCCGAACAGGTCCGGTCACGGCTGCGGGAGGCGGGGGTGCTCAGCGGGCCCGACGGGATCTGGTCGGCCGCCGACCCCCGCCTGCCGGAGGCCGTCGCCCGGATCGCCGCGACCCGGGGATGAGGCGTACACCCGGGCTCCGGGGGTGCGCCCCGTTCACTCCAGTCCGGCGTCGTGGGCGAGCAGGGCCAGCTGGGTGCGGTTGTCCAGGGCGAGTTTGGCCAGAACGGTCGAGACGTGGGCCTTGACCGTGGCCACGCTCAACAGCAGTTCCGCGGCGATCTCGGCGTTGCTGCGGCCCCGGGCCACCGCCAGCGCCACCTCGTACTCGCGGGGGCTGAGGGCGGCCAGCGCGGCCCGCGCCCGCCGACGGGACTCGGCGTGCACGGCCACCCGGTCCATGAGGCGGCGGGCGACCCGGGGAGACAGCACCGGCTCCCCGTCGGCGGCCCGGCGGACGGCCTCCGCGATCCGTGGCGGCGGGGTGTCCTTGAGCAGGTAGCCGCTGGCCCCGGCGCGCAGCGCGCGCAGGATGTCGTCGTCGGAGTCGAAGGTGGTCAGCACGACGACCTCGGGCGGACGGGGAGTGCCGCGCAGCCTGCGGGTGGCGGCGACGCCGTCCACCCCCGGCATCCGCAGGTCCATGAGCACCACGTCGGGGAAGCGGGTGCCGGCGAGCGCGACCGCCTCCTCGCCGTCGGCGGCCTCGCCCACCACGGCGATGCCCTCGGCGCCGTCGAGCATCATCGCCAGTCCCGCGCGCACCAGCGCGTCGTCGTCGACGATCAGCACCCGCAGCGGACGGCTCACGCAGGCCATGCTAGCCGGGCGCACAACCGGAACTCCCCCGAGAAGGCCCCGTGGTCCAGCTGTCCGCCGCACAGGCGCACCCGTTCGGTCAGGCCGACCAGGCCGGTGCCGCTGCCGGGGACGGACTGCGGCACGTCCCCGGCGACGAGCCGATTGCGCACCTCCAGCACCAGGTGCTGCCCGGGCCGCCCCTCCAGCACCAGCCGCACCGGCTGGCCGGGAGCGTGCTTGCGGGCGTTGGTCAGCCCCTCCTGCAGCACACGGTAGGCGGTGCGGACCACCGAGGCGGGCAGCGTCTCCGGCTCGACCGTCCTGTCGCTGAGCACCACCTGCGCCCCGGCGGCGCGGGACTCCTCGACCAACCCGGCCAGATCGGCCCAGACCGGGGCCGGCCCCGCCGCGCCGTCGGAGTCCCGCAGCAGGCCGATGACCTCACGGAGCTCCTCCAGCGCCTGGTGGGCGCCGGCGCGCACCACCCCCGCGGCGTGCGCCAGCTTCTCCGGCGCCGAGTCGGGGCGGTACTCCAGCGCACCCGCGTAGGTGGCGAGCAGGGACAGCCGGTGCGCCAGCACGTCGTGCATCTCGCGGGCCAGGCGGGTGCGTTCCAGCATCCGCGCCTCGGCCACCCGCCGCCCCTGCTCGGCCTCGGCGCGGCGGGCCCGCTCCCGCAGCACCCAGGCCAGCGCGCGGTGGGTCCGCAGCAGCACCCCCCAGCCGACCAGCGCGCCGTAGCCCACCGCCACCAGCGCCAGCCACCAGCCCAGGGAGACGTCCTCGTGCGGTCGCCACACCCCCTGCGCGGCGTGCGCCGCGACGCCCGCCGCGGCCACCGCGGCCGCGACCGGCAGACCGCGCCGCTGCGCGACCAGGAGCACGCCCAGCGAAGCCGCCGGGGTGAGGGACACCGACAGGGTCGCCGCCGCGGTGAGCCCGAGCGTGCCCGCCAGCGGGTACCGCAGCAGCAGCGGCACGGCCAGACCGCCCAGCACCGCCAGCGCCAGGTCGAGCGGCAGCAGGCCCTCGGCGGGAGCGGTGGCGTGGCGCGCCCAGGCCGCCAGCGCCGCCAGCGCGGCCACCCCGGCGGCCGCGCCGAGCGCGCCGGGAAGGGGGACGCGTCGCTGTACGGGCCCCGATCCGTCGGGGAACAGGTCGGTCACCCGGAAAGGGTAAGCCCCGCGCGGTCGGCGCCGCCTCCCACCGGGGGAGGGGCCGCCCCCGACCAAAGTCGGGGGCGGCCTGGCCGCGCGACCGATGCGGGTTTTACACCGGCGCGGCGACGCTGGGGGAGCCGGGCGGACCGTCCGTCCGGCTCCGATGAGGGGAGCAGGACCCATGTCGACGCAGAACACGGGACCGCGGCGTGCGACGGGCGGCACGGCCGTGCGGCGGGGGGTGACGGTGGTCGCCGCGACGGCCGCCGCGCTGGTGGTGTGGTGGCTGGCGGTCGTGGTGGCCGGGGTCGACCTGTCCGTCCGCACCGGCGCGACGGTCCAGCAGGTGGGGGCGGGTGCGGTGGCCGTCGCGAGCCTGGCCGCCGCGTCGGCGGCCTGGGCGCTGCTCGCGCTGTTGGAACGGTTCCTGCGGCGGCCGCGGCGGGTCTGGACGGGGATCGCCGTCGCGGTGGGCGCGGTGTCGCTGCTCGGACCGCTGGGCGCCACCAGCACCGCGGCCCTGGCGGTGCTGGTGGCGCTGCACCTGGTGGTCGCCGTGGTGCTCGTGGCCGGCCTGGCCCCTTCAGCCGGGACGCGCGGGTGAGCGTGCCCGTCGGCTACCTGGCCACCGTGGCACTCGTCGCGTGGTGCACGGGGTTCGCCCTGGCCGCGCCGTCCCGGCCCCGCGTGCTCGCCGTCGTCGCCTTCTGGTCGGGGCTGCTGCTCAACGAGCAGCCGTTCCTCGCGCTGGTCTGGCTGTCGGCCGCGACCGCGCTGGTCTTCGCCCAGGGCGACGTCGCCTCACCCGCCGCCTGGGCGGCCGTCGCCCTGGCCGCCGCGACCTCGGTGGGACTCGTGCTCCTGGCACGGCGGGGCCTGCGCGCCAGGCCCGTCCTGGACCGGGCCCTGGCCGAAGGGTTCGGCGCGCCCGTGCGCACCCCCGCGCCCCGGCGGCGCGACCTCCTGCGGACCCTGCTCGTGCCGCTGCCGGTGCGGCCCCGCGGAGTCGAACGGATCGCGGACATCCCCTACGGGGACGCGGGCAGACGCCACCTGCTCGACGTCTACCGGCACCGCTCCCGGCCCGGGGGCCGCCCCGCGCTGGTGTACCTGCACGGCGGCGGGTACACCGGCGGAGGCAAGGACCGTGAGGCGCGTGCCCTGCTCCACCGGTTCGCCGCGCGGGGGTGGGTGTGCGTCAGCGCGAACGACCGGCTGCGTCCCGGGGCGGGCCTCGCCGAGCACCTGGCCGACGCCAGGCAGGTGGTCGCCTGGGTGCGCGAACACGGTGCGGTCCACGGCGCGGACGGGGACACGGTGGTGGTGGCGGGCAGCTCCGCGGGCGCCCACCCGGCCGCGCTGCTCGCCCTCACCGCCAAGAAGCCCCGCCCACCGGTCCGCTGCCGCGGACACCGGCCCCCCGGTGGCCGCCGCCGTGTGCCTGTACGGCTACTTCGGCGCCTACTACGGGATGAGCGAGGCCGAGACCTCGCCGACGGCGCGGGTCCACGCCGGCGCGCCGCCGTTCCTCGTGGTCCACGGCGACCACGACACGCTGGTGCCCGCGGCGGACGCCCGCCGCTTCGTCTCGGCGCTGCGGCAGGTCTCGGCTGCCCCGGTCTGCCACGCGGAGCTGCCGGGGGCGCAGCACTCCTTCGACGTGCTCCGCTCCGTGCGCTTCGACGCGGTCGAGGTCTTCGCCGCCCGGGTGGCCGAGACGGGCGGAGGCGGCCGGTAGCCGTCGCGCTGCCGAGCCGGAGGGGCGGTGCGACCGTCCACCGCGGGGGCCGCGGCGGTCGGGGCCGCGGCGGGGTTCGGGGAACCGCGGAGGCCCCGGGCCGGTACGGCTGTCCCCCGGCCCGGGGAAGCCCGTCGGGAACGGACCCTCTCGTGTGCGCGGGAAGGGGCGGCAGTGGTCGTACGGAGGCCTGTCTGCCAGGCCGTGGCGTGGTTCTCGCCCCTGTTCACGCTTCTTCCCGGGACCGCGATGGGAACAGAGGCCCGGTCTCCGGGGCAGGTGTTCCTCGGCTCCGGGACGTTCGGCGGACTCCCGGCCGCTCTCTGGCCGCCGGGGTGGTACTCCCGGGTCCGACTCGACGAGCGGGGCGTCGTGGTCGTCGACGGCTTCTTCCACAGCACGGCCCCGTGGCGGCACGTGGAGCCGGTGGAGCGCAACGGCGCCTTCGCCGTCCGGCCCGCCTCGGGGGAGGAGGCGGGCTCGGTGCAGCACGGGGGATCGCTGACCGGCTCCCCCACCCACCGCCGGCCGGTGCGGACCGCACGGGGGCTCCTCGAACGCTCCCGCTCCTCCCCTAAACCGGGGACGGGGCCGAGCGAGCCGGTGCGGGGCCGGTCGGGGCCCCGTGGGGGCGGGCATCCTGGCGGTCGCGGGCGCCTGCACGGGCTTCTGCACCGCCCGCTTTCCGGGCCGCCCGGTGGCCGGGAGCCCGCGGCGTGGTCACCGGGCGCGTTCCAGCGCGTCCAGGTGGGCCCTGAGCGATGCGGCGGTCGGCTGCTCCAGGGTGCCGGCGATGCGGCCGTCACGCAGGAACAGCACCCGGTCGGCGCAGGCCGCGGCCGCCGGCTCGTGGGTCACCATGACCACCGTCTGGTCGAGTTCGTCCACCGAGGCCCGCAGCAGCGCGAGGATCTCCTCCCCGGTGCGGCTGTCCAGCGCCCCGGTCGGCTCGTCCGCGAAGATCACCTCGGGACGGGCCAGCAGTGCCCGGCAGACCGCCACCCGCTGCTGCTGGCCCCCGGACAGTTCGTGCGGATAGCGGTCGATGTGCTCGCGCATCCCGGTCCGCTCCAGGATCAGCTCCAGCCAGTCCCGGTCCACGCCGCGGCCGGCCAGCTGCAGCGGCAGCACCGTGTTCTCCCGGCCGGTCAGTGCCGGAAGCAGGTTGAACGACTGGAAGACGAAGCCCATCCGCTGCCGCCGTACCAGCGCCAGTTCCTTCTCCTGCAGGCCCGCGATGTCGGTGCCGCCGAGCCTGACCGAGCCCCTGGTGGGTTCGGCCAGTCCGGCCGCGCACGGCAGGAGCGTGGTCTTGCCCGACCCGGAGGGGCCCATGACCGCGGTGAAGGAGGAGGCGGGGAAGTCGACCGTGACGTCCCGCAGCGCCACCACCTCGGCCTGGCCTGTGCCGTACACCTTCCACAGCGACTCCAGGCGCACCGCCGCCCCGGCCGTGGTTCCGTTCCGCCGTGCCATCTCGTCCTGCCTCTCTGTCGTCCCGCCGCGCACCGGCGGGACCCGTGCCCGTGGCGTGTGCGTTCCGCCGCGCCGGTTGCGTGGAGAAGCGGCCCCGCGCTCACCGGCCCCTCCGGATGCCGCGCACCGTGCCCAGCGTCCCCACCGTGGAGAGCAGCAGCGCCACCCCGCCGAGCGCGGCCACCGAAGCGACCGGGAGGAGCTGCGGGAGCAGGGACAGGGCGGCCGCCCCGGACCGCAGCGCCGTCAGGACGGCGATCCACAGGACCACGAGCACCGCCACACCGAACGCCAGCGTGACGGTGAGGACGGTCTCGGCCGTCACGGTGCGGTGGATCTGCCGCCAGGTGAACCCCAGCAGGCGCATGCCGCGGAACTCGTTCCTCCGGTCGAACTGGGCGACGCTGACGGAGTTGGCCGCCCCCAGCACCAGGAAGACCCCGATGAGGACGACGGCGGTGGTGCCGGCGCGGTTCTGCTCGGCCCACTGCTCGGTGGCGACCCGGCGGATGTCGTCGCGGTCGTGGAGCTGGAACGGGGCCTGCTCGAACCCCGAGGGGAAGCGGGCCCGCAGCTCCTGCCGCACGGCCTGCGGGGACGCCGAGTCCTCGATCGTGAGGAAGATGCCGTCGGGCAGTCCGCGGTCCGCGCCGACCGTCTGCGCCGCGGCGGCCCCCAGCGTCAGCGGACGGTTCAGGAACCCGTGGCCCCCGTAGATCCCCGAGACGCGGAACACCCGTTCGGCGGCGGGGCCGGCGACCGAGACCGCGTCCCCGACCGACAGGCCGTTGCTCTCGGCGAAGAAGGTGGTGACCAGGACCGCGTCCGCGTCAAGGGGGTCGAAGGCCCCGTCGACCAGGTCCAGGTCGACGGCCGCGGCCGCGTCGCCGTGCACCACCATCGCGCCCGTCTCCTGCGGAGCCGCGGCGGCCACGGAGACGTCGACAGGCACCCCGTAGGAGAACACCGCCGCCGCCACGCCCGGAAGGTCCTCGACGGCGGCCCTGGCCTCCTCGGCGAACCCGTCGCCCGGTGCGGCCACGACCACGAGGTCCGAGACGAAGCGGTCGCTCTCCTGCTCCCCGAACATCCAGTTGTTGTGCAGTTGCAGTGCTCCCGCGGTGCCGACCAGCGTGATCCCCAGGACCAGCGGTCCGGCCGCACCGGCGAACCTGCGGTGGTAGAAGGCCGTGTTCGCCACGGCCAGGCCGGGGCCGCCGCGAAGGGCGCGGCCCGCGGCCGACCTCAGCAGGGAGGTGGCGCCGCGCATCAGCCAGGGGGCCAGCAGGCCCGCGCCGGCCACCGCCAGCAGCACCACCGCTCCGCTCAGGTAGGAGCCGACCGTGTCCTCCGGCAGGTCGAACAGTGCCAGGACCACGGCTCCGAGCAGTGTGCCGCCGAAGGCGAGGAGCCCGGCGAGGATCCGTCCCCGGCGCAGGACACGTCCCTCGGTGACGGCTTCGGCGAGCGCCTCGGAGGGGCGGACACGCAGCGCGTGCCGTGCGGCGATCACTCCCGCGACCTGGGCCGAGACGGCGACCAGCAGCACGGTCGACACGATCGCCGATCCGGTGTAGTGCAGCCGGAAGGCGGCGCTCAGGTTGCTGGTGAGGCCGATCCCCCGGCGGCCAGGAGGCGGGCGAGGAGGGCGCCGAGCGGCAGTCCCACGACCAGTGCCACGGCGGACAGGACCGCCACCTCTCCCGCCAGCATGAGCCGGACCTGGCGCGGGGTGGCTCCCACCGCGCGCAGCACGGCGATCTCCCTGCCCCGGCTGCGGACGGCCAGGCCGACCGCGCCGGCCACCACCCCGGTGGTGACGACCATGGTCCACACCAGGAGGGTCTGCATCGAGGAGGCGACGAAGCGGTCGTTCTCCGCCGAGACCGCTCCTTCGAACTCGCCCTGGTCGGTGCCGGCCAGGACCGTGTAGCGGCCCCCGGTGGCGGTGAGCACGTCGTCGACCGCCGCTGTGAGGGCCGCCTCGCTGACCCCGTCGGCCGGACGGACCCCCAGGGCGTCGGCGTGGCCGGGATCCAGGCCGCCCAGTTCTGCGGCCCGGGAGTCGGTGAAGAAGAGCGCGGACTGGTGGCGCCACCGCACCGGGTCGGCCGGATCGGCGATTCCCGACACCCGGTACTCCTCGATCGTGCCCAGGACCAGAACGGTGACCGTCTGCCCGACGGCCAGGCCGCCCGCTTCGGCCAGGGGACGGTCGACCACCACCTCTCCGTCCGCCGCGGGCGGTTCTCCCTCACCCACCTCGAACGGGGTGAGCGCGGCGCTGCCCCAACCGTGTCCGAAACCGCGTTCGGTGCCGGGGACGCGGACCACGCGGCCGTCGGGGTCCAGCAGTGTCGCCGGGAAGGTCGTCTCGGGCACCGTCTCGGCCACCTGCGCAAGCTCGTCGAGGGCGGCGGCCAGGGAGAGCGGGACCTGCCCGCCCGGATGCTCCGGGACGACGACCAGAGGAACGCCCGCATAGCGTTCGACCGTCGGCTCCTGGCGGTCCGCCGAGAAGTAGACGAAGGAGAGGCCGCTCACCAGAGCGGCGCTGATCACCAGCACGATCGCGGCGCCCAGAACGGATCCGGGACGGTGCCGCACCGAACGCCAGCCCAGCCACACCGAGGTCAGCCGCATGACGAAGAGAATTCCTGGTCGGGGGCGGAAGGGAAGAGCACGCCACCGGTACGGGGGTGCCGCGTGGACACGGCCGAGTCTAATCCGCGCAGAAGGCACAAAAAAATCCGGCTTTCGTCGCGGAGTGCGGCAGATGAGCGGTCGGCGCAGCTCAACCAGGGTGGAATGCACCGCGAGGCCGTTTCCGGCCATTCGGGAAATCGGTGAGCCGCGGGTTCTCCCGTGTGTCGAGGGTGAGAATTTCGGAGAAATCCTCACCGTGGAGACCGCGGTGCCCACCGGGGAGTCCACAGAAAAGGAAGAAAAAGGGGTCGACTGCCCCAAAGACGCGTACCATCCGGCACCGGAGGCAGGGCGCGGAACACGGCCCTTTTCCGGGAATTCTCCGACAGGGGAAACAGTGCCGTGCGGGCCGTGCCGTCGGGGCGGCAACCGGCGGCCCGCTGCGGCAGCCCTGCCGTGGGACCTCCCCGACGGCCCCTGTGCCGGGCCGGCCGGTCAGGAGCCCGCGGCCTCCTCCGCCGCGTCCTGTCCGGGCCGGCGGTCCTGCTGCATCAGACGCAGACCGGCCACGCCCAGCGCCACCCCCAGGGCGACCATGACGGCGATCACCGGCCACTGCGTCCACGGCGGCAGGTACAGGGCCAGGAACCAGGCCCTGCTGTCCATCCCGGTGACCTTGAACACGCCCGGCACGATGCCCTGCGGGAACAGCGCGACCGGGCACAGCGTCATGCACACGCCCACCAGGAACTGTTTCTGCCGGGGCAGTTCACCGAAGTCCGCCAGCCGGGACGTGCCCGGGTCGCGGCGCCCGGTGCGCATCATGTGCAGCAGTTCGGGGCCGCGCGCGCAGCCCGCGTGCGGCCAGCGCCCCCAGTCCCCACCAGCACAGCAGCCCCGTGGCCAGGCCCACGGGCACCCCCGCCCAGCCGTACAGGACGGCCGCGACCGCGGCGGGCACCGCAGGAAGCAGGCCCAGCAGCATCATGACGTACATCATCCCGGTCGCCGACCCCTCGTCCTCGGTGAGGCGCAGCGGGTTGCCGGAACGCCGGTGCGGGTCGACGCCGGGCACGAGCGCGTACACCGACACCAGCGGCACCAGGCCCGCGCAGCCGCCCAGCAGGGCGGACAGGACCGCCAGCAGCAGCGGCCACGGCCCGCCGACCAGGACGGTGAACCCGACGGTCAGCGCCAGTGCCGCCGGCGTGACGAACAGCAGCCAGGCCAGCTGGCGGCCGCGCACGTCGTCGCCCCCGGGGGTGAGCAGCAGCAGCCACAGCGCGGTTCCGTCGACGCCGTAGACGTTGGCCGACAGCATGGCGGCCATGAGCACGAAGACCGGCCCCGACCACGGCAGCATCTGCTCCCAGCCCGTCAACAGCGGCAGCGCGGCGAAGAACACCCCGTAGGCCAGCGCGAACGTCAACTGGTGGCTGCGCACCGGGTCGCGGGACCAGGTGCGCAGCTCCCGGCCCAGCACCGCGCCCGAGGCCGTGGCGGCGCGCATGCGGCCGCGGCCGCCGGCCGTGGTCCGCGCCACCCCGACCCGCCGGGTCAGCAGCGCCGCCCACGCCGCGAGCAGCAGCGCGACGAGCAGGACCTGGCCGGCGAGCACACCCGCCGACAGCGCCCAGCGGCCCTGGGCCGCCGACTCCACCGCGACCACGCCCCAGCCCGAGGGCAGGGCGTGCAGCACGGCGTCCACCGCCGGAGGCAGGCCCCCGGCCTCGCCGTAGGCGACCGCGACCACCCCGCCCTGGCTGAGCAGCGCCAGGACCAGGGCGTTGAGCACCCCCGAGGCGATCGCGCCCGCCCGGCTGCGCAGGACCAGGCCGAACAGCGCGACCACGACCTTGGACAGCAGGACGAACAGCGCCAACTGCAGCACCGCGGCGGGGAGGGCGACGGCGGCGGCCGCCGCGCCGCGGCCGGCGCCGAGCACGACCAGCCCGCCCAGGGCCAGCAGGCTGAGAGCGGGGCCGGCGCCGACGAACGCGGCCGCCAGCAGTCCGGCCGCCAGCCGCCGGGGCAACAGGCCCAGGGGGGTGAAGAACTCCGGGCGGACCGTCTCGTCCCCGCCGCCCGTGAAGATCGGGCCGAGCAGCCAGCCCAGCAGCCACACCGCGTAGCCGGCGGCGAGCAGTTCGGCCCCGGTGAAGGCGAGTGCGACCGTGCCCGCCGCCCCGGCGGCGCCGAGCAGGACGCCGACGGCGGCGAACCCGGCGCGCCGCCCGCTCATCGAGTGGCGGACGACGGCCAGCTTCATACGGGCCATGGTCAGCGCGACAGCCACGACAACTCCCGTATCCCGCCGGTGTCGGTGCCGACCAGCGACACGAACCGCTCCTCCAGGGTCGACGACCCCCTGACCTCGGCGAGGGGGCCGGCCGCCGCGACCCTGCCCCGGTCGATCACGCCGACGTGGTCGCACAGCTCCTCCACCAGCGCCATGACGTGGCTGGACAGCACGACCGACCCGCCGCCCGCGACGAAGCCCCGCAGGATCGTCTTGATCGTGGCGGCCGAGACCGGGTCGACGGCCTCGAACGGCTCGTCCAGCACCAGCAGCCGCGGGGCGTGCAGCAGCGCGGTGGCCAGGCCGATCTTCTTGCGCATGCCGGTGGAGTAGTCGATGACCAGCGTGGTCTCCGCCCGGTCCAGCTCCAGGACGGCCAGCAGCTCCCCGGTCCGTTCGGCGACCACGTCCTCGTCCAGTCCGCGCAGCGCTCCCAGGTAGGTCAGCACCTCGCGGCCGGTCAGCCACTCCGGCATGGCCAGCCCGTCGGAAAGCACTCCGACCAGCGCCTTGGCGCGTGCGGGGTCCTCCCACACGTCGACGCCGAGGATGCGGGAGCGCCCGGAGTCGGGGCGCAGCAGGCCGACGGCCATCGACAGGGTGGTGGTCTTGCCCGCGCCGTTCTGGCCCACCAGGCCGTAGAACGACCCCTGGGGGACGGACAGGGTGATGCGGTCGACGGCGGTGGCCCCGCCGAACCGTTTGGTCAGCTCGATGGTCTCCAACGCGGCGGTCATGGGCGCTCCGGACGTGGGGGGGCGGGTTCCGGCAGGCCCGGGGGCGAACCGGTCGAGCAGGGAGGACGACTCCGGCGGGTGGGGCCGGTCGGCACGGACCGTGACGGCCGGCCCTTCGAACATGACAGCCATCGGCGGGGAAGGCAAGACCGTGCAGCCCCTTGGAGCGGGATCCGCCGCCCTGGCCGGCCGGAAACCGCGGAGGGACCGGGGCCGGCCGGCGCGTCTCAGTCGGTCCGGTGCGCGCAGGGGTGCGGGGCCGCGGGGTGGGGGCCCAGGTGGACGTGGACCGCGTCGATCCGTCCGCTCTGCACCACCGTTCCGGTGACCGGGCCGCAGACCGTGTTCGCCGTGCCCTGCGGAGCCGTCCCGAGCTCTCCACGGAGTCGTAGTCGCCGCAGCAGCAGGCGGGCGCAGCCCCAGCCGAAGGCCACGGAGAAGACCGTCAGGCCGCACAGCAGGGCGAAGAGGACGACGAGGAGGAGGGCGTCGAGCAGAAAGAGGGCACGCTGACTGGCGTGGGGACCTAGGTCAGATAAAAGCTGTGCGTCACGGCGCCGTGCGCCTGCTCCCGCATCGAGCTGTCCGTGGTCCCGAACCTTTCCGTGATGAGCCTTTGCGTCGGGAATTGTAGCGGTGTGCGGCAGACCGTGTCCACCCGGTGACGTCCTGCCGGGGGTGCCGCAGGCCCCGCCCCCGCGAGGGCCCGCGGCACCCGTGCCCGCCGCCCCGGCACAACCGGGGCGGCGGGCACGGGCAGGCCCTCAGCCCTTCACCGCGCCGATGATGACGCCCTTGGTGAAGTGGCGCTGCACGAACGGGTACATGGCCAGGACGGGTACCAGCGCGATCACCACGATCGCCATCTGCAGGGCCAGGCTGGGCGGCAGGGCACTGGCCGCCTGGGAGGCGTCGGCGAGGGCGCCGACGCTGATGTTCTGGCCCTGCTGCACGTACTGGCGCAGCACCAGTTGCAGCGGCCACTTGGCGTTGTCGTTGATGTAGAGGATCGCGTTGAAGAACGCGTTCCAGTAGCCGACCGCGTAGAACAGTCCGACCACCGCGACCACCCCCTTGGACATGGGCAGCACCAGGCGGGTGAGGATCTTCCACTCGCTGGCGCCGTCCACCCGGGCGCTGTCGGAGACCTCGCGGGGGATGTTCATGAAGAACGCGCGCATCACCACCAGGTTGAACGCGTTGACCGCGGTGGGCAGGACGAGCGCCCAGTAGCTGTCGATCAGCCCCAGCGAGCTGACCATCAGGTAGCTGGGGATCATGCCGGGGCCGAACAGGAAGGTCAGCAGCACCAGGAACAGCAGGGGGCGGTGCAGCAGCGATCCGGGGCGCGCCAGCCCGTAGGCGGCCAGGACGGTGGCGGCCAGGCTGATCGCGGTGCCCACCGCGGTGACGCCGATGCTGACCGCGACGGCGCGGGTCACCACGCCGCCCGCGAACAGTTCGGCGTAGGCGGCCAGGGAGAGCCCGCGGGGGATCACCACCAGGCCGCCCGCGTCGTTGATCGCCGCGGCGGGGGAGAGGCTGGTCAGCACCACCACGTAGAGGGGGAACAGCACCGCCAGCGCGATCGCGGCCAGCACCGCCGCCTTGACGGCGCGTTCGGGCAGGGAGGGGGTCTCGGCCCAGACCGGGCGCTGCCGTGTCGGTGTCGTCATGATGTCCGCCGGTAGATTCCGTTCTCGCCCATCATGTGGGCGACCTTGTTGGCCACCAGGATCAGCGCCAGGCCGACCACGCCCTTGACCAGGCCGGCCGCCGCGCCGTAGCTCCACTCGCCCACCGCGAGGGTCTGCCAGTAGATGAAGGTGTCCAGCACCTCGGCGGCCTGCTGGCCCACGGCGTCGCGTTGCAGGAAGAACTGTTCGAAGCCCACGTTGAGGGCGTCGCCCAGGCGCAGGATGAGCAGCAGCACGATGACCGGGCGCAGGCCCGGCAGGGTGATGTGCCACAGGCGGCGCCACCGGTTGGCCCCGTCCACCGCCGCGGCCTCGTACAGGTTGGGGTTGATGGCGGCCAGCGCGGCGAGGAACACGATCATCCCCCAGCCGGCGTCCTTCCACACCACTTCGGCGGTGACCAGCAGCAGGAACGTGTCGGGGTTGGTCATGATGTCCAACCCGTCGTAGCCGTGCTGGCGCAGCACCTGGGAGATGAGGCCCGCTCCGCCGATGATCTGCTGGAACAGGGTGATGACCAGCACCCAGGAGAAGAAGTGCGGCATGTAGACCACGGTCTGCAGCAGCATGCGGATCCGCGGGGAGAGCACACTGTCCAGCAGGATCGCCAGCGCGATGGGCACGGGGAAGTAGAACACCAGCTGGAACGCGGTGATGGTGAGGGTGTTGAGGGTCGCGTCCCAGAAGGCGGGGTCGGTCAGCAGCCAGTAGAAGTTGTCGAAGCCGATGAACGGGCTGTCCCAGATCCCCCGGTAGGGGGAGTAGTCCTGGAAGGCGATGACGTTGCCCAGGGTCGGGATGTAGTGGAAGACCGTGAGCAGGCCCAGGGCGGGCACCGTCATCAGCAGCAGCTGCCAGTCCTGGCGCAGGCGGGAGCGCAGCGGCTTCCTGCGCGGCTGTGGGTCCCGGCGGGCGCGCGCGGCCTCCCCGCGCTCCCCGGTGGGAGGGGGAGGCGCGGGGGCGGCGGGGCGGGGCCGGGACGTCCGGTCAATCACGGCCGTACTCGGCGAGGACCTCGCCGTAGAAGTCGCGGGCCGCGTCGCCGCCGTCGCGTCGCCACTGGGCGACGATGTCGCCGAGTTCGCTCACCTCGCGGCGGCCGCGCAGGATGTCGGTGATCCTGTCCTCGGTGGGCTGCTCGGCGCTGGCGTAGGAGGAGGGGCGCTGGATGCGGATGCCCTCGAAGGGGTTGTCCTCGGTGTACTGCGCGGCGTCGTTGAACCAGGCGGTGAAGGACTCCACGTAGTCGGGGTACTCGCTTTCGGCGATGGCGTTGTTGCGGCCGCTGATGAACAGGTAGCCGTTGGACACCTCCTTGTGCCCGAGTTCGGTCAGCTCGGGGGCGCCGTCGTCGTTGAGCTCGTGGTGCGTGCCCTCCTCGCCGTAGCGGTAGGCCATGTACTCGGCGGTGCCGAAGGGGGCGGCGCAGTAGTTGAGGATCGCCAGGATCTCGGTGACCTTCTCCTCGCCCAGGCCCTTCTTGATGAACACGCTCTGGTTGGAGGGGTCGTTGCCGTGCAGGGACGGGGTGCCGCCGTCGTGGGCGAAGGCGGGCACCAGGTCCATGCGGAAGTCGGGGTTCTGCGGCAGGATCGCCTGGTAGGCCTCGGTCCAGCCGCCGAAGCCGTCCTGGGTGAGGAGGATCTTGCCGCTGTTGAACAGCTCCTTGGAGTTGGCGCCGGAGCCCGAGGCGATGTCGGGGTGGACGAGTCTGGCGTCGTAGACGCGGCGCATGAACGCCACGGCCTCCTCGAACTCGGGGGTCTCGTAGCGGTGCACGAGCTCACCGTCCTCCAGGCGCCACTCGCGGGGGGCGCGGAAGATCTGGCGGGCCACCCGGTAGAAGTCGCCGAAGGCCCAGCGGTTGTTGCTGGGGTCGTTGATCTCCGCGCCGAGCGCGAACAGCTCCTCGGCGGTGGTGGGCAGGGCCCAGCCGTGCTGGTCGAACAGGTCCTTGCGGTAGAAGATCCACTCCGACAGCGGGTCGGTGGGCCAGGGCACGCCGTGCAGTCGGTCGCCGAAGACGCTCCACTTCCAGGCGTTGGTGGGCAGGCTGGCCAGCATCGGGTAGGGCTCGACCGCAGCTCCGGCCAGGTAGGGGGTGAGGTCCTCGAACAGCTGGGGGGCGGCCTCGGCGAAGTCGGGGATGAGGTTGATGGCCCAGTCGGGGATCATCGTGATGTCGACGACGTCGCCGGCGGCGATCACCGCGTTCATCTTGTCGATGATGGTGTTGCCGTCCTGGAACTGGAAGTCGACGGTGGCGCCCAGCTGGCCGTTGACGAAGTCGTAGAAGGAGTTCTCCCCCAGTCCCGGCGGGATGGGGCCCCACAGCGGGGCCATCGCCTTGTAGGTCCCGCCCCTGCCCGGGGTGCCCTCCACCGCGCGGACCAGCTGGTCGGGGTAGGAGGTGAAGCCGGGCGGGGCGCCGTGCCGGCCGGGGATGTCGGGTTCGACGGCCTCGAACGGGATGTAGTCGGGGACGAGCGCGTCCAGTTTGTCGAGGTCGGCGGCCGATCCGCTGCTGCCCGGGCGGGGTCCGTCGGGGGCGCAGGCCGACAGCAGGCCGCCGCCGGCCAGCAGTGCGGCGGCGGTGCCGGTCAGGCCGAGGAAGCGGCGCCGGCTCGTCGTCCAGGCGGGTGAGGGGCGGGAGTGTCTCATGGTGGTCCCTTCGGGGGAGGGAGGCCCTGTTGTTTTGCGGTCACTCTCTGGAGTCCGGAGGGCGACCGCGATAGAATTAGTTCGGGTTATAGACAAACAAATTACTCGTGAGTGATGCGGACCACAAGATCCGCAACCGAAGCGCTGCGAAACGGGAACGGGACACACGGTGATCGGCAGGACAAGAGACCCCAACAAGGCAGAGGTGGGCGACGTCCGCGCCACCAACCTGGCCCTGGTGCTGCGCTGCGTCCGCGAACAGGGCCCCTGCTCGCGGGCCGACATCGCCGCGGCCACCGGACTGAACAAGACCACCGTCTCCAGCCTGGTCTCCGAACTGCTGCGGCGCCGGCTGCTGCGCGAGACCGGCACCACCGAGAACCGGGTGGGCCGCCCCGCCATCATGCTCACCCTGGACGGCGCCTCGTGCGCGGCCATCGGCATCGAGGTCAACGCCGACTACCTCACCGCCGTCGCCGTCGACCTGGCCGGCCGCCCCGTGCTGTCGTGGCGGCGCGCCTTCCCCGCCAGCACCGTCCCCCCCGCGCGCGCCGTCACCGCCGTCACCGCCCTGGCCCGCCGCGTCGTCACCCGCATCGAGCACGACGGCCGCCAGGTCCTCGGCCTGGGCGTGGCCCTGCCCGGCCTGGTCGACCCCGACGGCCGAGCCCGCCTCGTCCCCGCCCTCCACTGGCGCGACGTCGACTTCGCCGCCGAACTCGTCGACGCGCTGCGCGGCCCCGGCTTCCCCGTGGAGATCGGCAACGACGCCAACTACGCGGTCCTGGCCGAACACCGCTTCGGCGAGCACGTCGGCACCCGCGACCTCGTCTACCTCACCGGCGGCACCAGCCTGGGCGCGGGCCTGCTCGTCGACGGGGCACTGCGCCGCGGCCACTCCGGCTACAGCGGCGAGGCCGGACACATCCCGGTGCCCGCCCCCGGCGGCTCGGCGCGCCTGGAGACGGTCGCGTCGGTGACCGCGATCGCCCGCCGCACCCTGCCCGACGAGGCCCGCGATGACGGACACCTGTCGCTGGCCGAGGTGGAACTACGCATCGACGAGATCGTCGCCCGTGCCCGCGCCGGCGACACCACCACCCTGACCCGCCTCGACGAGGCCGCCCACGACCTGGCCGCAGGTGTGTTCACCCTGGTCAGCGTGCTCGACCCCGAACGCGTCATCCTCGGCGGCTACTACGCCGAACTCGCGCCCTGGCTGCTGCCCGTGGTCAACGGCCTGCTCGACACGCGCGGCGTGGCGGTCGAGGAGCCCATCGCGGTGCCCTCCACCCTCGGCCTGGACGCCCCCGCGCTGGGTGCTGCCGCCCGCATCCTCGACGCCGTCGAGGAGGGCCGCCTCCCCGACGGCACCACCCCGACCCACGACCTCGCCGCGGCCGCCCGCGCCCCCCGCTGACCCCGGCCCGCCCCCACGACCAGATTGGGACCCACCGTGACCGAACCCTTCCGCGACCCCTCCCTCAGCCCCCGAGAGCGGGTCCGCGACCTCGTGGCCCGGCTCACCACCGAGGAGAAGATCGGCCTGCTCCACCAGTACCAGCGGCCCGTGCCCCGCCTGGGCATCGGCCCGTTCCGCACCGGAACCGAGGCCCTGCACGGCCTGGCCTGGCTGGGCCCGGCCACCGTGTTCCCCCAGGCCATCGGCCTGGCCAGCACCTGGGACCCCGACCTGGTGCGCCGGGTGGGCGCGGCCACCGCCGCCGAAGTGCTCGCCTTCCACACCAAGGACCCCGCCGGAGCGGGCCGCAACGTCTGGGCGCCGGTCGTCAACCCGCTGCGCGACCCCCGCTGGGGCCGCAACGAGGAGGGCTACTCCGAGGACCCCTGGCTCACCGGCGTCATGGCCGTCGCCTACGCCCGCGGCCTGGCCGGGGACGACCCCGACCGGCTGGACACCGCCCCCACCCTCAAGCACTTCCTCGCCTACAACAACGAGACCGACCGCTGCACCAGCTCCAGCCACCTGCCCCCGCGCGTACTGCACGAGTACGAACTGCCCGCGTTCCTGCCCGCGCTGCGCGACGGCTCCGCGGTCGCCGTCATGCCCTCCTACAACCTGGTCAACGGCCGCCCCGCGCACCTGAGCCCCCTCATCAACGAGGTGCTGCGCGCCGCCGCCCCCGACGAGCTGATGGTGGTCAGCGACGCCATGGCCCCCGGCAACCTCGTCGACCCGCAGCACTACCACGCCGACCACGCCACCGCCTACGCCCACGCCCTGCGCGCCGGGGTCGACAGCTTCACCCAGGACGACGACCGCGCCGAGGCCACCCTCGGCCACCTCCGCGACGCCCTGGCCCGCGGCCTGCTCACCGAGGCCGACCTGGACCGGGCCGTCACCCACATCCTGTCGGTGCGCACCCGCCTGGGCGAGTTCGACCCCGGCCTGCCGCTCCGCGTCGGCACCGACGTCGTCAACTGCCCGGCCCACCAGGCGCTGGCGCGCACCGCCGCCCGCCGCTCCATGGTGCTGCTCAAGAACGACGGCCTGCTGCCGCTGTGCGCCCCGCGCCGCGTCGCCGTCATCGGCCAGCTCGCCGACACCCTCATGGAGGACTGGTACAGCGGCACCCTGCCCTACGCCGTCACCGCCCGGACGGGACTGGCCGAACGCACCGAGACCGTGTTCTGCGAGGGCGTGGACCGCATCGCGCTGCGCACCGACGAGGGGTACCTGACCGCCGGAGCCGAGGGCACGCCGCTGACGCTGACCCCCGCCCCCGGGTTCGGACCCGTCGCCGAGTCCGCGGCCTTCGACCTGTTCGACTGGGGCGGGGCGTGGGCGCTGCGCGCGGTCGTCAACGGCCGCTACGTCTCCGAGACCGAGGACGGCCACCTCACCAACGACCAGCCCGGACCCAACGGCTGGGAGGTGCGCCAGACCTTCCGCTGGCAGCCCGACCCCGGCGGCACCGGCGTGCTGCAGCACCTCGCCACCGGCCGCTACGTCGCCGTCGGCGAGGGCGGCGTGGTGACGCTGACCCCCGACGCCGACGCGGCGGCGGTGTTCACCGTGGACGTGCTGCGCTCGGGCGCGGCCGAGGCCGCCGCGGTCGCCGCCACCGCCGAGGTCGCGATCGTGGTCGCCGGAGACCACCCGCTGGTCAACGGACGCGAGACCGAGGACCGCACCGACCTGGACCTGCCCGCCGCCCAGGAGGAGGTGCTGCGCGCGGTGCGCGCCGCCAACCCCGCCACCGTCCTGGTGCTCAGCAGCGGCTACCCCTTCGGAGTGGTCTGGGCCGACGAGCACGTCCCGGCGATCCTGTGGTCGGCGCACGGCGGACAGGAGTACGGGCGGGCACTGGCCGAGGTGCTCTTCGGCGACGCCGACCCGGCCGGGCGCCTCACCCAGACCTGGTACCGCTCCGCCGCCGAACTGCCCGACCTGTTCGACTACGACATCATCGCCAACGACGCCACCTACCTGTACTACCTGGGCTCGCCGCTGTACCCCTTCGGGCACGGGCTGAGCTACACCACCTTCGACTACGCCGACCCCCGGGTGCACGTGGACGGCGACCGGGTGGCGGTGGAGGTGAGCGTCGCCAACACCGGGGACCGCTTCGGCGAGGAGGTCGTGCAGTGCTACACCCACCAGCGGGTCTCCCGGGTCAAGCAGCCGCTGCGCAAACTCCAGGGGTTCGCCCGGGTGGCCCTGGAACCGGGGGAGACCCGGCGGGTGCGCGTGGAGTTCCCCGTCGCGGCGCTGGCGGTCTGGGACGTCACCCGATCCCGGTTCGTGGTGGAGGACGCGCCCCGCACCGTGCACCTGGGACGCTCCGCCAAGGACCTGCGGGTGTGCGCGCCGCTCCAGGTCCCGGGTGAGGCCATCGGGCCGCGCGCGGCCGCACGCATCCAGGCCGCCGACAACGACGAGTACCACGGGGTGGTGCTGTGCGCCGCGGCGAAGGAGAGCGGCGACGCGGTGCGCGCCACCGAGTCCGCGGCGTGGGTGGCCTTCCTCGACGTGGACTTCTCCGCGCGGCCCGAGCAGGCGGTGCTGTCGGTCAACGCCGCCGAGGCGGGACGGCTGACCCTGCGGGTGGACAACCCGATCGGCGGACCCGTGGTCGGCACCGCCGAGGTGGCGGCATCAGCTGACCGGTTCGACTTCACCGAGGTCCGCGTCCCGGTGGCCGGCCTGTCCCAGCGGCGCGACCTCTACGTGGTGTTCGAGACCGCCGGGACGGCCCTGGCCTGGGTCGACCTGTCCTGACAGGCGCGGGTGGGCGGCGTCGCGCGCAACGCCGCCCACCCCGGGTCACGCCGCGCCCATGCCCAGGCCCATCTTGGACCCCAGACCCATCTTGGACCCCAGGCCCATGCGGGAACCCGTCTTGGCTCCCATGCCCATGCGCGAGCCCATCGCCCGCATGAACCCCAGCTTCTGCTGGGTGGCCTTCTGCTGTTCGCCGTGCAGGGCGTTGAGCACCACCAGGGCGCCGGTCAGGGCGGGCACCGCCCACTGCGCGATCCGCAGCTTGCGCGAGGTGTCCTCCAGCGTCTCGGGGCTGTTCGCGGAGGACGCGCTGTCGAGCGGCTCGGGCGAGGTGGCGGCCTCCTCGGCGCGCCGTCCCAGCATCCGGGAGTAGGCGGTGGCGCCCAGCGCCGCGGCGGTCACCGCGGTCTTGGCGACGGTCGAGGCGCCCACGCCCTTCTGGTTCATCACCCGTTCCCGGTTGGCGCCCAGCAGTCCGGCGCCGCCGACCAGGTGCGCGCCGATCGCGGCGAGGTTGAGCGGGGCCCACTTGTCCCATCCCGCGCCGGAGATGCGGATCGACTCGTTGAGTCCTTTGGACTCCTGGTCCGCGGCCTTGTTCAGACCGACCGCCCCCATGAGGGAACCGCCGAACCACGCGGCCAGGCCCAGGTCGTGCAGTCCGCGCACCACGGTGTTGCGCTGGGCCATCTGCATCATCTGCATCTGCATCGCAAGCGCCTCCAAAGGCGAGAAGCAGGGTTGAAGGTCGTGCGGCCCGCTAGCCGAGAAAGCCCAAAGCAATCACTGCTTCGTGTATGGATTTCCCTTCGCGGTCCCTTTGTCCGAGGGGTCTGCTTTGCTTCGGACAGCAGGGCAGGGGCGGCGCCGGTGCGGCCGTGGACGGTGGAGCGGACCTGGTCGGGTGCGCCGGGTGGTTGGTGTGGAGTCCTTCAGTGCGTGACTCCAGGCTTTCGGGGCCCCGGTGTCCGTGGCCGAGGACGGTCCGTGGGCCGCGTCCCACCGCCAGTCCCCCCGGGGGACCGCAGCCGCCCGCTGCCATGTCCTCGGCCCGCAGCCACCAGACCGGTCGGGACGGGAGGCTCGCACCGTCTCCACCGGTGGACCGAGTGGGCGTGGGGTGTGTGCGGTCCAGTGGCCGTGTTGCCATGTGGTGCTGATGCGCTATGAGGAGGACGGCACCCAGATCGACCGTCTGTTGCTGGAGGACGTCGACGTCGACGAGTACATCGCCCGCAAGGATGCGGCGCTCGCCATGGCCACCCCCTACCAGGAGTACCGGGCTAGGCTCGACGGATAGTGCTGGAACCAGAAGATCTCGGTAAACGCAAGAGTGACCTCGCACAGGAGTTGCGACGGCTGCGCAGGCAAGCTGGTCTCACGGGAGACCGGCTTGCCGCGCGTGCGGGTATGAGTCAGAGCAAGATCTCCAAGATCGAAACTGGCAAGATTCTGCCCTCGCTCCTCGACGTGGAGCGCCTCCTCCGCGCGCTCGGTGCCGAGCCGCGGGTCGTGGAGGAGCTGTCCGCACTCGCTCGCCGCGCCAACACCGACTACCAGGACTGGAAGGCATCCCTGCGCAGAGGCCTTCACCACAAGCAGCAGGAGCTTGCCACCCTGGAAGCCACTTCCTCGCGGTTCCGCTATTTCCTACCCGCGATGATCACCGGCCTGCTCCACACTCCCGAGTACGCCAGAGCCAGTCTCGCCACCACCCGGGGGGACCATTCCAAGGCCATAGCCAGACGTCTCGATCGACAGGCGGTGCTTTATGAGGAGGACAAGCACTTCACCTTCATCCTGACCGAACAGGCCCTGCGATGGCCACTCTGCCGGGGGAAGGCCATGTCGGTTCAGATGGGGCGTCTTTCTTCTCTTTCGGAACTGCCGAATGTTCGTATCGGAGTCATTCCGCTCCGGTCGTCTCCGATCCCCGAAGGGCCGCTCACCACGTTCACGATCTACGACGACGCTTTGGCTACCGTAGAGATGTTCACCGGGGCCCTGCTGCTCCGTGACCCTCGTGACGTCCACTACTACCTGGAACTCTTCGCTTCCTTCGAGCGCGCAGCTCTCTTCGATGGCGCGGCTCGCGGCTTTATCGCGAATATCGCCAAGGACTTCCGCAACCAGTCTTGAATCCATTTTATTCCCTTTCGGGAATAGCGTTGATCTGCTGTGCTCCGTGGCTATCCTCATGGGTGTGTCAGTTTGCTGCTGCGGACAGACACGTGTCGTATCCCTGATTTCTTCTTGCTGCGGAAGGAAAAGATGGACGAGGAGATCTATCAGCCCCCCGAACTGGTCGAACTGGGAGACGCCCGTGAAGTGACGCTGGGAGCGGCGGACGACGACACCGCCGACATGAACACGGCCAAGTACTACTAGGCCGCTCTGTCCGCAGGAACCGCGGAACAGCCGTTTCGGCGACGTGGGTGAGCAAGCGGATCTCAGCCGCAGGACGGGGTGGGCCTCCCATGAGAGGCCCACCCTTCAAACCGAAGGAACGCGTCCATGGCGATACGGAAGTTCTTCATCGGGTCCGTGCGGAAAGCCGCCGGAAGGCGGCAAACCCACAGATCGGTACCACTGGCCGAGCAGCACACACTAACCCTGGTCGGTGAATGGCCGGAATCCAGGGTTCGACGGTTGCACGCTGAGGGACGCCACGTGACCCTGCTAGGGGAGTGCTTCGCCTCCGACCAAAATCTTGTAGACGCCCTGACCGATGACGCTTCCCTCCCCGAAGCCGCGGAGGCGTTGGCAAGACTGGCGGGCTCTTACAGCACTGTTGTCACCGACGGAGTAACCACAGCGGTCACAGGAGACATCGCGGGTCTGCACCGGATCTGGTTTCGCCGTGGTGAAAGAGAAGTCCAGTACGCGTCCAGCCCACTCCCACTGGCTGCCATGAATGGGTACCGCCTGGATCAGGAGGCACTGGCCGCCCACTTGTTCTGCGCCAAGTTCAGTCCAAGCCTGGGCGGTGATTCGCTGTTCGACAGCGTCAGAGCGCTGGCACCAGATCAGATACTTCTCGTCCGGAACGGCACGGCAACGGTACTGCGACGCATGTTCCCGATCGAGCAGACGGGCTTCTTCGCCGCGAGCACAGCACTTCGTCATGCTCTGCAGGAGAGCGTGCACCACCGCACCGCGAAAGCTGCCGCTGTTTCTGCAGACTTCTCCGGTGGTCTGGACTCCTCCACGCTGGCACTGCTCGCAGCTCAGCACCACCAGGAACCAATACAAGTGGTCACCTACGCCGACCCGTTCGCCCGCAACGACGACGACATCGTCCATGCGGCGCGTTTCGCAGGAATGGAGTCCTCTCTGAGACAGACCGTTGTCGAAGGAACCACGCAAACTCTGCCCTTCACCAACATGGCGGCAACGCCGTTCACAGAGGAACCCAGCCTCGACTCGGTCATCTACGCCCGTGACCGAGCCCGGCTTCTACCCGTCGTGGGCACCTCGGTGCACTTGACCGGAGACGGAGGCGACGTGGTGCTCGGAGCCCCTCTCACCTACCTTGCTGACCTGGCTCGTCCACGTCATCTGCTCCGCTTCCTCCGAGAGTCCGGGGCCTGGGCAAGACTTCGCCACCGGCCGGTACACCGTGTTGTGCAAGCCGCCGTGGACACCGCCCGCACAAGCTATTCCGCCACACTCACACACCTGGCCCACGAACTGGAGAGCAACGATCCCCCTGAATGGAGGCGTCACCCGGCTGTCGAACGCAACATCGTGTGGGCGTCCCTCTCCCGAGCGGCAGACTGGGGGACCCGTGCGGCGCGGACAGCCGTGGCAGAACGCCTCCGCCGCGCAGCCGAAACCGTGACAGGTATTGAAGGGGCCGACGCACACACTACGCACGATCCATCGGCACACGGCTGCCTCCCGGTCCTTCATCGATATCGCCGAACACCTGGGTGTGCAGATCGCCATGCCCTTCTTCGACAACCAGGTCGTGGCAGCTTGCCTCAGCGTTCCTGCCACGCAACGGGCCTCGGTCGACCGGGTCAAACCTCTGCTCGGGGCAGCTATGACCGGTCTGCTTCCCCCTGAACTGTTCGAACGGCGAACCAAGGGCGACTACAGCGCCAGTGAGTACCACGGAATCCGCCGCAATGCGGCAGCGCTGCGCTCCTTACTCCGGGATTCCCGGCTCGGTGATCTCGGAATCATCGATCCTTCTTCGGTGCTGCGCGAACTGGAGGCCGCAGCCAGCGGTGCATACGCGGCGATGGCCTCCCTCGGGGAGGTGTTCGCCTTCGAGGTGTGGTTGCGCGGACTTGACCACCAACCCCGTGTGTCTTTCTCCCCATCGACGCTGCTGGAGGTGTGTTGATGACAGCTGTCAAGCCGGCCTCGAACGTGTGTTCCGTGGCTACCGACGACGGAGCGGTACTCCTGGACCTCGGCACCGGGAAGTTTTTCGGGCTCAATCCGACCGCTGCGGTGATCTGGGCCGAGCTCGCCACCGGCAAGGACATGGCCGCGCTTGTACCGGAGTTGGCGTCCAGATTCGAAGTTGGCGAGGAACGGATGAAAACCGATATTCGTGAGCTCGTTGAGGTTCTGCGCCGACACCGTCTCATCGACGAGAGAAGGACAGCCAAGTGAGCATGCACATGGCTCTGCCTCCTCCTCCCACCGTCCGGCTGAAAATCCGGCATCGTGCCGCGGGTCTGCTCGGCTTCGTATTGGCCCTGGTACTGCTCAGATTTCCCATAGGTCGTGCCGTGGTGGTTGTCACCCGAGTCAAAAATTGTGTGGCTTCCCCTGCCTCCCCGGATGAGGCCCTGACCGCGGTGGTTGCGGCCAGGAACGCGGCCCGCTGGTTTCCTGGCCGGGCGGCCTGTCTGGAGAATTCCCTGGCCGCCACATTCACTTCTCTTCTGCTGCGTCGCCGTCTCGACTGGTGTATCGGGGCGCGACTCATGCCCTACGCCGCGCACGCCTGGGTTGAAACCGGTAACCGACCTGTGGGGGAACCCCACACACCAGATCGCCCCTATCTACTGCTGCTTCGTGTATGACCCACCACACCTTCTTGGAAAGGCCTGCCATGTCCATCAGTCCGCCTATCGCTGCCGCTCTGGCCACTGTCGACGAGGACTACTACACGCGCCGTCCCGACGGGAGCGTGCTCGCCCAGACCACGTCGGCGCGGACGATCGCGCGCATGCTGGACGCACTCGACGTCCGCCCCGGACACCGGGTGCTGGAGATCGGCACCGGGTCGGGATTCTCCGGTGCCCTGCTGCGGGAACTGGTCGGCGAAACGGGACAGGTCGTGTCGGTGGACGTGGTGGCGGACCTGGTCGACCGGGCCCGTGACCTGCACACCAAGCGCGGGCGCGAGGACATCGACGTGCTCCTCGGCGACGGACTCCTGGGAGCGCCCACCCGCGGCCCGTTCGACCGGATCGTCGCCTGGGCGAGCGCCGAACGCATCTTTCGGGCCTGGGTGGAGCAGAGTGTCGCGGGCGCGGTGCTGGTGGTCCCGGTCGAACTGACCGCGCGGGTGCGCACCACCGCGATCGTCCGCCTGCACACCACCCCTGGCGGCGACCCGGTCGCGGACAAGGTGTTCGCAGGCGGCTACGTGGAGATGCACTCCGAAGAACTCACCCAGTGGCTGGTGCCGCCCCGGGGCGTCGACGCGCTCGTCCACGACACGCAGGGGCAGCCGTGGTGGCTCTCCGCCGACTGGGCCGGACGGGACCGGGCTGCGGCCGAACACCTACTCGCTCTTCTCGGTACCGGGGCCGAAGCCCGTCCCCTGTTGGCAGAGGACGAGTCGGGGCAGGACTTCGTGGCGTTCCTGTACGCCACCCGCCCGGAGGAGTTCGGCGTGGTCGGCCTGGGACAGACCGGATGGCGGCTCGGCGTCACCAGCCCGTCCGGGGCCGCGCTGGTCACCAGACGCCAGGCCAGTGACGCCGTGTGCGCGGGAGAACAGACCGCGTTCGACCGTCTGTGTTCCTGGGTGGAGGAATGGAGGACAGCGGGTCGGCCCGGCTACGCGGACCTGCGCCCCGTGCTGTACCGGCAGGCCGACGGCTGGACCGTGCGCGCGGAGTTGGTCTGACCGTGGCAGCGGTCCTGCTCCGAGCGGGACCGCTGCCACTGCCGTCAGGCATTCAGTCTGTCCAGGGCGGCCTGAATCCGGTGCAGGGTGCGGTCACGGCCGAGGACTTCCAGTGACTCGAACAGCGGCAGCCCGACGGTGCGGCCGGTCACGGCAACCCGTACCGGGGCCTGGGCCTTGCCGAGTTTGAGGCCGTGGCCCGCCCCGACCTCCTCCAACGCGCTCTTCAGCGAGGCGGCCTCCCAGGCCAGCGCCGGATCGGTGAAGCGGTCGAGCGTATCGGCGAGCACCGGTCGGGCGGTGTCGGACCGCATCGCCTTGGCCCAACTCTTCTCGTCCCGCACCGGTTGCTCCAGGAACAGGAAGTCGACGTAGGCGGCGATCTCACCGAGCACGGAGACACGGCTCTGCGCCAGCGGCGCCACCCGGGCGAAGGTGGCCGCGTCGTAGGCCTCCTTCGGCCAGGGCACGTTCTCGGCGTGCAGATAGGGGGTGCAGCGTTCGACGAACTCCGTGGTGTCCAGGGCGCGGATGTACTCCCCGTTGAACGCGCGCAGTTTCTTCTCGTCGAAGAAGGCCGGAGAGGAGTTGACGTCGGCCAGGTCGAACAGCGGCACCATCTGGTCCAACGGCATGATCTCGCGGTCCTCGCCCGGGGCCCAGCCCAACAGCATCAGGTAGTTGACCATCGCCTCGGGTAGAAAGCCCTCGGCCCGGTAGGACTCCAGGGAGACCTTGTCACGGCGCTTGGACAGCTTCTGCCGCCTGTCGTTGACCAGCACCGGCGCGTGCGCCCACACCGGCGGGATGTGTCCCAGGGCCTGCCACAGCAGTTGCTGCTTGGGTGTGTTGGACAGGTGCTCCTCACCGCGGATGACGTGGGCGATGCCCATCTCGGCGTCGTCGACCACATTGGCCAGCACGAACAGCGCCGAACCGTCACCGCGGGCGATGACGAAGTCCTCCAGTGCGGAGTGCGGAAACTCCACCCGACCCCGAATCCGGTCCTCCACCACCGTGGTGCCGCCCTCAGGAACCCGGAACCGCAACGCCCGGCCCGCCGCGGCCTCCAGGCCCCGCTCCCGGCAGTGGCCGTCGTAGCCGAGGTTGGGATTGTCACGGCGCTGCTGCACCTGCTCGCGAGTGCAGTCGCAGTAGTAGGCCAAACCCTCCGCGAACAGGCGCTGGGCGGCCTTGGCGTGCTTGGCGGCGTAGTCGGTCTGGAAGTAGGGGCCCTCGTACTGGCTGTCGTCCACACCCAGCCAGGCCATGGCCTGCAGAATGCCCTCGGTCCACTCGGGACGGGAGCGGGCCGTGTCGGTGTCCTCGATCCGCAGCACCATGGTTCCACCGGATTGTCGCGCGACCACCCAGTTCAGCAGTAGCGACCGGGCGTTGCCCACGTGGAACATGCCGGTCGGTGACGGAGCGAACCTGGTGCGAATCGAAGAGTCAACCACAAGGAAACCCTAGCGCCATTGGAAGGGAACAGAGTACGGACTGATTGGTGAGAGCTCACTCTTCTGAAAGTCGGAGTGTGGACCATGGTTTTTCTGCGGTCGTTGCGACCAACGTTGTGGCTTCCCCTCGGTTCCATGCGACCAGCACCGTCGGAGGGGAAACGACCCGAGGTGTCGTGGCCGGAGAACCGAGGACGAGTAGTTGGAAGGACCGCGGGAAAGCGAAGGAACACAAGGTGAGGAAGGTTCTCGCCGTGATTGGGGAAACGGCAGGGACAGGAGGAGCATCGTGGACCACCACACCTACCGTGTATTGGTCAGCAGGGGACGAGCCCCAGGTCGACACCGCCGCAGAACTGCTATTCGCCTCCCTGGGGCGTATTCGCCTAAATCAAGGCATTTGGAGGAATTGGGCAGTTCGCTGCCGAAGTCGTTGACGACACGTCCGCTTGGGAAGCGGAGTGGAAGGGTGTCCGCTGAGCAGCAGGCTTTATGACTCGTGGCGACGCGGGACGGGTGTCGGGCACTGGGGTTTCTCAGAGTCTGCGGCGGTGCGCTGGTCCGGAGGAACCGGGGCGCCATTGCTCGGCGAGTACGGTCCTGATGGCCTCGGCCACTGTGGCGGGGGGTGACGGCCACGGATGGTGCGCCCGTTCAGTTGCTCGGGTGGGGGAGTGGGGCAGTGACCATGAGAGCCTGCCCGGGGTTGTCGGCGAGTTCCACGGTGAAGGCCAGCGGTGTCGCACAGAACCCTTGGGTGTAGGCCGGCCGGTGGCGTCCGCGCCATCGGTGGGTGTCACCGTCAAACGGTGATGAGGCTCGCCCTCTTCTTACCAGTGTCACGCGTTTTCCTTTGGGGATGGCGTCGGCACTTCGGCGACAGTGGGGTTTTCATGTCTGCCCGGCCCGGGACATCCGCAACCACAACGGCGAGCAACCACGAACCGGGAACAGGCCGCCGGGCGCGTGGCCGGATCCTGCCAGTTTCCGCGATGGTCTGACGGCCCGGCCCGTGCTGTGGTGGGATACCGGTCGGCGAAGCCCAGCCCCGTAGCGGCGTGGCTGGGGTCGAGAGGAGGGGGCAGGTGCCGGGCGAGTACGAGCGCATCGCGTCGATCGACGATCCGTTCGCTCTGCTCCGGGCGGCGACCGAACGCCTTGCCCGGGCACAGCAGGAGGTGACCGATCTGGCTCGGTTGCGTCGCCGTGTGATTCAGGACCTGCACGCTCAGGGGTTGTCGTATGCCCAGATCGCCGAGCAGGCGGGGTTGAGTCGAGGGCGCATCCACCAGATCCGGCACACCGATCCGGCTTCGGAGGGGACGTTCCCCGCTCCTGTCCCGGAGTCTGGTGAGGCGGACGTGGACCCAACAGTCAGCCGTCGGTGATGGTGTCCCCAGCGCCCTTGGGACAGCTCAGGATGGCACTGGGGACACCATCACCCGCGATCCGGACGCTGGGGACATGCCCGACGTGTGATCCTGGCTCCAGGGACACGATCACGCCGGGTTGGCGGACCAAGTCCCGTGGGTAGTTGGCCACAGAGAGTGGGTGGAGAGTGAAGCCGACACCGCATCCGACCTTCGGCCTGCTCGCTGCGGCCCTGTCCGCATCGATCCTCGCCGTCGACCTCCCCTACTACGCCGTCGCGGCATCGGCGGCTCTGGTCGTTCTTATCGCCGTCTGGCTCGTGGTGGCGGTCCGCGACGCGAAGAAGAGAGCCCGCGGCGGCCCCCGCTAGCCGCCTCGCGGACCCCCGCGCCACCGCCGTGCTCCTTCCGGACAGTTCCCGGAGGATGGCGGGCGCCGCGTCGAGGCCGCCGGGGCCTCCGGGACTGTCCCGGGCCGGGATCCCCGGAACCGTCGCCTCGGACATGCGGGCTTCACCCCCGCAGACCAGGCCGCCTTCTCCCCGGCCTCTCACCCGCTCAGGTCGGAAACCAGCAGGTCCAGAGCGGACTCCTCGTGGACGGCCACTCCCAGGGAGTGCATGGCCGCCGCCAGTTCGGGGTCCCAGTCAGCCTCGCGGGCGGGACCGGAGAGCGGATTCAGCGGAGTCCTCCGCTGCCGGGCGCGGGTGACGTGCTCCTCGTAGTCACCGGCGCGCATCCGCCACGGTTGGACGTTGTAGCGGGCCACCAGGCGGTTCATCATCGCCACCCCGGGCCAGTCGAAGTCGCAGCGTCCGTGCAGCACCGCTCCGGCCGCGCAGAGCGCGTCCAGCAGGGTGAGAACCACCGTCGTGGCGTTGCCCGAGGTGCACACGACCGGTGCCGCGCAGCCGTGGTCTGCGGCGGCCTCCACGATCCGAGGATTCTCGCAGACGTACACCACCGGATCGGTTCCGGGGAAGCCCCACCGCAGCCGGCGGAGGTCCCGCAGGCTCAGATGGGTCTCGGCATGGTGTTCGGCCCGTTCGCGGAGTTGTCGGGCGAGCCAGTCCGGGCCGGCGGGGCGCAGACCGTACGTCAGCACGGTGCTGGACACGTTGTCCGTGCTCACCCCGGCCTCGGCCCACAGCCAGCGGCGTTGCGCGGCGTCGGCAGGCAGTGGAAGGTCCAGGGCCAGGGCGAGGGCACGCTGTACGGTCCGCGCCAGCAGCGAGGTGTCGTCGAGGCCGTGCGCGGTGCCGGTGACCCGCTCGGCGAGTTCGTGGCGTCCCACGGTCCCCGTGCCGTTCCCGGAGAGTGCGGGGATTCCCTCCAGCACGCGTACGGCCCGATCGACGAGGTCGGCTGCCTCCGTTGGGGTCAGACGGCCCAGGATTCCCGACCGGAAGAGTTCGTCCAGCCACTGCTGCACCCAAGGGTCCGCCCCCAGGCGTGCGGCACTCGACTGGGCGGACTCGCGCAGATGCTGTCGCGCGTCTCTTTGATCGCGCAGCTCACGGGGGCGGTCGGTGATCGTGCCGCGTAGTTCGGCCACCACGTCCACCAGACCGCGCCGGGCGGCGCTGGCCCGCAGCCGGGCGTCGAGGTCCGCCAGGTCCACGGTCACGTTCTCGGCCGTGAGAGTGCGTCGCATCAGCAAGGACAGCGCCTCGCGTTCCTCCGGAGTCGTTCCGGGCACGCGCAGCCGTCCCCGCACCGCCAGCCCGTTGCGGCGCAGCCGGTCGTGCAGCAGGTCCCACAGCCGCGACAGTTGCGGCCGGTCGAGGTGGCGTCGGATCTGCGGGGGCAGACCGTCGGTCATGTGGAGACCAGCCTCCGTTCCCTGCCGTTCCAGGTGAAGTGGACGGTGGCGACCCCGCGCCGGGCCGGGTCGCGCAGGCACTCGTAGATGTGCAGGTCGGGGACGTTGGGAAAAGTGCCCCACAGGCGTTCGCTGGTGATGACGAAGTCGAGGTCGAAGTCGATGAGCAGCCCCAGCAGGCGGGCGTGGGTGGGCTCGTCGACCTTGGCGAAGGCGTCGTCGAGCAGGATGAGCCGGGGGGCGTGCGGCGCGGTCTCGGCCAGCGAGGTGAAGTGCGACGCCGCCGCCGCGAACAGCAGCAGGTAGCTGATCACCCGCTGTTCCCCCTGGCTGAGCGCGATGCGGTGGTTGAACGCGCGGCGGCTCTTGCCGTCCGCGCCGAGTACGTAGGGGTGGAACTCGAACCAGGTGCGGTAGTCCAGGGCCGCCCGCAGGTGCACCCCGTATCCGGCGGTGGGATCGTCGCGGCGGATCGTCTCGATGTGCCGCCGCAGCGCGTCGCGCAGCCGTGCGGCGTCGTCCGGGTGGCGGGTGGCGGAGGTCTCGTCCAGCAGTGCGACGGCGAGTTGGACGTCGGGAGAGGCGCCAGGAGAGAGCTTCCACTCCACGGTGGCTCCCATGCCGTGCGAGGAGCGCACGTCCTGCAGGGTCCGGTTCATCCGCTGCACCGCCTGGCGGGCCTGGAGCAGTTGGTGGGTCAGATGGTCACCCAGTTCGCCGAGCAGGTACCGCTGGAACACCTCCTGTTCCCGGGCGGAGACGCGGTCCCGGTCGGCTGCGAGGTTGGCTTCGAGCCGCTGTCCCACGGTCGCGATGTCGTGGGTTCCGGTGTCGTCGGCCAGCTCCCACATCTGGATGTCGCCGTGCGCCAGGCGGAACGTGGCGTCATAACCGCCGGCGAGCCGGTCCTTGAGTTCGTTGCCCCGGTTGAGCAGCGTGTTCGCGGAGACGTCGGACTTGGGCGGGCCGAGTGCCGCGGCGACCTCGTCGGCGAGTCGTGCCAGTGCTGCGATGCGGTCGCGTACCGGCCCCTCCTGGGCGGCGTCGAACCGGTCGACCATGTCGGTCGCACCGGTGATGCCCGCGGCGGCGGCCAGGCCGGGCGAACCGAGGGGGCCGAGCAGGCGACCGGCCGCCTCGACGGTGGCCGCCTCCTGCTGCGCGCGGGCCTCGGTGGCGCGCCGGTGTTCGACCTCGGCGGCGATCCGGCGGTCGTGAAGGTCCTGGACGTGCCTGGTCAGCCGGGGCAGGCGCTGCTCGGCGGCACCGATGCGCCTGCGCAACTCGGCTTCCCGCTGCCGCAGCTCCTCCTCGCCCGCACCCAGGGAATCGCGGAGAACAGCGAGCTTCCGCTGTTCGGTGGTGAGGCGGTCGAACGCGGAGGTGTAGTCGTCCACGGCGTGCTGCACCGTCTCACCCGTTGCGGCCAGGGCGGAGCGGGACGCCTCGAACTTCTCGACCGCCCCGGCCAGGCGTTCCACGTCGTCGACGAAACGGGCCAGTGTCCCCTGGAATCTCTCCAGCGCCACAGCCAGGCGGTCCAGTCCGTCCGCCTCCTCGGGGAGCCGTTCAGAGCTCGCCTTGGCGCGCGCTCTGGCGTGTGCGGCGGTGGCCTCGGCCCGGGTGGTCTCAGCCCGGCGGCGGGCCGTGCGCAGCTTTTCGGCGGCTGTTGCGATGTCGTCCTCGGTGAGCCGGTGGGCCTCCCAGGCGCTGACGAACGCGCGGCTGGACGGCAGAGCGCCCAGCGCCCGCCGCAGTCCTTCCCGGCGTTCGTCGATCGCGGCCAACTGGTCGGCGAACGCCTCGGCTGCGGCCCGGGCCTCCTCCAGCCGCGCGGTGAGGTCGGCGATCCGGCGGCGGCGGGTTTCGGCGCGCACCCCCGCGCCGACGTACTCGGCCTGCTGTTTGCCGTGCGTCCCACGCAGCGGGCCCAGTCGCCAGCGGCCGTCCAGAGCCACCCAGTGCTCAGCGGCCGTCTCGGTGTCGGCGAGCGCGATCGTGCGCAGCACGCCGGCGACGGCGGTCTCGGACACCGTTTCGGTGGCGACGGGGCGAAGCACGTCGGCGAGACTGGGACCGTCCACCGGCCGCCCCGGGACGGCGAGGAGATCGCGAGTGCGGGAGTCGCGCAGCCGCCCCGCCGGGTCCAACCACGCGGACAGCAGTCCGCTCGCCTGGAGAGCCGCTTCGAGCCCGGCGCGTTCGGCCGCGTCGAGGTGGTCGGCGAAGTCGACCAGCCGGTACAGCGCGGCCCCTGCGTCCTCGGGGCGTGGTGCCACGGCCCAGTCCGGGCGGGGTGGTTCCGGGTCGGCGCGCCGCTGCCACTCGGCGAGTTCCCGTTCCAGGTCGGCGGCCCGCTGCGCTGCCGCCTGACCTGCGGCGCCAACCCGGTCGCGTTCGGTGTCGAGCTCGGCCAGGCGCGGGGCCAGCAGGAGGCGGGCGGCCTCGGCGACCTGTTCGGGCGTTTCGGGGCCGGGGACGCGGTCGGCGACGCTGCCTTCGGTCTCTGCGCCGACCGCGGCGAGGGCCACGACGGGGCGGCTCTCCTGCGACGGGGTCTCGGGGAGCGCCGCGGCCCAGGAGCGGACGGCTTCGGCGTACCGCTCGGCGTGCTCCAGCAGCGCGGCGGCGTGTTCGGTGTGCCGTTCGTGGGCCCGCGCCAGTTCGTCCTCGCAGCGGTCGGCTTCGGCCTCGGCGCCACGGGCCACGTGCCAGGCCTGCTCGGCCCGTTGGAAGAGACTGCGGACGTCGGCGACGGTGCGGACGTGGTTGCGTCTGATCTGCTCCACACCGTGCAGCTTGGCGGCCGTGTCCCGCAGGTGTCCGGCCAGCCCGTCAGGCAGGGCGGCGAGCCGAGGACGGGCGATCTCGACCCGTTCGCCGTCGGGGGAAGTCAGCGGGGTGCTGGGGACGGCGGTGGACGTGTCGCGGACCGGTTGGGGGAGAGTGCCCAGCAGCGTCCCGTCGATGCCGCAGTGGTGCGCGGCGTCACGGAGGCCGCGCTGCCGGTCCCGGAGGTCGACAAGGGCCTTGGCGATCGTGGTGAATTCCTCGGTGAGCCGCTCCGCCTGACCGCGTTCGGTGGTGAGGGTGCGGTGCAGTCCCTGCCAGGTGTTCACCGCGCCGGTGTGCAGCGCCCGCACGGTTTCCTGCTTCTCGCGCAGGTCGCCGAGGGCCTGGTAGGCCGAACTGTTGACCAGGGTGGCCAGGTCGCCGCGGGCCGTTTCCAGTTGGGCGGCGACCGTTTCCGCCTCGGCCGCCGCCTCCCGTTCCCGCTCGACCAGTTCGGCGTGTTCGCGTTGCCGGTCTCCTGCCGCGCGCCGTCGCTGCGCCAGCTCCCCGAGGAAGCCGCGGACGTCGTCGACCCGCCCGCGCAGCACTCCGTGCAGGTAGCGGCGGTAGTCGCGGAGGAACTGTGCCACGGCCGTGGTGGTCTGCTCCAGCCGGGCCAGTTCGTCGCGGACGCTGTCCAGGTCGTTGAGGTTGCGGGCGACGGTGTCGATGATCTCGTCGTCGAGCGGGGGAAGGGATTCGTCGAGGATCTTGGTGAGTTCTCCGGCGAGCACCCGGTCGCCGACCGTCGGCTTGCGCAACTGGTAGAGCAGGTGCAGGAGATTGTGGTACTTGCCGCTGTCCTGCACACCGAACAGGCGGCGCATCACCTCGGCGCGGTAGGCGCTCGCCTGGGTGAAGTGGCAGCCCTCGCCGACGGTCTCCCGGAGTTCCCGGACGGTGGGCCTGCGGGTGCGGTCGTGCAGGGGCAGTCGGGGGCCGACGGGGATGTCGGTGATGAAGTACTCGGCGTCGGCGCGTTTCGCGCTCTGCGACGCGGTGATCGCTGCGCCGAGGGTCAGCAGGTGCTCCCGGCCCTCGGGGTCGGTGCGGTGGAACTCCACCCACAGGTAGCCGAGGCGGTTGACGCTGTCCCGGTAACCGTCGAGCATCAGCCACTTCAGCGTGGTCTTGCCGCTTCCGGTGGAGTCGATGGACCGGGTACGGCCGTCCAGCAGGAACGGCAGCAGCATCTCCAGCGCCTTGGACTTGCCCGCGCCGTTGGTGCCGCGCAGCAGCAGCCGTCCCGTGCCGAAGTGGAACACCTGGTCGTACTGCCACACGTTGTGGATACCGGCCCGGTGCAGGCGGAACCGGTGCGGGAAGCCGAGCGGGCGCGGGGCGGGCAGTGGGCGGACGGCTCCGGTGTCGCTCATCGGGCACCGCCTTTCGGGGAGGGGGTGGTGTGTCGGCGTGGCCGGTCGGTGCGGCCGGACGTGGTGGGGCGGTAGCGTGCCGCGGCGGCGAGGAGCACCCAGTGGCCTGCCTCGGGCCGGGGCGGTGGTGTGGCGAGCTGTCCGCGTGCGTTGCTCACGTCGGTGACCTGGCGATTGGGGTGTTCCGCGGCGGTGTCCCGCTCGCGAGCGGCGCGTTCGGCCCGAGTGGGGGCCACGGGGGCCATGAGCCGCATGTCGCACAGCAGGCGGCACACGTCGGCGCGGAGCGTGCTCACGTCGGTGACGTAGCTTTTGGCCCAGGCCGAGGCGTACTCGGCCGCGAGGTCGGTCAGGATCGCGTCGAGGCGTTCGGTGGGGACGGCCACCCCGATGACGAGTGTGCCGCCCGTGGCGGGATGGCCGGCCTGTTCGGGGCGCTCGGTCTCCAGCAGCCGTTCGACGAGCAGCAGCGCGGCCTGGGCGACCGTGCCCGTTCCGGGGAAGTCGATGTCGCTGAAGTCGTCCTGGTCACGGACCAGGGCGACCCCCTCGGCGCGGATCTCCAGGTCGGCGCCGAGGATCTCGTGGAAGTTGAGCTGTTCGCGGCGCTGGTTCCGGCGCAGCCAGGCGCGTTCGGCCTCGTCGAGGTCGTCCAGGTAGACGACGGGGGTTTCCACGATGCGCCGCCGTACCGCGAGCCGGGGGCTGTCGCGGTCCGGACGTTCGGCGGCGCGGAGGAACTCCTCGGGAGTGCGGGAAGCGCCGAGCGGGCCGCTGACGATGCGGCGTGCGAGGTCGGTGTCGATGGTGAGCAGGGCTTCGCGCTCGTCGTCGGCGAGCAGTGCGTCGACGCTGCCCTCGGTCTCGGTCAGCACGTCCCATTCGATGAGTGTGCGCAGCGCGGCGGTCAGGTGCCGTTTCTGGGCGCCGTCGGGGTCGCCGAGGTCGATCGCGGCGTCGGCCGCGGCGAGTCGGATCTCGGCGACGAGTTCGGACAGCAGCATCTGCTCGGGGGCGGTGACGGTGGCTGCGAGCGCGAGCACCAGGTAGGTGTAGGTGCGCGGGGAGAAGACGGTTCCGGTGGTGGCGCGGGTGAGCCTGCGGCCGCAGTCCGGGCCCAGACCGGGCTTGTGCAGGCGGGCGAAGCGGCCTTCGACGACCAGCCGGTAGCCGAGGAACTGGTGGAACTCGCTTTTGAGTTCGTCGGCATACCTGCGGACCAGGGCGAACCCCTCGGGGTCGCGCCGCGCGGTGAGGAGCGGGGTGCGCAGCAGCAGCCGCATCGCTTCGCGGATCTCGACCTTGGCGGCGCGGTCGTCGGCCAGTGGTTTCATGATCCGGTCGCCTCCCGGGTTCTGGAGGAGCTGAGGTGGACGGTGCAGCCCTCCAGGACGAGGTCGCCGCCGCGGCTGTGCACGACCGTGGTCCGGTCGGCCTGCTCACGCACTTCCAGGCTGAGGCGCAGACCGGCGTCGGCGGTGCGGAACACGCGGGAACCCGGTTCTCCCGACGGCTGGGCCATGGCGCGTCCGAGCAGTTCGTTGAAGAGTTCGAACGCTGCGGCGGAGAAGACGACCGTGTCCTCCCGGCCCGCGGCCGCAACCAGTTCGGCGGCTCCGGCCGCGCGCCGCTCCTCCCGTTCCCGGGCGGTGCGCAGCAGGTCCCGGCGTGCTTGCGTGTAGTCCTCGCCTTCGCGCCGCACCGCGCCCCGGGGCCTGCGGTCGCCGCGTTCGCGGATGCTGACGGGGACGTCGACGGGGTCGTCGTGCCACCAACTGGTGGAGCTGGTGGCGGTGTCCCGGTCACCGCGGGCGCCGCCGAGGTGGCGGACCCCGTACATGCCGAACGCGGCGGCGACGAGGTCGTGAGCCTGGGAGTCGTCGGCGGCGTCGACCCACCGGGCGAGCCGGAGCAGGTCGTTGCGGCGAGACAGTTCTCCCATGGCGGAGGAGCGCAGCATCCGCTTGGCGTTTCCCAGCAGCGACTGCAGCGCCTTCATGGTGGCCAGGCGCAGTTGGCCGACGCCGCTGCCCCGTCCGCCGGAGTCGATGAACCAGCCGCGCAGTTCCTGCCAGTCGCGCAGGTGCCGTCCGCTGCTGCGGCGGATGCGGACGTCGGAGTCGCCGAGAGCGCTCAGTCCTTGGTCGGCGGCGTCGATGCGGGCCAGCAGGTCGGGCAGCACCGGCCACAGCCCGTCGAGCGCTTCGCGGATCACCGGGGTCTGGCGGGCCACGTCCTCGGTGATGGTCTCGGCGTAGTCGAGCAGCACGTCCTTGAAGACGCGGAACTCGGTGTCGCCGAGGTCGAAGCGGTTGAGGACGTGGCCGAGGTAGGCGTAGAACTCGCGGACCGATTCCACGAACCGCTCGAACTGGGCGAAGATCGTGGAGACGCGGCCCAGGGCGTCCTGTCCGGCGACACCGCCGGGCTCCTGGGCGAGGTCGCGGAGGGCGGTGAGCCCCTCGGCGACCAGCCCCAGCAGTTCCCGGCTCACCTCGCGGACGGAGTCGGCGGCGAGGAGTTCGTCGCTGTGCCGCTGCACCATCTCCCCTGCGGGGGAGAGCTGGTAGCGGCCCCGACTGCGCTGGTACTCGGTGACGGTCGCGGCGCGCACCGGCCGTGCGCTCGGCAGCAGCGCACCCCAGGCACGGAGCTGGTCAAGGCGCAGCGCGACCAGGTCGACAGGCTTGGGGTCCCCGCTGTGCGCGAGTTTCTCGGCGACTTCGTGCGCGGACAGGTCGGCCAGCAGCGTGCCGGTGAAGACCCGCATGACAGCGATGTAGTCGGCCCGTTCCGGCACGGTGAGGTAGGTGTAGGCGGTCAGCCGTGCGTAGTCGGGCGGCGCGGCTCCGGACGGCCCGGTGGGGGAGGCGCCGTCACCGCCCGGACCGGAGGGCTCGGGTCCGGCGCCGTGGGGTTCGTCCATGTTCCGCACGATAAGCAACCAGACCGACTCTTTTGCGGGAAACCGGTGACTGGCCGGAAGCGGTCACGGTCCGGGGCTGCCCCGGGCGTGGGCGGGCCGCCTTCCCCACCGGCCCCGAGGGATGAACGGCCGGCGGCCCGCACCGGTATGGCCCTAGGGACAGGCCCGACGCGTGACCATGGCCCCCGGACCATGCCGGTGCGGGCCGGGTCAGGCCGCGTTGCTGCCCGGGGGCAGGGGGAGCGAACCGGTGTCCAGGGCGTCGATGAGGGCCATGGCCCCGCCGCGGGCGGCGGCGCTCAGCCCCAGGGTGGACGGCTCGATGCGGCAGTTGCCGCTGTCGGGGGCGAAGGAGTGCGCGGCCATCGCCTCGCGGCACGGCGGCAGCAGCCAGGGCGACAGCGGCACGAAGTAGCCGCCGAGGATGATGGCGCTGGGGTTGAGCAGGTTGACCAGGGTCGCCGCGGCGCGGCCCAGCCACTCCCCGGCGCTGGTCAGCGCGTCCAGCGCGGTGGGGTCGTCGGCTTCGGCGCGGCGCGCGGTCTCGGCCACCAGCGACTCCACGACGCTGCCGCGCACCGGTCCGTCGGGCACCAGGTCGGGGACGGCGCGGCGCAGGATGGAGTCGAGTCCGGCGAGCGCCTCCAGGCAGCCGCGCTGTCCGCAGGCGCACCGCGGCCCGTCCTTGAGCAGCGGGATGTGCCCGATCTCCCCGGCGAATCCGCTCGCCCCGCGCAGCGGTTCGCCGTTCATGAGCACGCCCGCGCCGATGCCGACCTCGCCGGTCAGGTACACCAGGTCCATGGTGCGGGCCAGGTGCCCGCCCCGGTACTCGGCGACCGCGCCCAGGTTGGCGTCGTTGTCGACCAGCACGGGCGCCCCGGCCAGCGCGGTGTCGGCCAGCAGGCCGGTCAGCCGCTGCTTCAGGGGGAAGTCGCGCCAGCCCAGGTTGGGGGCGTTGGTGACGGTTCCGGCGGCGACGTCGACGAGCGCGGGCACGCCCACGCTCACCCCCAGCAGCGGGCGGTCGCGCAGCAGCGGGTCGGCGGTGGCCTCCAGCAGCAGGTCGCGCAGCCGGGCCGCGCACTCCTCGGGGCCGGCGGCGCGGGCGTCGAAGGCCACGTGGCGGGTGATCACCTCGCGTTCCAGCAGGTCCACGGTGGCCAGGGCGAGGTAGTCGACGTTGACTTCCAGGCCGATCGCGACCAGGGTGGAGCCGTTGATGGTCAGCATCATGCCGGGGCGGCCCACCCGGCGCTGGTTGACCAGCCCGGTCTCGCACACCAGGCCCCGGTCGATCAGTTCGGCGACCAGGCTGGAGACGGTGGCCTTGGTCAGTCCGGTCGACGCGGCGACCACCGCCCGTGAACAGGGTGCGCTGGTGCGGATCGTGCGCAGCACGATGCCCAGGTTGGTCTCCCTGACGGCCTGGAATCCGGCCGGTCCCTCGGTAGCGCCCACCATGCGGCGGCTCCCCTCCCGCTCCACGCCCTCCACGGCGTTTCTCCGTGTTTTCCCACCAGTCTCCTGGTTACCGCCCCGCCGAGGATTGACAACCAATTCGTTCAAACACAAAACTAATAGATGTCCAGCCGTCCCACCAAAGAGAGGCAGCATGCCGCTCGTCGCCGGAGTCGACTCCTCCACCCAGGCCACCAAGATCGTCGTGCGCGACGCCGACACCGGAGCCCTCGTCCGGCAGGCCCGCGCCCCCCACCCCGACGGAACCGAGGTCAACCCCCAGGCGTGGTGGCAGGCCCTGCTCCAGGCCGCCTCGGGGGGCCTCCTCGACGACGTCGCCGCCCTCTCCGTCGCTGCCCAGCAGCACGGCATGGTCGCGCTCGACGCCGACGGCGTGCCCGTGCGCGACGCGCTGCTGTGGAACGACACCCGCTCCGCGGGCGCGGCATCCGACCTCGTCGCCGAACTCGGCGGCCCCGCCGAGTGGAGCCGGGCCGTCGGCTCGGTGCCGGTGGCCAGCTTCACCGTCACCAAGCTGCGCTGGCTCGCCCAGCACGAACCCGGCAACGCCGCGCGCGCCGAGAGCATCCTGCTGCCGCACGACTGGCTCACCCAGCGGCTGACCGGTGTGGCCGAGCCCGTCACCGACCGCGGTGACGCCTCCGGCACCGGCTACTACGACCCCGCCACCGGCGCCTACCGCACCGACCTGCTCACCCTGGCCTTCGGCCGGGAGCTGCGCACGCCCCGCGTGGCCGGCCCCGCCGAGACGGTCGGCGAGGTCAGGGCCCAAGGACTGCCGTCCATCGGCGTGGTCGGCGTGGGAACGGGCGACAACATGGCCGCCGCACTGGCCCTGGACGCCCGCCCCGGCGACGTCGTGGTCTCCGTCGGCACCTCCGGCACCGCCTTCGCCGTCGCCGAGAAGCCCACCGCCGACCCCAGCGGCGCCGTCGCCGGGTTCGCCGACGCCACCGGCCGCTTCCTGCCGCTGGTGTGCACCCTCAACGCCGCCCGCGTCCTGGACGCCGGGGCCGCAACGCTGGGCGTGTCCCACGCCGAGTTCGACCGGCTGGCGCTGTCGGCCGAGCCCGGTGCGGGCGGCCTGGTGCTGCTGCCCTACCTGGACGGCGAGCGCACCCCCGACCTGCCCGAGGCCACCGGTCGCCTGGACGGGCTGACCCGCGCCAACCTGACCCCCGCCAACCTGGCCCGCGCCTTCGTCGAGGGCATGCTGTGCGGCCTGGCCGACGCCGTGGACGCCCTGGTCGACCAGGGCGTGCCGGTCAACCGCGTGCTGCTCATCGGCGGCGGCGCCCGCTCGGCCGCGGTCCGCGCCATCGCCCCGCAGGTCCTGGGCCGCCCCGTCACCGTGCCCGCCGAGGGCGAGTACGTCGCCGACGGCGCCGCCCGCCAGGCCGCCTGGGCGCTGTCGGGCCGGCCGACCCCGCCCGAGTGGGAGAACGCCGTCACCGCCGTGAGCGAGGCCGACCCCACCCCGCAGGTGCGGGAGCGCTACGCCGCCGCCCGCGACCGGCTCTGAACCGCAAGTCCCGTACAACCATGAAAGAGGCACAGATGAGCAACTACCAGCCCACTCCCGAGGACCGGTTCAGCTTCGGGCTGTGGACCGTGGGATGGCGCGGCCACAACACCTTCGGGGAGGCCGTGCGTCCCGCGCTCGACCCGGTCGACGCGGTGTGGAAGCTGAGCGAGCTGGGCGCCTACGGCATCACCTTCCACGACGACGACCTCGTCCCGCACGGCAGCAGCGCCGCCGAACGCGACGCGATCATCAAGCGCTTCACCGGGGCGCTGGAGGACAGCGGCCTGTCCGTTCCCATGGTCACCACCAACCTGTTCAGCCACCCGGTGTTCCGCGACGGCGGCTTCACCTCCAACAGCCGCGACGTGCGCCGCTACGCCCTGCGCAAGGTGATGCGCAACATCGACCTGGCCGCCGAGCTGGGCGCGCGCACCTACGTGTGCTGGGGCGGCATGGACGGCGCCGAGTACGAGTCGGCCAAGGACGTCGCCGCAGCCCTGGACCGGCTGCGCGAGGCGTTCAACGTGCTGTGCGAATACGTCCGCGCCAAGGGCTACGACCTGCGGTTCGCCATCGAGCCCAAGCCCAACGAGCCGCGCGGCGACGTGCTGCTGCCCACCATCGGGCACGCCATCGCCTTCATCAACGAGCTGGAGCACCCCGAGATGGTCGGGCTCAACCCCGAGGTCGGCCACGAGCAGATGGCCGGGCTCAGCTTCACCCAGGGGGTGGCCCAGGCGCTGTGGCACGGCAAGCTGTTCCACATCGACCTCAACGGCCAGCGCGGCGTCAAGTACGACCAGGACCTGCGCTTCGGCGCCGGCGACGTGCGCGACGCGTTCTTCCTGGTCAACCTGCTGGAGAGCAGCGGCTACGACGGTCCGCGGCACTTCGACTTCAAGACCCCGCGCACCGAGGACATGGACGGGGTGTGGGAGGCGGCGCGCAACTGCATGCGCAACTACCTGATCATGAAGGAGAAGGCGGCGGCCTTCCGCGCCGACCCCGAGGTGCGGGCGGCCATGGAGGCCTCCCGGGTCTTCGAGCTGCAGCAGCCCACCCTCGACGAGGGCGAGAGCCTGGAGGACCTGCTCGCCGAGGACATCGACCTGGACGCGGTGACGCAGCGCGGCTACCACTTCGAGCGTCTCGACCAGCTCGCCCTGGACCACCTCCTGGGCGTGCGCTGACCCTGCTCGGCCCCTGACGGTGGGCGGCCGCGCGGCCGCCCACCGCTCTCCGCCGCGGGGGCGCGGAGAGGGGGCGGCGGGTCAGTCCCGGCGGGCGGCCGTGGACCCGCGCACCACGAGCCGGGGGTGAACACCAGGCGTCCGCGGGGGCGGCCGGGGTCGTCGATCCCGGCCGCCAGCAGACGCATCGCCGCCCGGCCGATCCCGTAGGCGGGCTGGGCGACGGTGGTCAGCCCGGGATGGACCAGGGCGGCCACGTCGGTGTCGTCGTAGCCCACCACCGACAGGTCCTCGGGCACGTTCAGCCCCCGGGCGCCCAGCCCCTTGAGCACAGGCCGAGCGCGAGCTGGTCGTTGGCGCAGAACACCGCCTGCGGGCGGCGGGGGCCGCCGCCCGCACCTCGTCGACGGCCTTCTCCCCGGAGTCGGCGGTCAGCGACGGGGTCTGCACCACCCGCACCGCGTCCTCCGCGGTCACGCCGTTCTCCGCGAGGGCGTCACGCAGCCCGGCCGGGCGGATGCGGCACTGCTCCAGCGCCGGCGGCCCGCTCACGAACGCGATCCGCTCGTGTCCGAGGCCGACCAGGCGGCGTCCGGCGGCCAGGGCGCCGCCGCGGTGGTCCACGCACACGCTGCTGCCCACCTCGGTCGCGACGTCGCCGCGGTCCAGCAGCACCCACGGGATGCCGCGCTCCCGCAGCCACAGCAGGTCGGTGAAGTCGTCGTCGACCGGCAGCACCACGGCCCCGGCCGCGCGGTGCCCGGCCGGCACGCGCAGCGACCGCCGCTGCCGCTCGGGGCTCTCGGCCGAGTTCAGCAGTCAGGCCGTACTCGGCGGCCTGGTCCTCCACGCCCAGCGCGACCGTGGTGAAGAACGGGTTGGTGACGTCCGGCACGAGCAGACCGACCGAGTCGCTGCAGCCGGCGCGCAGGCTGCGGCCGGAGGAGTCGCACACGTAGTCCAGCTCCCGGATCGCCTGCTCGACCCGCAGCCGGGTGGCCTCGGCCACCCGCTCGGGGCGGTTGAGGACGTTGGACACGGTCGCCGCGGAAAGCTCCGAACCGTCAGGGAGGACGCCGTGGCCCCGCGCCCGTCGACAACGCCGGGTCCTGGTCGTGGACGGGCCCGCCGCCGCGCTGTCGGGAGTGGAGGTGCAGCGGCTGTTCACCGCGGCGCGTTCGCTGCGCGGCTCCGGTACGGCGATCCGGTCCGTCTCCCACCGCTTCGGCGAGGGCCTCGCCCTGTGCGACCGCGCCACCGGGCTGCTGCCGGTCGTCTCGGTGGTCCTGCCCACCGTCGCGGCCCGCCTCCGGCGCCGCCGGAGCACGGCCCCGCCGACCGGCCGGGCCGCCACCCCTCCACCCCACCCGCACCACACAAGAGGTGAACTGGTGTCCGGTGCCCGACCGGTCCTCGGCGGCCCGCCACCTCAGCGACTCCGACCACAGGGGCAGGGGCGCCCTCAACCAGATGTGCGAGTACGTTGCCGACGGCACCGTCGAGGGGGTCGCGCTGTGGAACCCCAAGGACATGGCCTCCCCCGGGTACGCGGGCGCGGTACTGGTCGTCGGGCAGATCACCGGCGAGGCGGGCCAGACCTTCACCGCGCCGGACACCCGGGCGGCTACGAGATCGGTGAGAACGGCGAGATCGTCCTGGGCGAGCCCACCCGCTTCAATGCCGACAGCATCGACGACCCGCGTTTCCTGCCGCCCGGCGACATGCCCGCCCGCATCGCCGCCTACTGCCGCGACACCGGGCAGCAGCCCCCGCGCAACCGTGCGGCACCGCTGCGCTGCATCCTGGAGAGCCTGGCGCTGGCGCACCGCCGCGTCATCCGCACCGCGGCCCGGCTGAGCGGGCGGGACGTGTCGGTGGTGCACGTGGTGGGCGGGGGAGCGCGCAACGCGCTGCTGTGCCGGCTGACCACCGACGCGGTGGGCCTGCCGGTGCTGGCCGGGCCGGTGGAGGCCACCGCCGTCGGCAACCTGCTGGTCCAGGCGCGCGCCGCCGGACTCCTCGGCGACCTCGCCGCGATGCGCGCCCTCAGCGCCGCCACCCAGCCGGTGCGCCGGTACGACTCCTCCGGCGACGAAGCGGCCTGGGCGGCGGCCGCGGCCCGGCTCGGCGGGGGCGACCAGCCCGCCGCCGCCCCGACCGCACCGGGAGGCACACCGGCGGCCGGGGCGGTGCGGAGAGGACCGGTCAGGGGGTGCGGCCCAGGAACGCCAGCAGCCGGTCTTGGGCGGGGGCGTCGGCGGGCACCTCGACCGCGGGCCCGCAGACGCCCTCCGCGCGCAGGCTGTCGCCCAACGCTACGACGTCGGCGTACACGCGGGCGACCTCCGCGTCCGGCAGCGTCTCGTCCTGCCCGGTGGCACGCGCGATGTCCCAGCCGTGCACGAGCAGGTCGATGCCGAGGAAGCGGTCCACGGTCGCCTCCAGCCTGGTGCGGCCGAAGAACCCGTCGTACTCCAGGGCGGCGCGCGCCGGGTCGGCGAGGATCTCCCGCAGCGCGTCGCGCGCCTCGGCCCACGCCGCGGCCGGGTCCTCCGCCACCGACCCGGCCAGTTCGACGGTCAGGCCCACGTACCCGGGCATGGCCGCGCAGGTCTCGACCACGTGCCGCAGCACGTCTCGGGCGCTCCACCCGGCGCACGGCGACGGGGCGTCCCACGCCCCGGGGGAGGGGACGCCGGCGACACGGCGGGTGAACTCGGCGGCCAGGAAGTCGTAGCGTTTCAGTACCTGTGTCATGGGGTCGAGCCTGCCGGGGCCGGGGGCGTGCTGTCGTGTACGGATCGGACACGTGCGCCGGCCCCCGGCCCGGGCTTCACAGGCCGTGCCTGCGGGAGACCAGGCGCAGCACCGCGGAGTGGGGCAGCAGGCGGCGCAGCGGGAACACCACGGGCGCGTTGCTGCCCACCGCGTACAGCGGGCGCGGGTGGCGGGCCGAGACCGCCCGCAGCACGGTCTTCGCGACCCGTTCGGCGGAGATGCCGCGGGCCTCGTTGGCGTTGAGCGCCCGGAGCATGGTGTGGAACTCGGCCGTATACGGCGAGCCCTCACGCAGGTAGACGGTGCGGCGCTGGCTGATGCCGGTGTTGATCGACCCCGGCTCCACGGTCGTGACGGCCACCCCGTAGGGGGCCACCTCGCGGCGCGCGGCGTCGGCGAACCCGCGCAGCGCGGCCTTGGCGGCCACGTAGGAGGAGCGGTAGGCCAGCGGGAAGCTCGCCAGCATCGACCCGACCATCACCACCCGCCCGTACCCGCGCTCCCGCATCCCCGGCAGCAGCAGCTGGGTCAGCCGCACCGCCCCGAACACGTTGACGCGGAACAGCCGCTCCACCGCGTCGGCGGGCAGCTCCTCCAGGGGGCCGCTCTGGCTCTCCCCGGCATTGTTCACCAGCACGTCCACCGCACCGGCGGCCCGCGCGCACGCCTCCACCGACGCGGTGTCGGCCAGGTCGAGCGGCAGGTACTCCACCCCCGGCACGGGGTCGGGCACGGCCTCGGGGGTGCGGCTGGTGCCGTACACGCGCAGGCCCCGGGCGGCCAGCGCGGCGGCGACGGCCGCACCGATTCCCGAGGAGGCACCGGTGACCAGCGCGGTCCGGGCACGCAGAGCGGTGTGGGGCATGGAGGTGTCCTTTCGCGCGGCGGTGGGGACGGATTCTCGCCTCGCGCCCTTCCTACCGCCCCCACCGCCCCGCAGACCAGGGCGGGGCCGTGGAAGGGACGGCCCCGCCCCGGTCAGTCGCCGCCCAATCCCTCGGCGGGGGCGATCCGTGCCGCCCGCCGGGCGGGGAACAGGGTCGCCGCCAGTCCGACGACCAGGGCGGCCACGAGGACGAGCAGCAGGTCGCCCCAGGGGACCGCCACGACGAGGGGCGCGGTCTCCCCGATGACCGCCCCCACCCCCGCCAGGCCGTACGGAACACCGATCACGAGCCCCAGCACGGCGCCCAGCAGGGCGATGACCGCGGCCTCGACCGCGAGGGTGGCCCGCAGGCCTTCCCGGGTCAGCCCCAGCGCCCGCAGCAGGGCCAGCTCACGGGTCCGTTCCAGGACGGACAGGCTCAGGGTGTTGGCCACCCCGAGGCTGGCGATGAGCACGGTGACCAGGAGCATCGCCAGCGACAGGTTGACCAGGACGTCGAGGACCCCGGTGATGTCACCCCGTTCGCTGAGGGCTCCGCTCACGGCGATCTCGGGGTCCGCGCCGGCGACCCGGTTCATCTGCTCGGCGAGCACGTCCCTGTCGACGCCCGGGGCGGCGATGCCCCACACCATGCCCCGCTCCTCCCCGGGCAGCAGGGAGTCCAGGACGTCGGCGCGCACCACCGGACTCGCGGTGCCGGAAGCGGTGGCGAGGGTGGAGGCGTGCAGGGTGAAGCGGTGGGCCTCACCGTTGACGGTGAGGTCGACGCTGTCCCCGGACTCGGCGCCCAGCGCGGTCAGCTGGTCCCCCGACACCAGCATCACCGGTGCCCGGGAGTCGTCGGCGGTCAACGCCTCGGCTCCGGCGGCCCGCGCCAGTTCCGGGGAGATCCCCACCAGAGTGGTTTCTCCCAGGCCCCCGACACTCGCCCGCTGTGTGCGCGGCGCCTCCACCAGTTCCAGTCCGTCGATGCCGCGGACCATGTCCACGGTGTCGGGGGAGACCGAGCCGTGGGCCACCCGGGCGCTCACGTCCACCGGGAAACGCTCGTCGAGGTCGCCGTCGATGGTGGCGCGCCCGGTGCTGGCGGCCGTGGCCAGGGCGGTGATCAGTCCGAAGCCGAGCACCAGGGTGAGCGTGGCCGTGGCGGCCCTGCCGATGCTGCGCCGCAGGTTGGCCCCGGCCAGCTCCGCGACGCCTCCCCCGCGCCGCAGCAGACGGTCGACGCCCCCGAGGAGACGGGCGATCGCGTAGCGGAGGAACAGCAGCAGGCCGACCGCGCCGAGGAAACCGCCCGCGACGGCCACGGGCAGGCTCGCCGCCGCCGTGCCGGCCACCATCGCCGCCACGCCGCTCCCGGCCGCGACGAGTCCCACCGCGTGGACGGCACGGAAACGGACGTCGCTGGAAAGCGACGCCGACCGGAGCGCTTCGACCGGTGCGGTCGCCGCCGCCGTGCGCGCCGGGAACCACGCGGCGCACACGGTCGTGGCCACGCCCGCCAGGAACGCCCCGGCCAGGGCCGAGGCGCTCACGTGCAGCCCGTCCCCGGTCAGCCCCATCAGCGACGCGCCCGCGTACCCCACGCCCACGCCCGCGGCCACGCCGACCGCCGAGCCGAGGGAGCCGACGATCAGCGCCTCGGCGAGGACCAGGTTCCTCACCTGGGAGCGGTCCGCGCCCACCAGCCTCAGGAGCGCGGTGTCGCGGCGCCGCTGGGACAGCAGGATGGTGAAGGTGTTGGCGATGACCAGCGCGGCCGCGAGCAGGGCGATGAGGGCGAAGGTGAGCAGGAGGAGGTCCAGCTGCTGGGAGCCGCCCGCGAACCGGTCCGCCGCCAGTCGGGCCTGTTCCTGTGCGGTCATTGGGAACAGGCTGTCGGGGAGGACCGCGTCCAGGCTCTCCACCACCGCCTCGGGGGAGGCCCCGTCGGCGACGCGGGCCGTGACGCCCAGCGGGCTCTGGTCGGCGAAGAAGTCCTCGGACGAGTAGAACTGGTACTGCACCCCGGTCAGGGGTCGGAATCCGAGGTCGGCCACGCCGACCACGGTCACCTCGGTCTCCGCGCCGCCGTCGGAGCGGAGGCGCACGGTGTCGCCCACCGCGAGTCCCGCGGAGTCCAGGGTGGGCGCGTCGGCCACCACCTCGGTGGCGTCGGTGGGCCATGTCCCTTCGGCCAGGTCGAACCAGCGGAGTTCGGGCCGTTCGGAGACGCTGTAGACGGTGGTGGTGGCACGCAGGCCGTCGGTGACGAGCTGGACGGTGTCGGCGTGGACCGGCGCGGTGGCCGTGACGTCGGGATGGTCGAGGACCAGTGCGGGCCAGTCGGCGCCGGGGTCGGCGGCGGCAGGGTCGCGGTCCACGACCACGTCGGCCGCTGTCAGCGGGGCCGCGGCGATCGCGCGCAGGCCGGCGGAGGAGGTGGCGGCGAACACGGCGGTGGCCGCCAGGAACAGTGTGCCCAGGGCGATCGCGGACAGGACCGCGGACAGGCGGGCGGGGCGGGCGCTGACCTGCGCCCAGGCGTAGCCGAACATCAGCCCTCCATCCGGGCCATGGCATCCAGGACGGCGGGGGCGGTCGGCTGTTCGACGGTGCCCCGGACTGCGCCGTCGGACAGCAGCAGCACCCGGTCGGCGTGGGCGGCGGCGACGGGGTCGTGGGTGACCATGACGACGGTCTGCTCCAGCCGGGTGCTCGCCTGCCGTAGCCGGTCGAGGACCTCGCGGCTGGCGGAGACGTCCAGGGCGCCGGTCGGTTCGTCGGCGAAGACCACCGCCGGTCTGGTCAGCAGGGCGCGGGCGATCGCGACACGCTGCTGCTGGCCGCCGGACAGCTCGGCGGGGCGGTGCCGGAGCCGGTCCTGGATGCGCAGGGAGTGCACGATCTCGTCGAAGAACTCCCTGTCGGGGCGGCGGCCGGCGAGCGTGAGGGGGAGCAGGATGTTCTGCTCGGCGTTGAGGGCCGGCAGCAGGTTGAACGCCTGGAAGATGAAGCCGATGCGCCTGCGCCGCAGGCGGGTCAGTTGCCGGTCGTCGAGTTCGGTGAGGTCGACTCCCTCGATCACCACCCGGCCCGAGGTGGGGGTGTCCAGTCCGGCGAGGAGGTTCATCAGGGTGGACTTGCCGGAGCCGGAGGGGCCCATGACGGCGACGAACTCGCCGCGGCGGAAACCGAGGGTCACTCCGGCCACGGCGGTGACCGCTGTTTCTCCTGCCCCGAACCGTTTGACGAGGTCGACCGTTTCGAGGGCGGGGTCCTTTCGCCCGGGGATCGATGGGGTCATGGCGCCTTCCCGTTGCTGGACTCGGTGGAGGGCCACGCTAGGAAGGCGCGGTGCCCGGCCGACAGTGCCGACCGTTGGGGAGGGCCCCTGACGATCGTCAGGGGTGTCGTTGAAAGCTCGGTGTCCCGCGGGGGACGGCCGGTCCGGCCGGGGCGGGGCCGGGCGGGTTCGGTCGCGGTGCTCGGGCGGGAAGCGGCCGGCCGCGCGGGGGAGGCCGACACGGAAAGCCCGCCCGCAAAGGCCGCGGGCCGTGTTCCCGTCCGCGGCGTCCCGGCGAGCGGCGGCTCCAGGAGAGCCATAACCGACCGCCCGGACGGTCTACGGCGACCGCCCGTCGGCCGTTCCCGAATCGCGCTCCCCGGCCAGGAGAGGCAGCGCAGACGGCCCCCTCTGTTGCCACCCTCCACCGGGGCCTCGTATCGTGGTGTCGCCCGACCGGTCGGTCGAGAGAGTGGTGGTGAGGACTGGTGATGGTGCAAAGTGCCGCAGCGGAGCCCGCCGGGATGCGGGCGTGGGTCACCGGCGCGAGCCGCGGGCTCGGCCGCTCCATCGCCGTCGGGCTGGCCGCCGCCGGCTACGACGTCGCGGTGACCGCACGCTCGGGCGAGGCCCTGACCGAGGTCACGGCGGAGATCGAGGAGCGGGGCG